>DASREU010000095.1:0-4985 GCA_035651935.1 Myxococcales bacterium | reverse complement strand
CCTGCACCGAGAAGTGGATCACGCGGAAGCCGAGCTTCTGGCAGCCGCGCTCGAAGGAATGCCGGAGCGCGCTGAAGCAGCGCCGGGTCCGCAGATTCCAGACCTCCGCGCGCATGCGCAGCGTGACGTGCAGCGCGGCGTTGTGGAACTTGCCGCGCGGCGCGTGCGGCACCTGCGGCCGGCTCGCGCTGCGCTTGCGGCCCGCGCCCTTCCGCGCTCCGCCCCACATCGGCAATGGCAGCTCTTGCTGGCCTTTCTTCATTCTCGCATCGTAGCGAGGGGGTGTGACATCGCGCGGGGCCGCAGGTCAGCCGGCGTGTCAACGATGTCCCCAGTCTGGACCCCGTTGCGCGCGCCGAGATCATGTCCGCGAATTCAAGTTGGTCGCTCCATCGATCAGACGCCCTGCGCATGGGACTTGAGGTGAATCTACAATCGCGCCTCGATTCAGCTGCGGTCCGCATCAGCCCAGGTCGTTCCATTCCTCCGGTCCGGACTGTCAGCGATGTCCCCGGGCTGGACCCCATTGCGCGCGCCGAAGTGATGTCTGCGAATTCAAGTTCGGGATTCCGTCGTCACACCTTCCTCTGGCGCAGCGGCGCAACCGCGACGCGCGAACGGATCGACCGCGACGCCCGGCGCGCCCGCGGCCCGGCACCGCTCGGCGACGCGCCCCGCCGCCGCTCACGCCGCGACGCGCCCCGGGGTCGACGACCGCCCCGGAACCGCCAGGGTGAACCAGAACCGGCTGCCCTTCCCCACCTCGCTCTCCACCCCCATCTCCCCGCCGTGGGCGAGCACGATCTCCCGCGCAAGATAAAGGCCGAGCCCGATCCCTTCCCCCTTGGTTCCGGGCACGCGGAAGAACTTCTCGAAGATGCGTTGCCGGTATTCGGGAGGGATCCCTTCGCCGTGGTCTTCCACCTCGAAGCGCACGCCTTTGCCGTCCGCGCGCGCACGCACGATGACCTCCTGGTCCGCCAGGCTGTGCCGGACGGCGTTGCTGATCAAGTTGTCCAGGACCAGGGCGATGCGCTCCGCGTCCGCCAGAACGGGAAGGACCGGCTCGCCGATCTCCGCCAGCAGCCGGACCTTCGCCGCGGCGGCGGCGGCAGAGCGATTCGCCACCGCTCCCTCCACCAGGGACTTGGAGGAGATCGGCGCAGGCTGCACCTCCACCTTTCCTGCCTGGATGCGGGAAAGATCCAGCAGGTCGTCGACGATGCCCTGCAGACGCTCGCAATCTTCGCGGGCGGCGCGCAACAGGTCCTCCTGTTTCTCGCTGACCGGCCCCACGGTGCCCTCGATGAGGATGTGGATGGCCATGCGCAGGGAGGTGAGCGGTGTGCGGAACTCGTGCGCCACCGTCGCCACCAGGTCGTTCTTCAGCTCGTCGAATCGCACCAGCCGGGTCACGTCCTGCAGGACGATCGTCACTCCTGCGACCGACCCTTGCTCCGAATAGAGCGGCGTCGCGCGGGGCAGCAACTTGCGGTCGCGCACCTGAAGGGCCTCCTCCAGGCCGCGGGGCAGGTACGGTCCCTTCCCGGACACCACGTGGAAGCGCACCTTCTCGATCGCCTCCCGCAGCTCGGGAGCGATCCGGGCCAGCGGCTGCTCGCCGGCGCTGATCTGCAGCTCGCGCTCCGCGCTCTCGTTGACGTTGAGCAGGGTGCCATCCGCGCCGATCACCAGCACCGGGTCGGGCAGGCTGTCGATGGCCGCCTGCGAGGCCTGCTGCGCCTGGAGCAGCTCGCCGAGGGAGCTGCTCCGGTACTCGTTCAGCCGGTCGGCCATGGTGTCGAGCTCGCGGCCCACCTGCGCGATCTCGTCTTCCCCCTCGATGCGCGCGCGCGCCTGCAGGTCGCCCTCGCCGATCCGCCGCACCGCCAGGCTGAGCACGCCCAGCGGGCGCAGCGCGCGCCGGGTCAGCGAGACCGAGGCAAACAGGGAAAGCGCCAGCGCGGCCAGCGTGGAGAAGAGGAGCAACGAACGGTTCCGGTCCGCGGTCGCGCGCGCCTGATCGCTCTTGAGCAGCATCGCGTCCTGGTTGATCTCCAGGATCTTCTCCGCCGCTCTCTTCAGCGTGAGAAAGGACGGCCGCAGCTCTTCGAAGTAGCGCCGCCGAAGCTCGCTCTCCGCGGCGTTCCGCCGGAACTCCCCGTAGCGGGTCCGGTACTGGTTCCAGGCCTCCCGCAGGTGGTGCGTCGCGTCGGCCTCGCCCGATTCGGTGATGTTCTTCTCCTGCACTTCCAGCTCGGACTCGAAGGCCTGGATGTTCGGGGCCGCCTGGGCGTCGGCCTCCCCGGGACGGCCCGCGGCGCGAAAGAGCGCGGCGCTGTCCACCCGCTCGGCGGCCTCGTTCATCCGCTGCGCCGCGAGCACGCTGCGGAAGTTGTCCTGCAGGATGCGCTCCGAGCTCTCTCCCAGCGTCCGGAGCGTCGTGAGCGCCACCAGGCCGAGGAGCGCCAGACCCGCGGCGAGCGGGGCCTGCGCGAGGAGGAGCTTCGAGCGCAGGGTCACGAGCGTTCCTCGTCGGTCGCAGCCACCACGTGGAGGTCGAAGTCGTTGCCCTCGCGCAAGAGCCGGGTGAGGACGGAGCCGCGCAGCACCTGCTTCCACCAGGGTTGCAGCGAGCGGCCCACGAGCACGTGGGCGATCCCGTGCGTGCGGGCGAAGTCCAGCAGCGCCTGCGCCGGATCGTCCGACTTGAGCCGCACCACCTCGGCGCCCAGCTCCCGGGCCTTCTCCACGTTCGCGAGCAGGTGCCGCTGCGCCTCGGCGTCGATCAGGTGCGGCGCCTCGTCCGGCGTCTCCACGTAGACGGCGAACCAATCGGTGTTCAGCCGCCCCGCCATCCGCGAGGCCCGGGAAAGGAGCGTCTTCGCGCGCGGCGGATCGGAGGAGAGGCAGACCATGACCCGGCCCGACGCCTTGACCTCCGGCGCGCCTTTCGCGATCCCCGCGCGGTCGAGGCTCTCCGCGACCTCGCGCAGCGCCAGCTCGCGCAGGGTGGCGAGGTTCTGGTCCTTGAAGAAGTTCTCCAGCGCCCAGGGGATCTTCTCCGGCGCGTAGATCTTTCCCGCTTGCAGCCGCTCCTGGAGGTCCTCGACCGCCAGGTCGAGATTCACCACCTGGTCGGCCTGCTTGAGGAAGTTGTCCGGCACGGTCTCGCGCACCGCGACGCCGGTGGCGCGCTCGATCAGGCCGTTCAGCGACTCCAGGTGCTGCACGTTCATCGCGCCGATCACGTTGATCCCGGCATCGAGGAGGGCGATCACGTCCTGGTACCGCTTGCGGTTGCGCGAGCCGGGCGCGTTCGTGTGCGGGATCTCGTCCACCACCGCCACCGTGGGCCGGCGCGCGAGCACCGCGTCCAGGTCCATCTCCTCGACCACCACGCCGCGGTATTCCGTCCGCCTGCGGGGGACGATCTCCAGCCCGTCCAGCAGGGCGGAGGTCTCCGCACGGCCGTGCGGCTCGACGAACGCCACCACCACGTCCACGCCGCGGCGCCGCAGGTCGTGCGCTTCCTCCAGCATGCGGTACGTCTTTCCCACGCCCGCGGCGAAGCCGACGTAGAGCTTGAGGCGGCCGCGCTTCGCGCGCTCCACCAGCTCGAGGAAGTCCTCTGGCCGCCGCGTCTGCGCCGTCTTCGTCATTCATCCTCGTGCGCATTCCAGCACGGGGGGCATTCCCCCGCCATCCCGGCGCCGTCACCGCGCGGCGGACGTCACCTTTCCAAAGTGGCGATCGAGTGCGCGGTTGACCCGGAGCACGTTGACCCGCGGCTCGCCCAGGACGAAGAGGTCGCGTCCTTCCACGTTCGCCGCGATCACGGTGCGGACGCGCGCCTCGTCGACGTTGCGGGCCCGGGCGATCCGCGGGGCCTGCCAGAGCGCCGCCTCGGGCGACAGGTGCGGGTCCAAACCGCTCGCGGAGGTGGTGATCAGCTCCGCGGGCACCGGACCAGGGGCATCGCGATTTTCCTCCTGCAGCCTCTGCAGCTCCTTCTCCGCCCGCTCGCGCAGCGCCTTCGACGTCGGCCCCAGGTTGGAGCCCGAGGATCCCGCGGCGTCGTAGCCCTTCTCGCCGGCCGCCGAAGGGCGCGGCTGGAGATACCCGGGCCTGGCGAAGGGTTGCGCGATCAGCTCCGAGCCGATGGGATCGCCGGCGCCGTCCGCGATCAGGCTGCCGGCGGCCCTCTCGGGGAAGAGCACGGCCGCGACGGCCGTGGTGAGCAGCGGATAGGCGAGCCCGGTCACGGCGAGCGTGACCAGCGTGGTGCGGACGGCGGTGACCAGCTCTCTGCGCATCATGGGCGTCTCCTCAGACCAACCCGGCCGCTGCCAGGCCGAGATCGATCAGCTTGATGCCGACGAAGGGTGCGACGACGCCGCCCAGGCCATAGACGAGCAGCGACCGGCGCAGCAACGCTGCCGCTCCCAGCGGACGGTAGCGGACGCCCCGCAGCGCCAGCGGGATGAGCAGGATGATGATGATGGCGTTGAAGATGACGGCGCTGAGGATCGCGCTGTAGGGCGAGGCCAGCCTCATCACGTTCAGCGGCGCCAGCTCGGGAAAGACGCCGACGAACAGCGCGGGAAGGATGGCGAAGTACTTCGCCACGTCGTTGGCAATGGAGAACGTGGTCAGGGTCCCGCGGGTCATCAGGAGCTGCTTTCCCACCTCGACCACCTCCAGCAGCTTGGTGGGATCGGAGTCGAGGTCGACCATGTTCCCCGCCTCCTTCGCCGCCTGCGTCCCGGTGTTCATGGCGACGCCCACGTCAGCCTGCGCCAGCGCCGGCGCGTCGTTCGTGCCGTCGCCCGTCATGGCCACCAGCTTGCCCTTGGCCTGCTCGTCCTTGATCAGCCGCATCTTGGTCTCGGGCGTGGCCTGGGCGAGGAAGTCGTCCACGCCCGATTCCCGGGCGATGGCGGCCGCCGTGCGCGGGTTGTCGCCGGTGATCATCACCGTGCGGA
>DASREU010000094.1:0-26061 GCA_035651935.1 Myxococcales bacterium | reverse complement strand
GGGCGCCGCGCTCGACCAGATCGCTCCGAGGCTGGCGGTCGCGAGCAGGCCGACGGCCGACTCGGGCACGTTGGGCAGGTACGCCGCGACGCGGTCGCCCGCGCGGACGCCGGCGTGCGCGAGCGTCGCCGCCAGAGCGCCCACCTGCGCGCCGAGCGCGCCCCAGGACAACTCCAGGCGTGGCCGCGACTCCGATTCGAAGACCAGCGCGGTGCGCGGCATCCACTCCGGCTCGAGCGCGCGCCAGAGCAACTGCTCGGCGTAATTCACCGTCGCGCCTTCGAACCACCGCGCGCCGGGCATCACCCGCCTGTCGAGCACGCGTTCGCAGGGCCGATGCGATCGAACTCCGCAGAAGTCCCAGATCGAGGCCCAGAACGCTTCCAGCTCGTCGACGGACCAGCGCCAGAGCGCGTCGTACCGATCGAAGCGGAGCCCGCGCTCCTGCTCGAGCCAGCGCCGGTAACGCGTGATCCCGGCGGATTCGATCCGGGCCGCGGTCGGCGTCCAGAGACGCGCCGGCGTGACGTCGTTCAAGTTCGCCTCCTGCATGGTCGGTCCGCGGACCGCGGCTACCTGTAGACTCTCGCTTCCGCGGCGATCTTCGCCGGATCGAAGCGATTGATCTCGTCGATCAGTTCATTCGTGACCACGTCCTGGGCAGGGACTTTCGCTTCGATGACCTTCCATTTCACGAGGAAGTCCTCGTACGCATCGAAGTCCTTGACGGAGCTTTCGCCCCACCGCTTGACGCCGCCGGCTTCGAGCTTCCAGTGCTCCGCGCGCGCAAGCAACGTCTTGACGTCGTCGCGCAGCGCCTGTTCGTCGCTCTTTCCCGTCGGCTTCGTCTGCGGATAGACCTCGTACAGGATCTTCACCGCCGCCTCGGGGTTCGCCATCGCGAACACGGTGCCCATCGCGTATCCCCGGGTGAGCGCCACCGCCTGCGCGCGATTCTTCTCCAGCGTCTCTTCGAGAGCGAAGAACCCGTTCGAGGGAAAGCGTGCGACAGGGCCCGAATCGAGCAGGCGCAAGGGAACTCCCGCGCTGTCGATCAGCGCGTACTGCGTGTCGTACAGCGAAAGCGCCGCCACCTGCTCGCTCCGGACCAGCGCCGCGGCTTGCGCTGCCTCGCCGACGACCACGATCTGCGCGTCCTTCTCGGGGTCGAGGCCGTTCATCGCCAAGAGGCCGCGGGCGACCGGCACGCCGCCGGAGCCCATCGATGCCACGCCGATCTTCTTGCCCTTGAGATCCTTCACCGACCGCACCGGGCTGTCCTTCGGCACGGCGATGCCATAGATGTTGCCCTGGTAGGCCGTGTAGAAGATCTTCGCCTTCACCCCCTGCCGCAACGCCGCGGGCAGCGGCTCGATCGACGGAAGCGAGTAGGGCAGATCGCCGGTCGCCACCAGCTTCGTGCAGTCGGTCGATCCGGGCACGGGAACGAGCTGCACCTTGATCCCGGCCGGCGCGTACCAGCCCATCCTGGTCGCGATCGCGAACGGCGCGGCCGCGGAGGTGATGGTCTTTGCGCAGAAGCCAACCTTCACCGTCGTTTCCGCCGCTGGGGCGCCTGCTGCGAGAAGGGCGGCCGCCGTCAGCGGCAGCATCGCGATCCGGGTCTTCTTCATAGGCCACCTTTCAGGGAAGCGGCGTTCGATTCTGCCTTCTGCGAGGGGTCCCAGAACAGCACGCGCCGTCGCGCGAAGACCAGCGCCATGTTCAGCAGCAGCCCCATCAGGGCCAGGATGAAGAGCACCGCGAACTCTCCGGCCACGTCCATGCTGAAGTTCCTGCTCTGGATGAGCATGCCGAGGCCCGCTTCGGCGCCGACGAATTCCGCGACGATGGCGCCGACCAGCGAGAAGACCATCGCCACCTCCAGCCCGGCCATGATGAACGGCAACGCCGAGGGGAGACGCAGCATGCGAAAGATCTGCAGCTCGGTCGCGTCGAGGGATCGCATCAGGTCGATCCGGTCTTCGTCCGCCGAACGGAGGCCGGCGATCGTATTCACCAGCAGGGGAAAGAAGGCGATCAGCGCGGCGCTCACGACTTTCGAGGTGAGGCCGAGCCCGAACCAGACCACCACCAGCGGCGCCAGCGCCACTTTCGGCATCGACTGGAACATCACGATGTACGGGTAGAGGAAGTACTCGGTGCGGCGGCTCGCGGCGATCCCCGTGCCCACCACGAAAGCGACGAGCGAGCCGAGCGCGAACCCGAGCAGCGTCTCCGCCCCCGTGACCCAGAGGTGCTGGAGATAGATGCCGCTGACGGCGCCGCGGTAGAGCGCGGCCCCGATCTCGGTCGGACGCGGCAGGATGAAAGCCGGGACGCGCAGCGCGCGCACCGCGCCTTCCCAGGCGGCGAGAGAGGCCACGAGGAGAAGCGCGCGCAAGAGCGCATTGCGCAATCCATTCACCCCTCGATGCCGCCTCTCGATCGGAAATGCGCGCGGATCCGCCGGACGATCTCGCCGAACTCCGGGGCCCCCATGACGTCGAGCGGCCGCGGGCGCGGGATGGGGACGGGCAGCTCTTCGGTGATCCGGCCGGGCCGTGGCGTCATGATCAGGACGCGGTCGGCGAGAAAGACGGCCTCGGCGATGGAGTGTGTGATGAAGACCACCGTTTCCCGGTGCGCCAGCCAGATTCGCTGCAGCTCGACGTTCAGGCCCTCGCGCGTCATGGCATCGAGCGCGCCGAACGGCTCGTCCATGAGCAGCATCGCGGGGTTGTGGATCAGGCTGCGGGTGATCGCGACGCGCTGTTGCATGCCTCCGGAGAGCTCCCAGGGGTACCGGCGCTCGAACCCGCTCAGGCCGACGAGCGCGAGCAGATCGAGAGCGCGGGAACGGTTCTTCTCGCGCCCGAGCCGCTGCACGTCGATGGGCAGGAGGACGTTGTCCAGCACGGTTCGCCAGGGGAACAGGACCGGAGACTGGAAGACGACCCCGATGTCGCGCCGCGGTCCGTCGATCGGCGCGTTGCGCAGCCTGACCTCGCCGCGCGTGGTGGGAAGCAGGCCGGCGAGGATCTTCAGGAGGGTCGACTTGCCACAGCCCGACGGGCCGACGATGGCGACGAACTCCCCTTCGCCCACGGTGAAGTCGATGTCGTCGAGGGCGAGGACCGTGCCGCGCGGTGTCCCGTACTCCTTGCGCAGGCCCCTGACGGCGATCGCTTCTGCCGGCTGCGCCATGGCGCCTCCCGCGAAAGAGTATCACCCTCTATGAAGGCATCACCGCGGCTGCGGGTCCTGCGGCCGACCGCTCCAGGTCGGCGAGGCGCTTGCGCCGGGGCTCCGCCGTCACCAGATGCCCGACGGAGACGACGAGCGCCACCGCGAGGCAGAGCAGCCAGAGAGTGCGGGAGCCGTATCTCTGGATCGCCTCGCCCGCGACGAGCGGCGCGATGGTGAAGGCGACGCCCCAGCACATCGAGAATGCCCCCTGGTAACGGCCTCGCAGCTCAAGCGGGGCGAGATTCGCCACCATCGTCGAGGCGACGGGGAAGCCGACGACCTCGCCCACGGTCCAGAACGCAGTGCCGACGCTGTAGACCAGGAGGCTGCCGCCCATCGCGTTGATGCCGTAGCCGACGCCGAACAGGGCCGCCGAAAGCGCCAGCAGCGAGGCGGGGTCGAACCGATGCAGCCGCATCGAGAGGATGGGCTGCAGGAACACCACTCCGGCGCAGTTCACCGCCATCAAAAAGGCATATGCGGAAGGCCCGAGCCCGTGGGCAGACATGTCGATCGGCAACGCGAGCTGCCACTGGACGAACACCGTCAGGGCGGCAAGGTGAAGGATCAGGAAGGAGGCAAACGGTCCGTCGCCGAACACCTTCAGGAGCCCGCGAATGGCCGGCTCGTGCACGACGTGCTTCGGGCGCGTCTCCGGAACGCGGAAGAACACGATGGCGGCGGCGGCGATGGACGTCCCGCCGTCCGCGAGGAAGAGCGCGACGAAGCTCCGCTCCGCGACCAGGCCGCCGATGACCAGGCCGACCGAGAGGGCGAAATTGACCGCCCAGTACACGAGACCGTACGCGCGGGCCCGGTCGGCGGGCGAAACCACGTCGGCGACGGCCGCGCTCATCGCGGGCCGGTACATGTCGCCGGTGGCGGCGGCGAGGAAGGTGAACATCGCGAGCAACGCCGGGGCGCGCGCGAACGCAAGCGCGCCGACGGACGCGGCACCGCAGAGGAGTCCCGCGATCATGGTGGCGCGCCGGCCGATGCGGTCGGCGAGCAGGCCGCCCAGCGGGCCGGCGACGGTGAAGCCGATGCCGTAGAGCGCGAGGATCCGCCCTGCCTCCGCCGGCGGCATGCCCCGATCGCGAACGAGGTAGAGCGAAAGGAACGCGATCACGAAGCTGGCGAGGCGATTGACGATCAGGCCCCACCACATCGTCCAGAAGACGCCGGGAAGCCCGCCTGCGACGGCGGCGAATCGCTGGGCGATGGCAGCGCGCACGGCACATCTCTACACGCGATGTCCGGCCGCTCGCTACCGGCGCCCGGACGCAGCGGGCAGCCCTGCGACCCGCGATCACTCCAGCGAAGAGAGCGGATTGCCCTCGATGGTTGCCACTTTCGTGGCGCCGCCTTCGAGAAGGAGCGCCGCGGCGATCGAGAGTCCCACCGCGACGATCGCTGCCACGCCGCACATGAGCCGGAGCGAAGATGAAAAGGCGTGGCGCGCTGCGCCGGCCAGCGCCGCGTTCGCCGGAAAAGGGAGGCCTTGTGCGATCTGCAAGGCCGTCCCCAGCGCGTCGCGCGCGGCAGGCACCAGGTCCGCGCCGCCCGCTTGCGCCATTTCATGCCGGTACGCCACCGCGCCGATGCTGCCGAGAACGGCGATCCCCAGCGCCCCGCCCAGCTCCGAGCCGGTCTCCGACAGCGCCGCGGCGGCGCCCGCGCGCCCCGACGGGGCGCTGCCGATGATCAAGTCATTCGCCAGCGTGAAGACCGGCGCGAGACCGAGCGCCTCGACGACCTCTCCGGCGATGAACAGGGCGAGGCTCGAATCGGCCCTGAGCTGGGCGAGCAGGGTGAACCCCGCGGCCGCGAGGAACAGCCCGGAGGCGATCACCCATGCGGGACGCACGCGGCGCGCGACGGGCGCCGTGAAGAGCGAACCCACGATGAAGGCGCCGGCGAACGGCACCGTACACAGGCCCGCGTGCCAGGGCGAGAGCCGGAGCACCAGCTGCAGGTATTGCGAGGTGAAGACGAAGACGCCGAGCGTGACGAAGCTGGTCAACGCGTAGATCGCAAGCGCGGCGGTGAAGGCGGGTCTGCGGAACACCTGAAGATCGATCAGCGGATGTGCCAGCCTCGCCTGCCGCCGCACGAAGAGGATCGCAGCGCCGGCGCCGAGGAGGATCGAGAGCGCCGCCGCGGACGTGCTGCCCGCTGCGGCCACCCGCTTGAGGCCGTAGATGATGCCGAGGATGCCCAGGAGCGACAGGGCAGAGCTGATCAAGTCGACGCGTCCGGGAGCGGGATCGCGGAACTCGGGGAGCAGCACGGGCCCGAGAACGAGGAGCACGAGCATCAGGGGCACGCCGACCAGGAACACGGATCCCCACCAGAAGTGTTCGAGCAGGGCGCCCCCGACCAGCGGGCCGATGGCGGTGCCGGCGGAGAAGCTCGCGACCCAGACGCCTACGGCCACCCTTCGCTGCGCCGGATTCTGGAACATGTTGCGGATCAGCGAGAGCGTCGAAGGCGCGAGCGTCGCTCCCGCCACTCCCAGGATGGCGCGGGCAGCGATCAGCATCGCGACGCTGGTCGCGAACGCGGCGATTACCGAAGAGACGCCGAAGGCGGCGGCGCCCAGCAGGAGCAGCCGCCGCCGTCCGATGCGATCGCCGAGCGTGCCCATCGGGATGAGCGAGCCTGCGAGCACGAAGCCGTAGATGTCGATGATCCAGAGAAGCTGCGTGCTGCTGGGCCGCAGGTCCGCAATGAGCGACGGCACCGCGAGGTTCAGCACGGTCAGGTCCATGGAGTACAGCACGCAGGGAATCGCGAGGACGCCGAGGCCAATCCACTCGCGCCGGGAGGCCTCCGGGACATCGCCGCGGCGAATTCTGACGATGCCCGGAGCGCGCATGATCAGATGAACGAGCCGGTCACCGGCTCTTCGCGGGTCATGGTGAAGTCGCCGGCGGGAGCACCTGCGGGGAGGTCCACCACCGTCCCTGAGAGCGTATTTCCGCTCAGGCGCCCGAGGAAGCGCAGACGCCCGGTGTCGAAGCGGATCTCGTCTCCGCGGACCTCCACGTCCTCGAGAGTCATGCTGCGCCCCTGCTGCAACGACCGCCATGTTCCCCGGTACGTGCTGCCCGCCGTTTCGATCTCCAGGAAGAGAGGGCGCTCCCATCCGTCGCGTACGACCATGCCGTTCCAATGCCCGCTGGCAACATCTCTGCTCTCCATCGTCAGCCTGCCCATGCCGGCGCAGCCCGTCATCGCCATCAGGATCGCAACCAGCCTTCCCGTCTTCATGCTGACCTCCTTTGTGAAGCTTCCGAAGAAGCCGAGAGCGTTTCATTCGGCCGGCGCCTTCTCTCCTCCAGCGCGCGGTCGACGGAGAGCGGAGTCGATCCGGCGAGCGCCAGGGTCGCGACGGCCGCCAGGTACAGAAGATTCAGCTCGTACCCCACGGGCCCGAACCGTGCGCCGTCGCTGGTGAGCGCCAGTAGCCGGATCGACGAGAACCCGTACCGGAGATGAACGCCGAACATGGCCACCGCCATGATCGCGGCGAACGCGAAGCTCAGCGGGAGGACCAGCGCACCGGACATCATCAGGATTCCGCCCGCAAACTCGACGATCGACGTCGCCCATGCCGTCAACAGCGGCGCAGGGAATCCGAGGGCGGCGACGATCGGCGCAAATCCCGCAGGACCTCGGGCCAGCTTTGCATATCCGTGGGCGGCGAAGCCGAACCCGACCATCACCCGAAGCGGCAGAAGCGCCCAGCGATCGTGGCGCATCCACCCGCGTCGCACCCTCCTCTGCAGTCCGGTCATGCGCGGTCTCCAGTCACGTCGTGCGGCCACCGCTTCATGCGCGAAAGAGAGAGGTCCGGTTACAACCCGCAGCGGTTCGCGCCCGCCGTAACCGGATAGGACTACGAACCGTAGATGCCGATGGAGGCGGATTGGGTCTCGATCGACATCTCTCCGAGCTGATGCGAAGGGCGCAGGACGGCGATCGGCGCGCGTACGAGGCCTTGCTCACGGAAGTGACCGGGCTGGTGCGGGCGTTCGCGCGCGCACGCCTCCCCCACGCCGACGGCGTCGAGGACGTAGCGCAGGAGACGCTTCTCGCCATCCATCGCGACCGCCACGCCTGGGATGCCGGCCGCCCGTTCCTTCCCTGGATGTACGCGATCGCCAGGAACCGGCTGCTCGATCTGGTCGCGAAGCGGCGGCGGCAGCAGTTGAACGAGGTCGGCTCCGATCGGCTGTTGGAGGAGGTGGCGTCGTCAGCGCCCGGCGCGGACCGCGAACCGGCAAACCGCTTCCTCCGCCGGGCGTTGGCGATGCTCTCGACGAGGCAGCGCGAGATCATCCAGATGCTCAAGTTCGACGAGCTGTCGGTCGCGGACATCTCCCTGAAGACGGGAATGTCGAGATCGTCCGTGAAGATCACCGCGCATCGCGGCTACAAGGCGCTGCGCAAGCTGGTCGGGGAGCCTGGTTCATGAGAACTGACGATCTGATCCGGTCGCTCGCGGCCGACCTGCGAAGGGTGCAGCCGCTCCGCGCGGTGGAGCAGAGGACCATGCTCTGGGCGGCGTTTTCCCTCCTCAGCGTCCTTCTCGGGACGCTGGCGCGTGGCACACGCCCGGATCTCGCCTCGAAGCTTCGCGACCCTGTCTATCTCGTCGAAACCGCGCTGCTGCTCGCGACCTTCCTCCTCGCGGGGCGCAGCGCCTTCCAGCTCAGCGTGCCCGGAGCCGAGCGGAGCGCGCGCGGGCGGGTCCTCTCGATCGTCGGATTCCTGCTCTGGGGCGCCGTCGTCGCCTCGGATGCTTCGGCTCCCTCGCCTCCTTCGCTGAACGGCGCGTCCTGCATCCCGACGATCCTGGGCCTCGCCCTCGTGCCCGGACTCACGGTCCTGCTCCTGCTCCGGAAAGCGGCGCCGCTCAGACCCGGATGGACTGCGGGCGTCGCGCTGCTGTCGGCGGCCTCGCTGGCGGTGCTCGCAAGCGTGCTGGTTTGCGCCCGCGAAGACCGCCTCCATCTGCTTCTCTGGCATTTCGCGCCGGTGGTCCTGGTGGTGGTCATCGGCAGCGGTCTCGGCAGACGCCTTCTCCGTCGTGCGCCCATCGCGCTTCCCTGGCCCGGCGAATCACGGCGCACGAAGGCCGGCCCGTCCCTCGAAAGGGACGGGTCGTCCCTTTGGATTGCTCGCCGACGTTGATCGTGGATAGGTTGCACCACTTTCCCGGCGGGTCCAGATGAATGGCTCCGTTCTCACGGCAACTGCCTCGACCCGGACGCAACCCGCTCCGGTCCATTCCTTGCCGGGGGCGGCGCGACGCGGGCTGCGCGACGCCGCGGTGGTGATCGCCATCTGGGCGCTGGTCGCGGTCCTCGCGGCGGGGTTCTCGACGCTGAACCGGATCTACTCGGCTCAACCGAGCGACTGGGAGCGCATGCTCGCGCTCAGCCTCTTCGGGTTCGAGCTCAACGCCGGCAGCACCCTGGTCTTCCTCTGGGTAGTGCGCAGGTGGCCGCTCGGCGCGGGGCGCTGGAGATACGCGCCCCTGTATCTCGCCGCCCTGCTCGTGCTGGTGGCGATCAAATACGCCATCTATCTCCCTGCCCGGCAGTGGTGGTTCCCGGTGCCGGCGCTGCAGATCAAGCAGCACCTGATCGAGAGCCTCTTCTACGACGGGTTCATGCTCGCGATGGTCGTGGGAGTGATCCACGCCGTCGAATACCAGAGGTCCCTGCGCGAAGGGCAGATGCGCGCCGCGCAGCTGGAAAGCCACCTCACCAAGGCGAGACTCGAGATCCTTCGCAACGAGCTGCAGCCGCACTTCCTGTTCAACGCGCTGCATTCCATCTCCACGCTGATGCACCGCAACGTCGAAGCCGCCGACGAGATGCTGGCCCAGCTCGCCGACCTGCTGCGCCTCAGCCTGGAGCGGAAGAACGTCCAGGAAGCTTCCTTGCGCGAGGAGCTGTCGGTGCTCGAGCCCTATCTCAACATCCTGCGCATTCGCTTCGGCGATCGGCTCTCCATCGGCGTCAACGTCGATCCGGCGCTGCTCGACGCCACGGTCCCGCTCTTCATCCTCCAGCCGCTGGTGGAGAACGCCATCCGCCACGGCATCGACAGGCGGGCAGGCGCAGGCCGCATCGACATCCGGGCGCACGCCGCCGGAGAGCTCATCGAGATCAGCGTCGCCGACGACGGGGCGGGGCTCTCCGAGAACGGGATCCGTGAGGGCATCGGGTTGTCGAACATCCGGCTGCGGCTCGAGCAGCTGTACGGAAGCCGCGGCGCGATCGCGCTGAAAGGCAATCCGGAATCGGGTACGGAGGTAGTCGTCAGGATTCCGCGCGAGACGATGCGCGGGAGGAATGGATGACTCGCATCCGCGCGGTGATCGCCGACGACGAGCCGCTCGCGCGGGAGCGGATCAGGACCCTTCTCGCCTCCTTTCCCGAGGTGGCCGTGGTGGGCGAGGCGCGCGACGGGAACGAGGCGGCGGCAAGCGTCCGCGAGCTGCGGCCCTCGCTGCTGTTCCTCGACGTGCAGATGCCTGAATGCGACGGGTTCGGCGTTCTGGAGAAGCTTCCCCCCGAGGCGACTCCGGCGGTGATCTTCGTCACTGCGTACGACGCGTTCGCGCTCCGCGCATTCGAGGTGCACGCCGTCGACTACCTCCTCAAGCCGTTCACGCGCGCGCGCTTCACCGAGGCCATGGCGCACGTGCTGAAGAAGCTGGCGCAGCCCGCGCGCGGCGGCATCGAGCCGGACGTCCTCGCGCTGCTGGAAACCGTCCGGGCCGAGCGGCGCACGAAGGAGCGCGTCGCCATCCGCACCGGCGAAGCGGTGTACTTCGTCCGCATCGCCGACATCGAGTGGCTGGAGGCGGCGGGAAACTACGTGAAGATCCACGCCGGCGGCCAGGAGCACCTCTTGCGGGACACGCTCCGGAGCTTCGAGGAGCGCCTCGATCCCGATCGCTTCCTCCGCGTGCACCGGTCGGCGATCGTCAACGTCGACTCCATCCAGCGCCTCGAGCCCTGGTTTCACGGGGAATACGCGGTGGTCCTCCGCGACGGAACGAAGCTGATGTCGAGCCGCACCTACAGCGAGCGTCTGCGGAAGATCATCGAGTAGCGGCCGCGCCGGCCGGGTGATCCCCGCAGAAGTCCGTTTCGTCCCAATCCGGTTGCCGCTTTTTCCGCCTGGGCGATTCTGCGCCCGGAGGCCGGCGATGAACTGCATGCATCTCACTGTCCTTTTTCTCTCGCTCTCGGCTTGCCACGAAGCGCCGCCCGCGCGGCTCCCCGGCGTGTGGGTGGGAACGCTGGATGTGGCGGGCGAGCCGAGGCTCGTGCGCGCGGAGTTCGCGCGTTCCCGCTCGGGATTGACGGGCACGCTCGAGCTCGAGGGCTCGGGAAAGATGAATCTCGTCCAGGCGAGCGAGAGCGACGGGAGCGTCGGGTTCGAGATGAGGCGGGGAGACGAGGAGCTCATCTTCGTCGGCACGTGGCGCGCGGGGGCCATCGTCGGCCGCGCTCACCATGACGGCGAGCAGGTCCCCGTTGCGCTCCAGCGGATGCCGGAGATCTCGCCCGAGCGAGGGAACCCTCACCGTCGTCCGGCGTCAGGGAAGCCGGCGATGAAGGATGGGCGGTCCGGCCCGGCTGCGCATCAGCCTGGCGCCGGGTTCGGCCCCCCGACGAGCGGAAACTCCACCCAGAACGTCGAGCCTCTGCGCGGATCGGACGAGACGCCGACCCGGCCGCGACGCGATTCGACGATCCGCTTCACCGTCGCGAGACCGAGGCCGATCCCCGGCTGCGGATTCCCGCCGCCGCGAACGTACGGCTCGAAGATCGTCTTTTCCATGCCGGACGGGATTCCGGGCCCCGAGTCCTGCACCACCACGCGAACCCTTCCCGACGTCACGGTCGCCC
The DNA here is from genome assembly GCA_035651935.1 of Myxococcales bacterium. Taxonomy (GTDB): domain Bacteria; phylum Myxococcota; class Myxococcia; order Myxococcales; family 40CM-4-68-19; genus 40CM-4-68-19. The sequence goes on along the minus strand of DASREU010000094.1, from coordinate 14,875 downwards.
ATGCCGACACGAGCTTCTTCGGGCCGTCGCCGACGTACTTGATCGCGTTCCGCAGCAGGTTCTGCAGCACCACCAGGACGGCCGCCTCGGAGCACGCGATCTTCACCGCGGGTACCGGCTCGAGCGTGAGCGCGACGCCCCGCTGGCTCGCGGCAGGGAGCAGCTCCTCGCGGAGCGCCTCGATCACGCGCGGCAGATCCGCGGACTCGTGAGGAACGGGCTTGGCTCCGGCCTGCGCGAAGCGCAGGAGCTCGTCGACGATCGCGCCGACCCGATCGAGGCTTTCCCGGATGACCCGGACCGCGCCCTCGGCCTGCGGATCGCCCTCGAGCTTGCGGGCGAGGAAATGCACGCCGACGGAGACCGGCCCGAGCGGACTGACGACGTCGTGTGCGACGCGCCCGGCGAACTGCTCCAGCTCCTGGGCGCGCTCGCGCTCGAAGCGGCGGACCTGTTCGCTGGTCCGCTGGTGCCGCCGCACGAGCAGCGCCGCGCCCAGACCCGCGGCCGTGGCGAGGAGCGCCCAGACCAGGTTCAGATCGTTAGCGAGCTGCGTCGACCGTGCCCGGATCTGTTCCAGGCGCAGCGAGGCGAGGATGGCGCGCTGCTGCTCCGCGGCGAGCTCATCCATCAGGAAGCGGTTCAGCTTCTCGGAGGCGTTCTGGAGCGCGGGCACGTCCGGAAGCGCAGCAGCCGCGAGAAAGCGCTGCAGCGCGCTGGCGAGCTTGCCTGCCGCTGGACCGCGGGCCGAGGCATAGGCGAGGAGCGAGGAGGCAAGACGTTGCCGTGCTTCCAGCGCCCCGGCGGCGTCGCCGGAGGGGCCGCCGAGGACGATGGCGCGATGCTGCTGGTCGCGCATGTCGATCAGCGCGCCGAGCGCCCGCACCGAGGAGGCGAGAGCGCCGTAGGCAGGCTCGCGCAGGTCCGCGGCGCGCCGCTGGATCCACAGCGGCGTCAGCGTGAAGCTCGCCACCACCAGCGCGAGCACGACGAACGGCGTCGCCAGCCAGACGTTTCTCGGGAGCATGACCGCTGTTTCCAGCCGGAGGCTGTGAAGGGCATGTGATCGGGTCATTTCGATTCTCGCCATCCGCAAGAATCCCTACGGCGACCCGGCGAAGGCGGGCAGCGCTTGGCGATCGCTGCGCCCGAGCGCCTTGAACTGGTCGCAGGCCGCCTGACCGTCGTGCCGGAGGATCGCCTCCGTGACATCGCGAGCGTTCGTCGAAGCATGGTGTCTCCGGACCTGCCGGGATGGCAGGGCGCCTGTTGATGAGTTGCCGCGAGCATCCATCGAGGCTGCGGACACGGAGGACGATGGGGAAATTCCGACCCTCGTCAACGACACGGGATCATTCGACGATTTCTTGACTACATCTGATTACCAGCGAGGGCTACGCCTCTGCGGAAAACGAGGCGACGAACCGGGCCTTCGCGGGAGATCGCTCAGCCCAGGCCGGCAGCGGGCCGGCCCACATCATCGGGCCATCGGCGCTGACGCTCTGCGGCTCGCTCGCGATCACCGCGAGCGGCCCGGCGAACGTCACGGTCTCGACGACGTCACCGCCCGCGTCCGTGCGGGGAAGCGGGCCTGCCCAGGTCATGGTCTCCGTCGACATGTGTGGCTCCTTGAAACCTCGGGCCTTTGCATCAGCGATGCCGTCGTTCCTGCGCGCTGCGCCTACCCGCCTCCGGCAAAATCTGCGCGCCCCTGCGGTGCTCTACTCACCAGGTAAACGCTTTTTGCACTTCCTCCGACGAGGTTCGGATCCCGGGCGGAGGCGTGGCGGCGGCCGTCGTTGCGGCCGGCAGCGAATCGATCGCGACGACAGCCGGATCGATGCGGAGGACGGCGTACCCTCCGACGGCGCCGGCGCCGAAGCCGGGAGCGAAGATGCGCATCGGGCGATCGATCACGCCGTCGCGGACCGCGTCGCGGATGGCGAGCGGAATGCTGGCGGACGAAGCGTTGCCGACGCGCTCGATGTTGAAGTAGAGGCGCTCGCTGGCGAGGCCGATCGATGCCGCCATCTTGACCACCATCGTCTTGTTCGCCTGGTGAGGAACGATCAGGTCGACGGCGTCGAGGAGGCGTCCCTTCCCGTCGGGTCCGGGCAGCGTCTCGAGCTCCCCGATCATCTGCTTGAGGTATCGCTGCGCCAGCGACTTCACTTCCGGGCCGAAGACGGTGATGTTGTTGTCGAACTCGGGATTCGGCCAGATGATCGAGTTCACCTCGCTGACCGGCCCGCCCGCATAGGTCTGCAGGACCTCGACGTCGGGCGCCGCTCCAGCCGGAGCCGGACCGACGATCAGCGCCGCCGCGCCGTCGCCGAAGATCATCCGCGACGTCCGGACGGTGCCGATCTTGTCCGAGAACTTTTCCGCGCAGACGAGAAGCACGGGCCGCTCCACCTCCTGCAGCAGCCGGACGGCTTCCGAGAGCCCGTAGGGGAGCCCCGCGCAGGCGGCGATGATGTCGCAGGACGCGTGGGTCTGCAGCATCCCGAGCTGTCCGGAGATCCAGCTCGCCACCGAGGGGATCAGCCGCTCGCTGGTGCACGAGCAGAAGAGCACGGCGCCGATCTCCTCGGGCCGCCGGCCGGCCTTCTCCAGCGCCGCCTCCGCCGCCTCGAGCGAGATCTCCGCGAGAGTCCGCTCCGTGTACCGCCGCGCTTCGATCCCCGTCTTCTCGCGGATCTCGTCCGCCGACATCGGCGACCAGTTGAACGCCGTGTTGCGGATCAGGTCGTCGTTGCTGCAGACCTGCTCGCCGTTGACGGCGGCGAGCGCCTCGATCCGCGGCATGATGGTGAAGCGCTTGCGCACGTCTACCGCTGGATACGGCTTCACCGGCGGACGGGGCTCGTGCAGCGCGCGCCGCGGGGCCGCCGGACGGCGTCCCGATCGGACGCGCTCGATGAAGCTCATCACTTCAGCGCTGCGCGGATGGTAGAGGACGACGAAGTCGTCGTCGGCGAGCTGGCCGAGCGGGGTGAGCCGCGACTGTGCGCGCTCCCAGGGGTGCTGGTTGTGAAGCACCATCGCCCAGCGCAACAGCGACTCGAGCTCCGGCACGTCGTCGGAGCAGTCGACGACCTCCTGCATCGCGTAGATGGGGAAGTCCGGGTCGTGCTTCGGCATGTGGTACGTGCGGCGCGACGGATCGCGCAGCGCTTCCTTCACCGTGGGCGGAATCGTCGGCAGGTCGGCGGCCTGGTGCCGGCGGTGCTGGAACAGCCCGAAGAGCGCCCGGAAGAGACCGTTCTCCGTCTTCGCGTTCCAGCGCGGCGGCAGCGCTCCATACGCGGCCTCCACCGCCGCGACCTTCCGCTCGCCGTCCTCCCACGGAGTCATCAACGGGATGAAGACGTCGTCCCGGGCTCGCGGCACGTCGCGCCAGCGCGTCGGCCGCTTGGCGAACATGGTGATCGAGTATCGGTTCACCCAGAGCAGATTGAGCGCCAGGTCGCGCAGCAGCTCGTACCCGGTGGCGTACGCGCGCGTCTGGCAGCGCTTGAGGATCTCCGAGCCGGTCGGCGCCTTCGTCTCGAAGTCGCGCTCGATCACGGCCTCGAACTGCTCGAGCGTCTCGAAGACACTGAAGTCCAGCTCGGGAGAGAAGTTGGAAGGGAACACCAGCCGCCCGCGGCGGTTCACCAGAAACGGTTTCATCGTCGATCCTCATCGCGCGCAAGCGCTGCCAAAACCTCGCCCGCGGTGCGGCAAAGCAAGAGGACTGCCACGCAGGATTTGCGTCCACAACGGTGCGCTGATGTGATCCCCGCAGCAATTGCTGGTCAGGCGGATCGCGAATGGGTAACGTCAATGGCGTGTACAACTCCTATCGGTTGAGCCGAGCGTGGGCCGCGCCCGTCAACTCCTGGGCCGGCATGGTGCAGAGCTTCTGGTCCCATCCCTCGTTTCCGATCTCGCGCACGCCGCTCGGCCGCGCGGTCGCGTCGGCCAGCGAGCTTCTGGAGCGCGCGACCCGGCACTATCCGAAACCGCCGTTCGGGCTTGCGACCACCGAGATCGGGAACCGGACGGTTGCGGTCCGCGAAGTTCCCGTCCTGGCCACGCCGTTCTGCAACCTCATCCGCTTCGAGCGAGACGCGGCGCGCCACGACCCGAAGGTCCTGGTCGTCGCTCCGCTCTCCGGCCACCATGCCTCGCTCCTGCGCGACACGGTGTCGCGGCTCCTCCCCGAGCACGACGTCTATCTCACCGACTGGATCGATGCCCGGCTGATTCCGCTCGCCGCCGGCCGCTTCGACCTCGACGACTACATCGAGCTGACGCAGCGGTTCATCCGGACCCTGGGTCCCGACGTGCACGTGCTCGCGGTCTGCCAGCCGAGCGTGCCGGTGCTTGCGGCGGTCTCGCTGATGGCGGAAGCAAACGATCCGGCGACCCCCCGCTCCATGACCTTGATGGCAGGACCGGTGGATACCCGCGTGAATCCGACGCAGGTCGATCGGCTCGCGACCACGCATTCGCTGGAGTGGTTCGAGCTCAGCGCCGTGCACCGCGTGCCGCCCGGCGATCCGGGATTCCTCCGGCGCGTCTATCCCGGCTTCCTTCAGCTGACCGCCTTCGTCTCGCTCAACCCGGCGCGGCACGCCGACGCGCACCGGCAGCTCTACCGCGACCTCCTCGCCGGCGACGAGGAGAGCGCGGACGTCTGCCGGCGGTTCTATGACGACTACCTCGCGGTGATGGACGTGCCCGCGGAGTACTACTTGCAGACCATCGCCACCGTGTTCCAGGAGCACGACCTGGCGCGCGGCGTGATGACCTCCCGCGGCAAACCGGTCCGGCCGGCCGCCATTCGCGACACCGCCCTGATGACCGTCGAGGGCGAGAACGACGAGATCACCTCGGTCGGCCAGACGTCCGCGGCCCACGACCTCTGCTCCTCGATCCCGGCGGAGCGCAGGGTCGCCTATTGTCAGGCGGGCGCCGGACACTACGGCGTCTTCAGCGGCCGCCGCTGGCGCGAAGAGATCGCTCCCCGGTTCGCCCGGTTCATCCGCAGCGCCTGACGGCGCCGTCAGGAGTCCGAGGACCGCTCCGAGAGCCAGGCGTCGATCTTCGGCCAGGTCGATTTCGCTGCGCCGCTTCCGGCCATGATGCCGATATGGCCGCCCGGAACCCGAAGCACCTGCTTGTCTGCGCTCCCGATCTTCTCGACCACCGTCTCCGACTGGCACGGCGGGGTGATGTGGTCGTCCTCGGCGATGACGTCGAGCAGGTTCGCCTTCAGATTCGCGACGTCCACCTTCTCGCCGCGAAGCGAGAGCGTGCCCTTCATCAGGCGGTTCTCCCGGTAGAAGTCGACGATCAGCTGGCGATACGTCCGGGCTGCCATGGGGATGCCGTCGTTCACCCAGGTGCTCATCGCGTGCCAGGAGTCGACCACCCGGGTGTTGTCGAGGTTGTCGAGCAGGCGCAGCCAGCTGCCGAAGAAGTTCTCGATCGGCTTCAACATCTTCGCGCCGTAATCGATCAGCTCGGCGGGCATGTTGCCGTGCGCCGCAAGCACGCGGTCGACGTTGAAGTTGCGCTCGTCCGTCATCGTCGACAGCTCGATCTTGTCCTTGTCGGTGAAGTCGAGCGGCGCGGTCAGGAGGATGAGGTTCTTCAAACCGTCGTCCGGGCGCAACGAGGCGTACAGCGTCGAGAGGAGGGCACCGATGCACCATCCCAGCACGCTGAAGGTGTCCGACCCCGAGACCGACTTCATCTTCCGGATCGCCCGCGGAATGTACTCGAGGACGTAGTCCTCCAGCCCCAGGTCGGCGTCCTCGGGCCCGGGCGCTCCCCAGTCGATCAGGTAGACGTCATAGCCGCGCTGGAGCGCGAACTCGACGAAGCTGTTTCCCGGCCGGAGATCGAGGATCGACGAACGGTTCATCAGGGCGAAGATCAGCAGCAGCGGAACGGGATGCCGCTGCTCCGGAGGGACCTGCGGCGTGTAGCGATAGAGCGTCGCCTTGTTCAGCGTCCAGATGGCTTGCCTGGGCGTCAGGGCGATCGGCGCATCGGTGGTCGAAACCTTCACCGCATTTCGCACCATCGTGGACAGGCGCTGGAAGGTCGCGGTGACGGACCACACCTCGGAATCTGCGGGTGGAATGAGGCTCATCGGTCTCCAGCACGCCAGCGGGGGCGTTCTCCGTCGAGCTGCTTTTCACGTGCAGGGGCGCGGCGTGTCTGCGGCGCCGCTGCCGCCTTCACCGCGTCCAAAGTGGCGCTGAGATCGTCGATCGCGGTCTCGATGTGCGTGAGCCGCTGCGACACCGAGAGCACGTCGGCGCGCGAGGGCATGTTGAGCTGGCCGAGCAGACGCGCCATGGCCTTCTCCGAGGCCTTGCGGAAGATCGCGGCTGCGATCAGTCCCGGCTGGCTGAGGAGGCCCGTCAGCCGGGCATATCGAGACGAGCGGGTGACCTGGTGCGTGGTCCTCGCCCATGCGTCCATGCCGGCGTCGCGCACGCGGCGCATCGTCTCCAGCACGTCGGTCTGATCGGGTCCGGCCATGGTCGCCTCCTCTTCGCTCAGCTCACATGTACACGCCGCCGTTCACGTTGATCTGCTGCCCGGTGATGTAATCCCCCTCGGCGCAGAGGAATGCAACTGCCTTGGCGATCTCCTCGGGCTGCCCGAAGCGGCCCATGGGGATCTTCGCGAGGATCTGCTCGCGGACCGGCGGGGCGACCTTCGAGAGCATGTCCGTCTCGGTGAACCCGGGAGCGAGGGCGTTGACCGTGACGTTGTACTTCGCGAGCTCGATGGCGGCGGTCTTGGTGAAGGCGATGATCCCGCCCTTGCTCGCCGAGTAGTTGGCTTGCCCAAAGTTGCCTGCCTGCCCGACGAACGAGCTGATGTTGACGATGCGGCCGAACTTCTGGTCGCACATGCTCTTCATCGCGGCGCTGGTGCAGTAATAGACGCTGTTCAGGTTGGTGGCGATGACCTCGCCCCAGTCGTCGTCGGTCAGCTTCTTCAGCGACTTGTCGCGGGTGATCCCGGCGTTGTTGACCAGGATGTCGATGTGGCCCCACTGGTCGATCACCTTCGCGATCAGCGCCCGCGCCTCCTCCTTCTTGCTCACGTCGCCGCGGAGAAGGATGGTGGTGCCGCCACGCGCAGCGATCTCGTCGGCGACTCCGCGCGCCTCCGCTTCGCCGGTGCGGTAGTTGAGCGCGACGCGCGCTCCGTCCTCGGCGAGCTTGAGCGCGATGGCGCGGCCCAGACCACGCGATGCGCCGGTCACGAGAGCAGTTCTTCCTTCCAGACGTCCGGCCACGGTGGCCTCCCGATGAAGCGGAAGCCGACATGGCGCCCGCGAATCCGTTGCCGTGTGCAGGATCCGATCCAGCAGGATTCGCGGCCCGGCGGGTCCAGGCGCGCCGTTTGCGCCCTGAACCCGCCTCCGTTGGCTTCAGGCCTTCGGCGCAAACATTTCGCTGGCCGTCTTCGCCGAAGCGAGCACCAGCTTCCGCCACTCCGTGCCGAGCTGCTCGGCGAAGGCGATCTGCTCCTTCGCGACGCGGGTGGCGTCCTCGAAGAATGCGTTCGCCTGCGCGATGCCCTTGCTCTGCAGCTTCGCGAACTCCGCCACCGCCGTCTCGAACCGCGAGGTTTGCTCCGCGATCGCCTTCTCCAGCGTGTTCGCCGCCTGCTCCACCTGCGCCTTGAGCTCCGCCATGTGTTGCCTCCATTGCAGGGCGAGCCGGTTCGGCCCGCCGCGTCATTGTGCGCCGCAACATAGGGATGCTAGACGAGATGTCAACGGTTCATGGTGCGGCGCAAGATCGCAGCTCAGCGGCGGCGCTTCTTCACCGTCGCCTTCAGCGCCTCCACTTCCTTGCGCAAGGCGGCGATCTCGGAGCTCTCGCCGGCAGCCGGACCCGGCGACGCGTTTCCGCGCGCCGCGGGACCGAATCCGAAGAGGCGCGAGAGCGCGCCGCCTCCCAATGGGCCCTGGAACGGATTCAGCGGCGACATCGCCTGCATGCCCTGCTTCGCCTGGACGTACGCTTGCAGCGCCCAACTCACGTACTGGCCGAGGAATTCGGCGAGCGCGTCGTCGCCCATCCGGATCAGCTGGACCAGCAGCGGCACCGGAAGCAGGCGGGCGGCGCCTCGGCCTTCCACGATGATCTGCGCCAGCGTCGCATTGGTGAGATCGTCGCCCGTCCTCGCATCGACGACCCGGACGTCTTCGCCGCCGCGGATGATGTCCGCCAGATCTTCCAGAGTGATGTAGCGGCTGTTGGCCGTATCGTAGAGGCGGCGGTTGCCGTACTTCTTCACCAGCACACGGGCTCTCCCGCGGTGCAACATACCGTCGCCTGCCGACCGCGGCAATGCGCGTCGGCGCGGACGCACCAAATGCAGGTCCGGCGCGCACATTGCGCAGGTTCTGCGCACATCCGCATTTGCTTCGCGATCGCCCGGAGCTCAGCGCGGCCCGACGAAAAGAGGCTGGTGCGCCTCGCCGAAAAAGCCGGCGGCGTCGAACAGGCGGGCGCTCGCGGTACCGGCGCCGTCGCCGGCGAGGGCGGTGCTCGCGGACATCCCGATCCACTCCCCGTCCGGCGCGCGGGTGAACGCGACCGTGAGGTTGACGGGGACGAAGGTGTAGGCGCTGAAATCGAGCTCGGCGCTGATCCCGTTCGCCGAATCGACCAGGAGGAGCGCGCGGAGAGGCGGCGGCGTCGTCTCGCCGCGGAGGAGCGGAATGCGCGGACGCGACCACACGGTCGCGGGACCAAGCGCCTGGAAGCTCCCGGCGACGAAGCGCCATTCCACGGCGTCGCCATAGCCGAAGTGCGGCACGGCCTTGAACAGCGCGTCCGCCGCGACCGAGGGCAACGGCGGCGCTGCCTCGTCGACGCGCAGCGCGGGGCTGCGATCGGGGGCGACCGCGATCAGCCAGGCCGACGAACGCAGCACCTGCCGGCCGCCGACGGTTGCAGTCGCGCTGATCAGCTCGATCCGCTTGCCCGCGCGCACGACCTCCGCGCGCACCGTCATGGGCGCGACCGGGACCGGCCCGAGGAAGTCGAGCGAGAAATGCGCGATGCGCATGTCGTCGCGCGCGGCGGCCGCGAGCATCGCGTGCGCGAGGAGCGCCGCCGGGGGACTGCCGTGCTGGAGGTTGGGATCCCACGGACCGACCGTCGCCGTCGTCGGCACGAAGACCTCGTCCGACTCGCGCCGGTAGAACGCCTCCGGAAGACTTCGGCGGCCCTCGACCACGGACGCATTGTGCGCCATGCGGGGCGGAAGCGAAAGCGGATCGCGCCCGCCGGCGATGGCGCCGTGAAAGGATCTGGCGCGAGCGGCGTAGGAGATTCCGCGGACCCCGTGAGCCACATCCTCGCGGCACGGGTCGCCGAGCCGACCGGGGGCACCGATGGGTGTGGCGAGCAGAGCTGGTCGCGCTGTCGGTGTCCTGATCATCGCCCAGATGGCTGGCGCCTTCCTGGTCAATTTCACCCTGACGAAGCCGCTGTTCGGCGCTCCGGGCTTTCTCGTGGCCGCAGCACCTCACGCAACGCAGCTCGCCGTCTCGGTTCTGCTGGGCCTCGCCATCGGCGCGCTGCCGCTCGCGATGGCGATCACGGCATTCCCCGTCTTTCGTCGATCGGCCGATGCGCTCGCGATCTGGTTCGTCGCGCTCTCCGTGGTCTCTTTCTCCGCCGCCGTCGTCGAGCAAAGCAACGTCATGTCGATGCTGTCGTTGAGCCAGGCCTACACCGAGGCGACTGATCAGGGACCGTTCTCCGCGCTCCGGATCGTGGTGGCGTCGTCCCGGAACTGGTCGCACTTCATCGGCCTCCTCGTGCACGGCAGCACGTCCTTCGTTCTGTACCTCGTGCTGTTCCGCTCGCGCCTCGTGCCTCGCTGGCTGGCGGCGTTCGGGCTGGCGGCGGTCCTGCTCCAACTCGTCGCCGTGGCCATGCCCCTGTTCGGGCGCGAGGTCGTCTTTCCCCTCCTCGCACCCGTGGGCTTGAGCCAACTGGCGCTGGCGCTCTGGCTCATCGCCCGTGGCTTTCCCGAGGCTGCGAGCCCAGCGGCGGCAAAGCGACCCGCCTGAACTCGAGACGACGGCGCGCGAACCTCGAGCCGGAATTCGGCAACTGCATCTTGCAAGAACATGGCTCGCCGTCACCGCAAACTGCAACGTTGTGACCATCTTGTCGGTTCGATCGGCCGTCCCGACAATCTTGTCGCCTGCGACTCCCGGCGTTGCGTTTGGGTGCGCCCGATCGCTGCGCGGGATCCAGCGACGGGCGGCTCCGACGTTCGAGGCCGATTCGCACCAAAACGTCATTCCCGGAAATCCAGCCAACGAATTCGTCGCTCGTCGCGGGGCCCTCCAGGAGGCCGCTACAGAGTGAATCGCGGGGTTCGGGGTCCGGGTCTGCCCTTTGCAATCTGGTCGGGAACACGACACGCGGCCAGGCGGCCGCCACGAGGAGACCGACGAGCATGCCGAAGGCAAAGGACGTGATCGGATACGCGCAGGACAAGAAGGCCGTAATGGTGGACCTGAAGTTCATGGACTTCCTTGGCCTGTGGCAGCACTTCACCATCCCGCTCGCCGAGCTGACCGAGGGCGTGTTCGACGAGGGCCTCGGGTTCGACGGCTCGTCGATCCGCGGCTGGATGCCGATCCACAACAGCGACATGCTGGTCGTGCCGGACACGGACACCGCCGTGATGGATCCGTTCATGAAGGATCCGACGCTGTCGCTGATCTGCAACATCGTCGATCCGATCACCAAGGCGCCGTATGCGCGCGACCCGCGCTTCATCGCGCAGAAGGCGGAGAAGTACCTCAAGTCCAGCGGCATCGGAGACGCGGCCTACTTCGGGCCGGAGGCGGAGTTCTTCATCTTCGACGGGATCTCCTACGACTCGGGCGTGAACCACGCCTCGTATCGCATCCAGTCCCGCGAAGGACAGTGGGAGACGGGCAGCGCGACCGAGACCACCTTCGACGGAAAGACGGCGGGGACTCGTCCCAACCTCGGATACAAGCCGCGATACAAGGAGGGCTACTTCCCGGTCGGCCCCATCGACTCGCAGCAGGACCTGCGCACCGAGATGTGCCGGGTGATGGAGCAGGTGGGGATCCAGGTCGAGCGCCAGCACCACGAAGTGGCGACGGCCGGACAGGCGGAGATCGACATCCGATTCGATACCCTGACCCGGACGGCCGACAAGCTGCTCTGGTTCAAGTACATCATCAAGAACGTCGCCCTCCGCAACGGCAAGACGGTGACCTTCATGCCCAAGCCGCTCTTCGGCGACAACGGCTCGGGCATGCACACGCACCAGTCGGTGTGGAAGGGCGGCAAGCCGCTCTTCGCCGGCGAGAAGTACGCCGGCCTCTCCGAGATGGCGCTCCACTACATGGGCGGCGTCCTCAAGCACGCGAAGGCGCTGGCAGCGCTCTGCAATCCGACGACGAACTCCTACAAGCGCCTGGTGCCGGGATTCGAGGCGCCGGTGAACCTGGCGTATTCGTCGCGCAACCGGAGCGCGGCGATCCGCATCCCGATGTATTCCCCGAGCCCCAAGGCGAAGCGGATGGAATTCCGCTCGCCCGATCCCTCGTGCAATCCGTACCTCGCGTTTTCCGCGATGCTGATGGCGGGACTCGACGGAATCGAGAAGCGGATCGACCCGGGGCAGCCCCTGGACAAGGACATCTACGGGCTCTCGCCGGAGGAGCTGAAAGACGTCCCCAAGATGCCGGGCTCGCTGGAAGAAGCCCTCGGCGAGTTGAAGCGCGACCACGAGTTCCTCCTCAAGGGAGACGTGTTCACCGCCGACGTCATCGAGGCCTGGATCGACAACAAGATCGAACGCGAGCTGAACCCGGTGCGCCTGCGGCCGACGCCCACGGAGTTCATGCTCTACTTCGACATCTAGCCGCAGACGCAAATCGCCGTTCCCCCGGCGCGTCCATTCGGGATGCGCACGGGAAGGTCTTGCCCTCTCGCAGTCAAGGAGCTCCACGATGAAGAAAGCAGCGGCCGTCCTTCTCACCCTCACCGCGCTCGCAGCGCACGCCACGCCCACCACCACGGTCTGGGCGCCCTCCACCACCGGCATCCAGCCGTTCCTCACGCCGCACCTGACGTACGACACCTACTTCTGGAAGGGCACTTCCGCGGGCCAGGCCGGCTCGCCCATCTACCCGATCACCACCGGGCTCACCATGGGCGTCTTGCCGTTCGAGAACCTGCAGCTCGAGGTCGGGTTCGACCTGCTGCTGCCCAGCACCGACCCGCTGCTGCTCAACGCGAAGCTGGGCGTTCCGGAGGACAAGCTCTTCAGCTTCCAGCCCAGCTTCGCTGTCGGGATCTTCGGCGTGGGCACCAAGACGAGCTCGGTCGGGTCTCTCGGCACCGACTACAACATCCTCTACGCCCAGGCGCAGCACAGCATCCCGGTGGTGGGCGGCTACGTCTCCGCCGGCGGCTACTACGCCCTGCAGGACAAGCTCTTCCAGGCCAGCGACGGCAGCGGCACCAACCGCGCCGGCTTCATGGGCGCAGTCGGCTCGCCGGACATCCCCCTCAACCTGCCGTGGCTCCAGAAGGTCACGGTCGCGGCCGACGTGCAGACGGGGAAGAACGCGTTCGGAGCGTTCGGCGCCGCAGCCTCGTTCTTCTTCACCGACAAGGTCTCGGTCCTCACCGGCCCGATCTACTTCTTCGATCCGGGATCGCAGCCGGGCGGCAGGCAGTGGTTCTGGACGATGCAGCTCGACATCGACATGCCGCTCCTCTCCACCCCGGCGGCCGCACCCGCGCCTGCTCCGGCAGCGACGGGCGCCAGCACCTCCAACGATCCGCCGCCCGCGTCCGCGTCTGCGTCGAAGCAATGAAAACGATTCTTCCCTCCCAACCGCTGAAAAGGAGAAACCAGGATGGCTGATCAGAACGCAGTCCCGTCTGCGACGTCGCGAAGCACTCTGGGTCTCACAGGACTGACCATCAACGCGATGGCGCTGATCGCGCCCGGCGCGTTCCTCTGGCTCACCTACCAGATCCAGGCGCTGTACGGCGCGCCGCTTGCGGGCTCCGCGATGTGGTTCGGGATCATCGCGGCCCTCTTGCTCTGCTTCGCGACTGCGGTGAGCTATGCCGAGCTGTCCAAGCTGTATCCGGGCGCCGGCTCCTCCTACTTCTTCGCCGAGCAGGCCTTCCTCCGCAAGACGAAGGCGTATCGATTCGCGCGGCTGGCCAAGTTCATCACCGGTTGGGCGAGCCACCTGTACTACTGGGTGTATCCGGGCTGCATGGTCGGCGTGACCGCCATCCTCGCCGGCTACCTGCTCAACCAGTTCTTCCCGAACACCTTCAGCGGCACCTACAACAGTCCGTTGTTCATGTTCCTCTTCTGCATCGTCTTCGCCGCCGGCGTGGCGTACATCGCCTTCCGCGGCGTGACGGGGACCACCAGCGTCAACATGGTGATCAACATCGTCCAGATCACCGCGCTGCTGATCTTCTCGGTGATCGCCATCGCCTACCGCGTCCAGCACCCGGAGGGCTCTCGCGGCCTGCAGCTCGTCAACGGCATTCCGGTGGACTACGTGGTGGCGCAGGAGCCGGTGCTGGAGAACGGCAAGCCGAAGATGGACGCCACCGGCGCGCCCGTCCTGCAGTCGAAGATGGATGCCGACGGCAACCCGGTGCCGGAGATGAAGGATGGACAACCGGTCCCGTTCCTCCTCAGCTACAAGCCGCAGGAAGCGATGACGCTGGAGCCGGCGGACGCCGATCACCCGAAGGATCTGACGCCGCACTTCAAGTTCCACACCACTGCGGGCTCGGTCACGGCGCCGCACGGCTTCTCGTTCATGATCATCCAGGCCTGCATCGCCATCCTCATCCTCGTCGGGTTCGAGTCGGTGACCTCGATGGGCGAGGAGGCGAAGAACCCGAAGAAGGACATCCCGCGCGCGGTCTTGCTCTCGCTCGCGATCCAGGGCGGCGTCTGCTACCTGATCGAGTACTTCGCGGCGAACTACTTCCTCAACCAGGGGTACACGCTCTCCAGCGCCGCGAGCTCCGGCGCGCCCATCGGCGACATGATGGTGCTGGTCGGGACCTGGCTCTTCGGCAGCTACTCCGCCGGCCGCGCCTTCATGCTGGTCCAGGCGCTGACGGTCTTCCTCGCCCTGATCGGCACGACCCTCTCCTGCCTCTCGACGGGGGCGCGCGTGACGTACGCGATGGGGAAGGACGACGAGGTGCCGGAGCACTTCGGGATGCTGCACGGCAAGAGGCTGACACCGTACCGCGCCATCTGGACTCTCGCCGCCATCTCCGCGGTGATCGGCATCGCGACGGTCGTGGTGTACCTCGGCGGCACCACGCCCGCGGCGCTCGAGGACAAGTACCGCAACGCCTGGTACGCCTTCGGCATCTTTGCGCCGGAGACTTACGCCAGGCTGCCCAACACGCTGGTGATCGTCACCCTGGTCAGCAACTTCGGCACCTTCCTCCTCTACATGCTGACCTGCCTGGTGGCGATCGTCGCCTTCCGCGAGCACGAGATGTACAGCGGGTTCAAGCACATGTTCGTGCCGCTCTTCGGCCTGGCCGCGAATCTGCTCTGCATGCTCTTCTACCTGGTCGGCCCCTTCGCCGTTTCGGGGATGAGCCTCAAGGAGCCGTACATCGCGCTCGGAATCTGCGTGGCCTGGGGCGCATACGGCGCCGTGTACTTCCTGCGCGCCAGCAAGTCGAAGGGGAGGGGCGTCTACACGGAAAAGCCGGCCGAGCTGGCCCTGAATGCCTGAGCTGCCTGCCGGGGTGGAGTCAGGTGCGGGGATAGG
>DASREU010000093.1:0-5766 GCA_035651935.1 Myxococcales bacterium | reverse complement strand
TGGAACTCTGGCTTCCGAAGGATGGCGCTGAAGAGGCGATCGGTCTCGAGGAGCGTCTCTTCCCAGAAGCCGAGGTCGTAGATCCGGATCACGCGGGCCAGGCGGTACTGGAGGTCGCCGGCGTTGGGGTCGATCTCGCGGATGGCGTGGCCGATGATGCGGTGGGCGTCGTGGTACAGGTTCGCCCCGGTGGTGGTCAGGGCGCTGATCACGCCGCGCTCGATCAGCGGGATCAGGCAGCTCTGGTGCAGGCCCGCCGGCGTCATCGCGCCGCTCAGGGTGAGGAAGATGCTGCAGTCCTCCTCCATCGAGCGGCGCATCAGCTCGTACGCCGTCCGCACCTGCCGGCCGACGTACGCGCCGAATGCGTGCTGCAGGAGCTCATGGGGCGACTCGCGGCCCGTGATCGGCCGGGGATCGACGGAGCGGGCCTTCTGGAAGGGCTTGCGCAGCTGGGAGCGGGTGGCCATGGCGGGCGCGGAATCTACACGATAAACACCAGCGCATGTGCACCCTGGTTCTCCTCCGGCGCGAAGGCGAGCTGCTGGCGATCTCCGGCAACCGCAACGAGCTGCTCTCGCGCCCGGCGAGCGGACCGCGGGTGGGGAACGGGGTGCTCGCCCCGCGCGACGAGCTCGCGCACGGGAGCTGGCTTGGCCTCAACGCGCATGGCCTGTTCGTCTGCGTGACGAACCGCCGGGGCGCGATGGTCGATCCCTCGCGCAAGAGCCGCGGCCTGCTGGTCCTCGAATCCTTGCAGGCGCGGAGCGCGCGCGGCCTGCACCAGGCCCTGCGCGAGCTGCGCGGCGACCGGCACAACGGCTTCCACCTCGTCTACGCCGACCTGCACGACGCGTTCGTCACCTGGGGCGACGGGTATGCCGTGACGCAGGCGCGCCTCGATCCGGGCCAGGTGCACGTGATCACCGAGCGCAGCTTCGGCGCCGGCGAGGGGGAGCGGGAGAGGACGGTCGCGCGGGCATTCGCGGACCTCGAGCCCGAGGTGCACGCCTGGCGCGAGCCGATGACCGTCCACGCGCCGGAGCCGCTGGAGAGCGCCTGCGTGCACGCCGATGCGGTCGGCTACGGCACCCGGTCCTCGCTGCAGCTGATCCTCGAAGAGAAAGAGGTGGCCGCCCTTTGGACGGACGGCCACCCCTGCACCAATGCTGCGCGTGACCTGTCCAGCGAAGCCGGGCAGGTGCTCGGCCTCAGAAGTTGACGCCCTCCACGAAGCTTCGCTTCGCGCCTGGCAGTGGCACGAGCACGTCCTGCCGCATCATCTCGTTGTCCTCGTGATCGATGATGTGGCAGTGCCAGACGTATCCGTGCGTGTCGGCCAGACTTCCCGTCGCGCTGTCGTTCGGCGAGAACGGGTAGGGGGCGACGCCACCAGCCTTCGTCTCCTGCGGACCCCAGCGCACGATGAAGCGATTCACCATGCCCGGGTAGGCGATGAACGTGTCCTTCCACCCGGCCTCGTTCGCATCCGGAAGCCTGACGGCTCCCTGCAGGAACGGCGTCACGTCGGGGTTGCCGCCCCACTTGCCGCCGGACTTCGGGTTCTTCGCCGGGTCGTAGTTGTACGGGGGGCCATATCCGGCGCACGGCAGGCCGGCCGTGCAACCCGGCGTGAGATTCGCGGTGAATCCGGCGCCGTAGGCGGTCATGAATCCCTTGGCGTCGTAATTCTGCCGGTTGACGATCTGGAACGACGCCAGGTGGGTGTGGATCGGGTGCGCATCCATCGTGGTGTTGACGATCTCCCACAGCTCGGTGTCGCCTTCGTTCGGGGTCTCCGAGATCAGCTCCTTGACTCCATTCACCGTGACCGCCGTGAAATCGCCGTACGGTCGCGTCGACTCCCCGCTCCAGAGGCTGTTGTTGACGAGGATCTCGACCGGTCCGCCCGGATAGACGGTGTTCACCACGCCGGTGACCGGATCGGTCGTCGTCTGCGTCAGCAGGGCGACCTCGTTGAGGGTCAGCTCGCGGACCTTCGCGGGCGCCACGTTCGCGACGCCGTTCGTGGCCAGCCGCACGATGCGGTTGGTGGCCGGACGCAGCGCGACGTTCGACGCCGGGTTGTACGTCGTATCCGCGACGGGCGTGGCGCTGACGCGGAACTGCATCAGCTGACCGGTGGTCGTGCCCCGCGGCGCCTTGCCGGCGGGGTACGGCGCCTTGCCGACGTTCTTCAGCACCAGCGTCTGACCGGCGAAGTTGGTGAAGTCGATGATCACTTCGTACCGCTCGCCCGGCTGCATGATCAGATGGTTCTGGGCGGGCTTCGCAGCATTCGGATCGATGTAGGCCGGGAAATCGAGGAAGCCGGCGTCATTGCCGATCACCGAGAACCCCGGATTCATGACCTTGGTCAGCGAGTTGACGAGGAACATCTCGTAGGCGCGGGCGTTCGAGCCGTTGAGGAAGAGGAAGCGATACCGCCGTGGCTCGACGTTCAGGAATGGCCACACCTTTCCGTTGATCACGATGGTGTCGCCCACGAACTCCGGAATCCAGTACGGGTGCTGCGGATTCGTCGTCGGGCCATTGATGCCGCCGGGGAAGTCAGCGGGGAAGTAGAGCTGTCCGTTGGTGTCGAACATCCGGTCCTGGAGGATGATCGGAATCACCTCGGTGACCGGACGCATCTTGATCGTCTGGAAGTACGCCTCCTGATCGGGGTCGAGGAGGTAGTACCCGCCCGCGATGCCGGCGTAGACGTTGAGCCGGGTCGCGCCGAGCGTGTGATCGTGGAACCAGAGCGGCGCCGCGCCTTGCGTGTTCGGATAGGTGTAGGCGGCCTGGTTCCTCGCGGTGAGCACCGCCGGGTTCGTGTAGTAGTCGTGTCCCTGGACCTTGCCGTCGCTGGTGAACCAGCCGTCCGGGCCGCCATCGACCATCGGCGGGACCTCGCCGCCATGCAGGTGCGGCACGGCCGGAATGCCCACGGCGTTGTAGATGCCTCGCGGATTCTCGCCGAAGTTCAGCGAGCAGGTAGTGCCGAAGACCGGAATTCCAAAATTGATCTGCGGCGGGTTCCCGCTGACCATGTGGCACATGTTCCCTTCGGGGCCCATGCTCAACATGCCTGGAGGCGTCGCGCCCAGCGGATCTGCCCAGTGCAGCGTCTGGTCGGTGCTGAATTTGTAGGCGAGCAGGTTGGTGGTGGAGACCAGCGGGAGCGCGTTGGTGTACCGGATGGTGGTCGGCTTGTTGCGGATGTTCACCAGCACTGGTCCGAGATAGGTCTCCTGGACCGTCGTCGGGCATACCGTACCCGGGACGTAACCCCACACCACGGTCTCAGGCTGGATTCCCGCCTGGAACGTCCCCGGCGGCAGGACGTGCGCCTTGAACTCGCACATCGTGATGTCCAGCGGAGCCGTGAACGAGGTGTTGTTGGAAACGACGGTGTTGATGACGCCGCCGGGCTGGACGCTCAACTGCGGGAGTGGTTGTGCGAACTGCGGAATGGCGCTGCCCGCGATCGGCACCTGCGGGCTCTTCGCCGCCTCTGCGCCCGCCGTGAGGCAAAGCGCCAGTGCAAACTTCCAGGATCCGTGCATGGTTGGTCCCCTGAGGGAGGTTCCCTCGGGTCGGCGCGCGTTGCACCGGAGGTGCCACTTCCGGCGACATTTGCGCACACGACCAAGGGGCTGAACACAAAACGAAATTCTCTCGCGAACTCGCGACTGCGGCCCGCTCGGTATCGAAGGATCTGCGTCCGAACCGAAGGGGGGCGACGCCGTTGCGCGCTACTTCTTCTTCCCGGTGAGAAGCCCTCGCGTCAGTCCCCGCGCGAGCGAGGGAACCTGCGCGAGCGCCCGCACGAGCGCGAACGCGAGTTGCAGCGGCGTGCTTCCTTCCGCCTCCACCTGCACGCGCTCGCCGGTCGCGTCCTCGGCCGCGCCGCGCGCGATGGTGTGCCGGCCGTCCGATCGGATCTCCACCACCAGCCGGGCGACGACCGGAAGCTGAGGCTTTTTCTCCAGGTCTTCGCTCATGTAGAGGGAGAACATGGCACTTCCGCCGGCCAGGCGCACCCTGCGGGTGATCGGATTCGACGACGTGCCGTGGCGCCACCGCAGGACCCGCGCCGTGGGCGTAGTCGGCGCGGTCTGCGCCGGGACGCGCTTCGAGGGAATGGTGTACGGCACCGTCCGGCGGGACGGCTGGCGCGCCACCTCGGCGCTGGAGGCGCTCCTGCTGCAGGGAAAGTTCCTGCCCCAGGTCCACCTCGTGCTCCTCGACGGGATCGCGCTCGGCGGGTTCAACGTCGTCGACCTGGCGCGCCTCGCGCGCACCCTCCGGCGCCCGTGCGTCGCGGTGATGCGCAAGCTGCCCGATCTGCCGGCGATGGAGCGCGCGGCCCGCCGCCTGCCGCGACCGGAGGCGCGCATCGCGGTTCTTCGCCGCGCAGGCCCCATTCACGTCTCGGGACCATTCGTGTACCAGGTGCACGGCGCCGAGCCGCGCGAGATCGGCGCCGCGTTGCAGCGGCTGACGGACACCGGGAACGTCCCGGAGGCGTTGCGCCTCGCGCATCTGATCGGCGGCGCGCTGGCGTACGGGCAGAGCGGGAGGCGGGCATGATCGAGGTGGTCGAAGGCGACATCACGCTGCTCGACGTCGACGCAATCGTGAACGCGGCGAACGAGTCGCTGCTCGGCGGCGGCGGAGTGGATGGCGCCATCCACCGCCGCGCGGGCCCCGATCTGCTCGAGGAATGCCGCACCCTGGGCGGCGCCCGAACCGGTGAGGCAAAGATCACCGGAGGCTACCGCCTGAAGGCGCGCCACGTGATCCATTGCGTCGGACCCGTGTGGCGCGGCGGCGAGGAGGGCGAGCCGGAGGCGCTGGCCTCCTGCTACCGCAACGCGCTGGCGCTCGCGAAGCGGCACGGGTGCAGCAGCATCGCGTTCCCGGCGATCTCCACCGGGGCCTACGGGTATCCGTTCGAAGAGGCTGCGCGGATCGCGGTGAGCGAGGCGCGCCGGTTCGAGAAGACGGACCCGGGCCTGCGCATCGTGTTCTGCTGCTTCTCGCGAGCGGATGCGGAGACGTACCGCAAGCTGCTCCGTGCCTGACCAGGCCTATCGCGCGCCGGCGGCCTGATCGAAGGCGCGATCGATGTTCGAGAACATCTCGCCCTTCACCCCGTCGTCCCCGTCCACGCTCTGGAGCGCCCGCTTGAAGGCGTCGAGATCGATGACGCCGAGCGCGCGCTCGTCGCCGTCCGGGGTCACCCAGTGGTCGCGGATGGAGGCGGCCTGCGCTCCCGCCTTCCGCGCGATCTCCGCTGCCGCGGCCCGATCCTGCGCCGACCCCGGGAGTCCCTGCGCCAGCGCATCC
Organism: Myxococcales bacterium; assembly: GCA_035651935.1. GTDB lineage: Bacteria > Myxococcota > Myxococcia > Myxococcales > 40CM-4-68-19 > 40CM-4-68-19. The sequence continues at coordinate 408 of DASREU010000093.1, read as the reverse complement.
ACAGCCACCTGGAGCTGCTCGCGGGCAGCGGCGTCCGCCTGGCGGCGCCGGGAACGCGGGTCCGCGACCCCGCTCGCGACGCCGACTCCCTGGAGCCTCTTCTGCCCTTCGGCGCGGAACGCTCCGGTGCCCTCCGCCAGCCACGACGGCGTCTCGTCGCGCCCGCCGGAGGGACGCGTCGCCGCGCCGCCGCCGCACGAGAGCGCCAGGGCCACCGCCAGGAGCGATCTCCTCATTGCTTTCCTCCGCCCTGCACGAGAAACGCGGGATCGATCCCCAGATCGCGGATCACGGACTCCCAGATCTTCTCCGGAGGCGTGTCGAAGATCCGCGCGGACGAGACGCTGGAGTTCAGCCATCCGCCGGAGACCATCTCCTTCTCCAGCTGGCCCGGCCCCCATCCGGCAT
>DASREU010000092.1:0-20256 GCA_035651935.1 Myxococcales bacterium | reverse complement strand
CTTCGCCGGCCTGTTCGTGGTGATCCACGGCGTGGGCCAGGCCGGGATCGCGGAGCGGATCCACGCCGCGCTCGCGCCGTTCTTCGGCGAGACCGCGGGGCAGCAGACGCTCCGGTTCGGCGCGTTCACGGTCGCGGCGTGCCAGCTGGTCAGCAACGTGCCGTTCGTCCTGCTGGCGGCGAAGTGGGTGCCGAAGCTCGCCGATCCGCACCTCGGCTGGCTGTCCCTGGCGCTCGTCTCCACGCTGGCCGGCAACCTCACCCCGGTCGCCTCCGTCGCGAACCTCATCGTCCTTGAACTCGCTGGAGAAAAGGGAAGAATCCCCTTCCTGCGCTTTCTTTGGCTCGGTGCGTTATGCACCTTTCTCCCACTCGCCGCAGGGCTCGCCTGCCTGCTGATCGAGCGCGGCCATCTTTGACGTGAAATACTCGGCCCCCACCCGCCGTAAAACCCCTCGTGGATACGGCTCTCGCGCTTCCCTTGCCCTTTTCGCCCGCCAGTGAGCTGACCCGCATGGGCTGTCCCGCCGATGAGGTGGAATGGGCGCGCGCAGCGGCAGGAGGCGACAAGGCCGCATTCGCGCGGCTGGTGGAGAAGCACAAGCAGTCCGTGCACGGCCTCTGCTTCCGGCTGCTCGGCGCCGGCGAGGAGGCGCGCGACGCCGCGCAGGAAGCGTTCGTGCGCGCGTACACCGGCATCGCCGACTTCGATTCGCGCCAGCCGTTCGCCGCCTGGGTGCTGCGCATCGCCCGCAACCACTGCATCGACCTCCTCCGCCGCCGCCGGCCCATGCTGGCGTTGTCGTCGGAGAACCGCGGCGACGACGCACCCGAAGTCGGCATCGCGCCGGAGCTGCAGGACCACTTCGCGGTCTCCGGCGAACAGCGGGTGCAGGAGGAAGAAGCGCAGCGCGACCTCGATCGCGCCGTCGCCGCCCTGCCGCCGCGCTATCGTGAAGTGATCGCCCTGTTCCACATCCAGCACCGGAGCTATGCCGAGATCGCGGAGGCGCTGGGCGTCCCGATGGGCACGGTGATGACCTGGCTGCACCGCGCCCGCAAGGAGCTGAAGGCGCAGCTCTCGGAGCACCTGTCATGAGCCACCTCCTCGACGCACAGATCCAGTCGCTCGCCGACGGGACGCTGCGCGGCCCCGAAGGCCTCGCCGCCCGGGAGCACTGCGACTCCTGCGCCGAGTGCGGGAGCGAGCTGTCCCTCTACGCCGCGCTTTCCGGGCGGCTCTCGGCCCTGCGCGACCCCCCGCCTCCCGCCGACTTCACCGCCACGGTGCTGGCGGCGGTGCAGGTGCGCGAAGCCCAGCTGATCACCCGCCGGCACACGGTGCTCGCCGCCATCCCGGCGTTCGCGCTCGCCCTCTTCGCCATCGTCGGATGGGCGCTGAACGCGCAGGTGAACCGCCTGATCGACTCCGTCTCCGTCGCCCGGACCGTCTGGGTCGCGGTGGGGCCGGTGTTCGAGGCCATCCGCATCCCTCTCGGGATCGGGGCCTTCGTCTTCCTGGCTGCGGTCCTCACTGCCCTCTCGCGCACGCTCAGGCCCATCGACGCGCGTCTCACCGCCGGGTCCTGACCATGATCGCCTTCCTCCTCAGCGCTCTGCTCGCCCAGAGCGGGTTCTTCCTCGAGCACCTCGGCGTCCACGGCCTGATGGGCAAGGCGATGGGCGGGATCGCCGACAAGGTGATCACGCTGCGGGTCACCACCGACGACGAGGATACCGGCGGCGACACCGACGTGGATCCGGACGATGGTTCGGACCTCGAGGTGCTGCCCCCGGTGCCCCCCGTTCCTCCGGTGCCGCCGGTGCCGCCCGTCCCCCCGCGGGTCAAGCGGTTCTCGGGGCCGGGAGCCGTCCGCGAGCTGCCCCGGTTCACCGAGAAGGCAAAGAACGTCCCCACCGCGGAGGTCCTGCACCGCATCGCGCAGACCGCCGGCTGGTCGATGACGCTGGTCGGATCGCCGAAGGATCGCGTCGACATCGACGTCAAGGACGCCGACCCGCGCGAGGCGCTGCGGCAGGTGCTGCGGCAGAGCGGCGCGATGGGCGTGCTGAAGAACGACAAGCTGGTGGTGGTGGCCACGCCGGACGCCGGGAGCGCGGCGGGAATGCTGATCGAGAAGAGCACGGCCTCCCGCCGCGACACGAGCAAGGTGGCCCAGGAAGGGTCGAGCCGCCGCGGCAGCCGCGACCTGGTCCGGGTGTTCCAGGGCGATCTCACCGTGCAGCAGGGCCAGATCGTGCAGGGCGACGTGGTCTGCGTCGGCGGCTCCATCGACATGGAGCCCGGCAGCGTGGTCCAGGGCGACGCGGTGGCGGTCGGCGGCGGCGTCAACGTCAGCCAGGGCGCGTTGGTGATGGGTCAGGCCGTCGCGGTGCTCGGCTCGGTCGAGGTGGAGCACGGCGGACAGGTGATGGGCGAGCACGTCCAGGTCGGATGGGGAAAGATCATGGCGACGAAGGCCTCGCGCCATCCGCACCGGCTGACGCACCTCGGACCCTTCGGCCTCTTCCCCACCATCGCCCTGTTCGCCGTGATGTACCTGATCGGCTTGCTCGTGCTGCGGATGTGGCCGGACCGGGTGCGCAACGTGGGATTCGCGATGTTCGAGAACCCAGTGCGCAGCTTCACCGTCGGGTTCCTCTGCTGGCTGCTGCTGCTGCCGCTCGTCGTCCTGCTCGCCATCAGCCTGGTGGGAATCCCGCTGATTCCGCTGCTTCCGGTGATCATCTTCCTCAGCATCGCCGTGGGGCTCTGCTCGCTCGCCCTGCGCATCGGCGAGTCGCTTCCGGCCGGCCCCGGGCAACGCTTCGTGCCGCCCGCCGCGCTGGGCATGGGAATGACGGTGCTGCTGCTGGTCGCCTTCATCCCCTGGCTGGGCATCTCGCTGCTCGCCTTGCTGCAGTTCTTCGCTCTCGGCGCCTCCGTCGGATCGCGGTTCGGACGCGCGCTGCCGCCGCACACGGCCTGAAGCGACCCGTTGTCCCACCGGAAGCTTTTGCCTCGGCCGGTCCCCGCGTACACTGGGCGTGGATGAGATCCGCCATTTCTGCGGTGGCAGTGCTCGCGCTGACCGGATGCCGCGAGAGAGCGGTCCCGCCTGCCACGCCGCCACCTGCGCCCATTCCCGCCCGGCCGCTCTCGACGGTCCGGAGCGATGCTGCCTGCGCGGCGCCGTTCGACGCGCCCGGCGCGCGGGAGAAGCTGCGGGCCGCTGCGGGCCAGCTGAAGATCGGCGTCCTCGCCGGGCTCAAGGACGCGGACGAGGAGAACGTCGCCTCGCTCCGGAAGCTGGTGGCCGAGCTGAAGACCCGCGGCGCCGAAGTGCTGATCGCGGACGGCGATCTGGGCGACAACCCCGACGAGCAGGAGACGCTGCTCGGCGTCCTCAGCGAAAGCGGGCTCCCCGTCCTGGCGGTGGCCGGGAACCGCGAGGTGCGCTCGGAGCTGGACGCCGCGGAGGCCGAGCTGCGCAAGAAGGGCGCCCGGATCGTCGACCTCTCTCATACCCGGGTGGTGGAGCTCGGGGACGCCACCGTCGTCGGCCTCCCCGGCGCGTTCGAGCGGCGCCAGCTGCACTCCGAGGGCGCGTGCGTGTACGTCCAGCGCGACATCGACGCCGTCGCCGCGGCGCTGGATCGCCTGCCTCCGCCGGTGGTGCTGGTCGCGGCGGTGCCGCCGCGCGGGCAGGACGGCAGGGCGCTCGACGTGAGCGAAGGACAGAACCTGGGGGATCCCCGGCTCGCCCCCCTCCTGCAGAAAGCTCCCTTCGGCATCTTCGGGCAGGTCTGGGAATCGGGCGGCCGCGCGGTGGACCGCAAGGGGGCGCCCGTGCCGCCCGGGACGGAGGTCGACCAGCTCTACCTGAACCCCGGCGCGGCGGATCGCACGCCGTGGCCGCTGGCGGACGGGGGCACGGTGGCGGGACAGGCCGCGATCCTCACCGTGCGCGGGCGGAAGGCGGCGTGGGAACCGATTCGACTCGCGGAGGAGAAGCGATGACCCGGAAGCTTGGCGACCTCCTCATCTCGCACGGGGTGATCGACGAGGAGAAGCTCGTCGCCGCGCTCAGCGACCAGCGCGCGTTCGGCGGGAAGCTCGGGCGGACCCTGGTGGATCTCGGATACGTCACCGAGGACCAGCTGATCCGTGCCCTCTCCCAGCAGCTCGGGTTGCCCACCGTCGACCTCGATCACACCGAGGCGCAGCCCGACGCGCTGCAGTGCCTGGCGGTGGACGTCTGCGAGCGGTACGGCGTCTTCCCCATCAGCGTCGACGAGGGGGAGCGCGTGCTTCGCCTGGCGACGGCCGAGCCGGATCGGCAGACGCTCCAGGAGCTCGCGCAGCTCTCGCAATACACCCTCGAGCCGCTCCTCGCATCGATGAGCAGCATCGATCGGGCGATCCGGCGCTGCTACTTCGGCGATTCCGGGCGGAGGGCGGCGCCCACCACGCGTCTGGGAGAACCGCTGAGCGCGATTCCGGCGGACCTGCCGGGGACTGCGGCGACGGCGCCGAATCCGTATGCGATCGGCACCATCGCGCCTTCGGCGGAAGCGCAGGACGCGGTGCAGGAGCTGAAGACGCTGATCATCCGGCTGGAGAAGACGGTGGACGCGCAGAGCCGGGCGTTCCGCGCGCTGGTGGACCTGCTCCAGGACAAGGGCGTGGTGCGCAGGGGGGAGCTGGGAAACCGGACCACGCGGCGGTGAGCGTGAAGAAAAAGCATTGACCGCGGCTGCTGCCGGAGCAGCCCGGAGGCTCTCCCGCCAAGGATCGACAGCCGGCCCACGCGAACCGCTGACCGGCACGACCTGCTAGAGAAAGCTGACCCCGTCATGCCCGGCGCCCTGCCCCTGGATGGCGTCGATCGCGCTCCGGCGCTGCTCCGTCAGCTCGCTGACCAGCGCGAGGATCTGCGGGTGCGTGATCACCAGCTCCTGAAAGCTCTCCCGGGGCAGCCGCAGGAGGATGGCGTTCGCGTCGGTCCGCACCGTCGCGCTGGCCGGCTCGCGGGTGAGGAGCGACATCTCTCCGAAGATCTCGCCCTCCTTCAGACGCGCGAGCTCGACGTCGCGCGCCACCACCTGCACGCTGCCGTGCAGCACGACGTACAGGCCGTCGGAGTTCTTGCCCTCCTCGATCAACGTCTCGCCGGGTTCGGCCTGCCGCATCCGGAACTTCTCGACGATCGCCTTGCGCTCCGAAGGATCGAAGTCCTTGAACAGCGGTGAGATGGCCATCACGTTGTTCAGCAGCCGCTGCCGGTAGAAGTTCTTCAGCGAGCTGACCACCTGCGGGTACTTCGTCGCCAGCCCGCGGAGAACGGTATCGGTCACTTCCAGGATGCCGGTCTCTTCCTCGGCCGCCACGTTGGCGGTGCGCGGCGCGCCGGAGAGCAGCGCCATCTCGCCGAAGAACGCGCCCTCGCCGAGGTGCGCGAGCGTGATCTCCTTGAGGTCCGGTCCAGTCTTGTAGATCCGCACCCTGCCTTCCACGATGATGAAGAAGCTGCGGCCTGGATCGCCCTCGCGGATGATCAGCTCCCCCGGGGCATGGCGCTGGTAGCCGAGGCGGTTCACCAGGGCCACGAAGGCCTCCTGGGAGAGATCGTCGAAGAGCGGCACCTTCTTCGCCGGTACGTGCGCCGCCGCGGCGGTCCGGGCAGGCGCGACGTTATCGAAGGCGCGATCGAGATCGTCCTCTCCGGCGGCGGCCGCCGGCGCTTCCGTGGGGCGCGGGCCGGCGAGCTGCTCGTCGGCGCTGATCGAGAGCAGCTCGACCTCCTCCTCCGACCCGCTGGAGAGCAGGTCGGCGATCGGGCCGCCTTCCTGGCTGAACGTCTCTCCCGGGATCACTTCCTCGTCCTGCGCGCCGGCGACCAGGTCCTCGGGCTGCGGCGTGAGGATCGCATCGTCCGGCAGCAACTCCGGCTCTCCCGGCGGCAGCTCCGGATCGAGCTCCAGCTCGAGCTCCCGCTTCTGCGGAAACGGCTTCGCTGCCGGCTTCGGCCGCGTCGGGACGACCTTTGCGGTCGGGGGCACCGCGGCGGCGGCGGCGGGCATGCCGTCGTCGAGCTCGAGCGGCTCGTCCGGTTCCGGCGGCAGCTCGATCTGCTCCGGATTCGCGCGCGCCGGCGGCGGCGCGTCGAGCTCGATGGCGCGGCTCGGGGGCGCGGCGGGAGCCGGCTTCTTCAAAGCGCCGGGCGCCAGCGACACTTTGCCCAGCCGCTTGTCGTTCATCTCCGCGAGCTGCTTCTGCGCGGCTTCGTTCCGCGGATCGACGTCGAGGATCATCTTCACCGCGCCGATCGCCTTGATCACCTGCCGCTCGTCCGCGAAGAACTTCGCGGCGTGCTGGTACGCGGCGATCGCCTTGTCCGGCTGATCGAGGCGGCGATACGTATCGCCGAGCTTGAGGCGCTGCGCCATGTCCTTGGGCTCGACGCCGACCAGCTCCTCGAGGAGCTCGGCCGCCTTCTCCCACCGCGACTTCTTGAGGTGCTCGGCGATCTCGTCCTTCAGCTTGCGGACGTCGACCTGGGGCTTTTTGGCCATCGGCGTCGTTCTAACCCTGATTGCGGGGCGGTGTCTTGCCGGCGGCGATCGCGGTCACCTGCGCGCACGCCCCCGCCGGGTCCGGCCGCCCGGAGACGGCGGACCATGCCCGTGGCGCCGGGCAGGGAGCGCGACCGCGCGCGATCGTGCGCCCGGCGTCGCCTTTTTCCCCATCTGCTCGCGCAGCGTGTGGATCTCGGCCCTGGTCAGCTCGCGCACTTCCCCGGGCCGCATGCCGGCGACCGCGATGCCGCCGTAGTCGGCGCGGAACAGCTTCTGCACCGGCGCGCCCACCGCCTCCATCAGCCGCTTGACCAGGTGCTGGCGGCCCTCGGCCACCACCACCCGCACCCAGGTGTTCCTCGGCGTGCGCGAATGGATCTCGGCCTCCAGCGCCCGGGCGCGGCCGTCCTCGAGCCGCACGCCGCGCCGCAGCCGCTCGATCTGCTCCGCCGATGGCACCCCGTGCACCTTCGCCAGGTAGGTCCGGCGCACGCCGAAGCGCGGGTGCATCATCGAGAAGGCGAGGTCGCCGTCGTTGGTGACGATCAGCGCGCCCTCGGCGTCGTAGTCGAGGCGCCCGACGGGATAGACGCGCTCGGGGATGTCCTCGAGGTAGTTCTTGATCGTCGGCCGGTTCTCCGGGTCGCTCAAGGTGGTCACGCAACCGGCGGGTTTGTAGAGCAGGTAATAGACCTTGTCCTGCGTCTCCCGGATGGTGCGCCCGTCGACCGCGATCACGTCCTCGGCGAGATCGGCCTTGCTTCCCAGCTCGCGGACGAGCTTGCCGTTCACGGTGACGTGGCCGCTCTCGATCAGATCCTCCGCCTTGCGCCGCGAGGCGACGCCTGCATGGGCGAGGATCTTCTGCAGCCGTTCGAGCGCCATCATTCCCCTTTCGGCGGCTCGGGCGGAGGAGGAGGCGGCGGCGCCAGCACCGAAGCGGCGGTCTTCGAGCGCTCGTCGGCATCGTCCATCGCGCTCTCCAGCTGCGCCAGCGCACTCTCGCTTTCCACCGTCGCGTGCATCATCCGCTCCGCGACCTCGGGATCGCCGGCGAGATCGCTCAGGCCCGCGACCGGCGGAGGCGTGGTCTGCTCCTCGACGATCTTCCGCGACTCCTCCGAGAGCTCCTGGAACTCGCGCAGGGTGGGGAGCTGCGTCAGATCGCGCAGGTTGAAGAGCTCGAGGAACTCCCGGGTGGTGCCGAAGAGCAGCGGACGGCCGGGCTCGTCCTTCTTGCCGAGGATGCGGATCAGCTTGCGCTCCAGCAGCGCCTTGGTGATCGCGCCGCAGTCCACGCCCCGCAGGTCCTCCATCTCCGGCCGGGTGACCGGCTGGCGGTAGGCGACGATGGCGAGCGTCTCCAGCGCGGCGCGGGTGAGGCGCAGCGGCTTCACCCGAAGCATCCGCCGAACGTACGCCCCGACCTCGGCCTCCGTCCGGAGCTGCCAGCGGCCGCCGAGATCGACCAGCGTCACTCCGCCGGCGCCGGGCGCGTACCGCTTCTGCAGCGCCTCCAGCGCGCTTTGCAGCAGCTCCTTCGAGAACTGCGTCGCCTCCTCGAGGGTGGCGAGATCGAGCGGCTTTTCGGCGGCGAAGAAGAGGGCCTCCAGCGCCATCGCCGCGCGCTCCGGCGTGGCGAAGCGGGCGGCTTCCTTGAGCTGTTGCAGCTCGGTCTGGGCCGCCTCCTGGAGCTCGCGCTCGTCGGAATCCTCCTGGACTTCGGCCGGCGGCGCGTCCGGCAAGGGCAGATCGGGCTGCTTCTCACCCTCGATAGTCAAGCGAGGCTCCTTCCGCGGACGTGGTGAGGAGCGCGTCCGTCCGCCCGATGTAGATCTCCGAATGCCGCTCCGGCTGGTGCACGCGGATCAGCTTCAGCTTCGCCATCTCGAGCACCGCGAGGAACGTGGGGACGATGCGATGCCGGTCGCGGTCGCCGAGATCGGCGAAGAGCGAGGTGAAGGTGATGCGCTCGAATTCGCGCAGCCGGTCCGTGATCACCGAGATGCGGTCGCCGATCGAGAGCCGCTCGACGAACACCTCGTGGGGGATCTCGAGCTTGCGCTCCTTGAGCACCCGCGCCATCAGCTCGATCAGCCGGTAGACGGAGAGCTCGGGCGACTTGAGATACGCGGCGTCTCCCGGCGCCAGCGGCAGATCTTCCCTCGCGCGGCGGACGAACACGTCTCTCCCGAGCTGCGGGCGCGCCCCGATGCGCCGGCCCGCGTCCTTGTACTTCTGGTACTCGAGCAGCCGTTTGACCAGCTCTTCGCGCGGGTCCGGTCCCGCCTCGCCGTCGGGGGCGTCGGCGGATTGCTCGCGCGGCAGCAGCATGCGCGACTTGATGTGCGCCAGCGTCGCCGCCATCAGGAGATATTCGCCGGCGAGATCGATGTTCAGCGCCTGCGCCGCGTCGACGTACTCGAGGTACCGGTCGGTGACGAAGCTGATGGGGATGTCGAAGATGTCGAGCTTGTGCTCCTGGATCAGCGAGAGCAGCAGGTCCAGCGGCCCCTCGAAGACCGGGAGGGCGATGCCGAACGTGCCGTTCTCTGCTGCCTGGGTCTCCATTTCGCACGCATCCTATAACCGTGACCGGGCAACCATCGCGTCGAAATGCAGCCGCCCGGCCGGCGCCGTCTAGGTGAGCTTCACCGCGTCGCGGACGGCGGCCATCGTCTTCTCCGCCACCGCCTGCGCCTTGCGGGTTCCCAGTTGGACCAGCTCTTCGACGCGCCCGGGCTGGCGATCCAGCTCCGCGCGCGCGGCGCGGTGCTTCTCCAGCGCCGGGACGAGCGACTCGAGCAGCATCTTCTTGCAGTCGACGCAGCCGATGCCCGCGCTGCGGCACTCGCGGTCGACGAGCTCCACCCGCTCCGGAGTGCTATAGGCGCGGTGCAGCCAGTAGATGGGGCAGACTTCCGGATGCCCGGGATCATGCCGCCGCACCCGCGCCGGATCGGTCACCGCGACCATGATCCGCTTGCGCGCGCTCTCCGGGTCCTCCCCCAGCTCCACCGCGTTCCCGTAGCTCTTGCTCATCTTCCGCCCGTCGAGCCCGAGGATCTTCGGGACGTCGGTGAGGTAGGCATGCGGCTCGACCAGCACCGGCTTCTCCGGCGTGCCGAAGTGGAAGTTGAACTTGCGGACGATCTCGCGCGCGAGCTCGAGGTGCGAAACCTGGTCCTGTCCGACCGGCACCGCGTCGGCGCCGTAGACGGCCACGTCCGCGGTCTGCAGCAGCGGGTACCCGAGGAACCCGTAGGTGTTCAGGTCCTTGTCCTTGAGCTGCTCCTGCTGCTCCTTGAAGGTCGGCACGCGCTCCAGCCAGCCGAGCGGCGCGATCATGCCGAGGAGGAGGAAGAGCTCCGCGTGCTGCTTGACGTGGCTCTGGATGAACAGCGTGCACCGCTCGGGATCGAGGCCGGCCGCGATCCAGTCGGCGAACATCTCGCGCTGCGCCTCTGCGATGCCGGAGGTGTCCTTGTATTCGCTGGTGAGCGCATGCCAGTCGGCGGAGAAGAAGAAGCACTCGGCCTTCTTGCTGATCTCGATCCAGTTCTTCACCGCCCCGTGATAGTGGCCGATGTGCAGCCGTCCCGTGGGACGCATCCCGGAGACGACGCGTCGTGGCTGGCGCTGGAGCTTGTGGGCGGCGGCTTCGGTCATTCGGGTGCTCGATGCGGGCGGCTCCCGCCGCGCGCGGGCCGGGACTGTAGCGGATCGCAGGGGGGAGCGGCCACGAAAACCGCCGTGGGCGACAGGGCGTGCCCGCAGACGCGCCGAGATGTGTCGCGCGCGGAATGTCTGCCCAACCAGGTTCGCAGATCTTCGCGGGCCGCGTGCCGGGCGCCTCGCCTCGAATGTCAGACCCCCTTGCTACGCTGCAAGAATGAAGAAGGCGCAACAGGATCTTCCTTTCCCGCAGCGGGGCGGAGCAAGAAAGGGATCGGGACGCAAGCGCAAGGCGCCGCGTCCGCAGGTGCCCCACCGTCCGAGGCTCGAGTTCCGCAACGCCGCCGTCCATGTCACCCTCCGCGTCTGCGAGCACGTCTGGAACCTGCGCACGAATCGCTGCTTCAACGCGCTTCGCCATGCCTTCGAGCGAGGGTGCGGCAGATTCGGCGTGCGCGTGATCCACTTTTCCGTGCAGGGCAACCACATCCACCTCATCGTCGAGGCGCCCGACGCCGATTCGTTGGCGCGCGCGATGAAGGGGCTCCAGGTCAGCATGGCGCACGCCCTGAACAAGGTGATGAAGCGGCGCGGTCGGGTCTTGGCCGGCCGCTATCACAGCCACGTCCTCTCCTCGCCGAGCGAGGCGGCGAACGCGATCCGCTACGTCCTCGAGAATTGGAAGATCCACGCTCGCCGCGACGGCCGCCCTGTACCGATCGGCATCGATCCCTGGTGCTCGACGGCATGGGCGCGCAGCACATCCCTGGTGCGCGAACCAGAGTGGTGGATGCTCAAGGTCGGGGCCGGCAGGTTCGGACGACTCGCGCGCGCTGCGTAGTGACGGAGCGCGTGAACGCTGTCTCTGCCCATCCCGCAATTGGAGGCGATGTTCCAGATGCTGAGGACCGAGCTGGAAACCACGCCGTGCGACAACAGCCGACGGCTCACATAGCTGTGGCTCGTGACCCGTGGTCATGACGTACGAAGGGTGTTCGCCTGGCTCGAAAGGCACGGCGGCTTTTGCGACTGCGAAGTCCTCTTGAACGTCGAGGACTGCGGGTCTGGACCCTCGCGCTGCTCGGCCGCGATTGTGCGCCCAATCAAGTCCGGTCACGATCCTGCAGCGCGACCGGAACATCCGCGCTCGGACCCCCGAGACCTCGCTCACGCTCGCGGGTGCTTCGCGATCACCGCCTTCAGCCGCTCCCGGTCGACATGCGTATAGATCTGCGTCGTCGCGATGTCCGCGTGCCCCAGCATCGCCTGCACCGCGCGCAGGTCCGCGCCCCGCTCCAGCAGATGCGTCGCGAAGCTGTGCCGCAGCGTGTGCGGATACACCCGCTGCTCGATCCCCGCCGACCGCGCATACCGGCCGAGCAGCTTCCAGAACCCCTGCCGCGTCATCCGGCTCCCGCGCGGCGTGACGAACAGGTCGTTGCTGCGCCGGGTCCCGAGGAGCTTCTGCCGCGGGCCGGCCAGATACGCCGCGAGCGCGTCGCGCGCCCGCTCTCCCACAGGCACGATGCGCTCTTTCCCGCCCTTGCCGCGCACGCGCACCACGCCGGTCGCGGAATCGATCGCGCTGAGCGGCAGCGTCACCAGCTCGGAGACGCGCAGGCCGCTCGCATAGAGCACCTCCAGCATCGCCTTGTCGCGCGCACCGGCCGCGACGGCGCAGTCCGGCTGGGCGAGCAGGCGATCCACCTCGTCCACCGCGAGGAAGTGCGGCAGCGGGCGCGAGCCCCGCGTCGCCTCCACTCCCGCGGAAGGATCCGCCGGCGTGAGCCCCTCCGCGCTGGCGAACTTGTGCAGCCCCCGCACCGCCGCGAGATGGCGCGCTTGCGAGGCGCGCGACAGCCCCCGCCGCTGGAGGTCAGCGAGATGGTGGAGGATCATCGCCTCGGTCACCTGGTCGAGGCGTGCGACCGCGTGCGCTCCGAGCCAGTCCGCGTACTCGCGCAGATCGCGCGCGTACGCCTCGAGCGTCGCCGCCAGGAGTCCCCGCTCCACCCGCAGGTGCGCGAGATACCGGTCCAGCGCCTCGTCGAGCGGCGAGGGCCCGTGAAGCGCGGCCTCCATCGGGCGACTTCCCGCGGCCTCGGTCATGCGACCACCCCTTCCACCGGACCCTTCCCCGCGCGCAGGACCACCGGCGCCGGGCCGGTGAGATCGAGCACGGTGGAGGGCTCGTTGAGCGTCACGCCGCCGTCGAGGATCAGATCGACGCCGTGGCCGAGATGCTCCTGGATGTCCGCCGCGTCGATCAGCGGCTCCTCGCCGGGGAGCGAGGCGCTGGTGGTCGCGAGCGGGCGGCCCAGCGCCTTCACCAGCGCGATCGCCACCGGCGCGTCGGGCACGCGGACGCCGACCTGCCGCTGGCGGGTGAGCGCGGTGCGGGGCACGAGGCGCGTCGCATCGAGCACCACGGTGTACGGGCCCGGGAGCAGCCGCCGCATCCGGCGGTAGTTCTCGTTGGAGACGATCCCGTACTTCGCCACCTCGCCGAGGTCGGCGCAGAGGAACGCGAAGGGCTTGCGGTCGTCGCGCCGCTTCAAGGCGGCGAGGCGCTCCATCGCCTTCTTCTGGAAGACGTCGCAGCCGAGCGCGTAGTACGTGTCGGTCGGGTACGAGACGATCCCGCCGCCGCTGAGCACGCCGACCGCCCGCTGGATGTGCCGCGGCTGCGGATGCAGCGGATCGATCGGCTGGATCGGCGCACTCTTCGGCACACGCGGCATGTTCCGCCCGCGCGCGGATCAGCGCAAAAAAACGGCAGAATCCCGCTGCCGGTCGCGATCGCGAAAGCGAAGGGGCGGATCCCCGGAGGAACCCGCCCCTGAGAAACCCCCTGAAGGCAGCGCGCAGCTACTTGTCGTCGCGACTGCGCCCCTTCAGGTTTCCCATCTCGTCAAGGCCGCCTTCGCGGTCCTTCGCTTCGCGGGCCATCCTCTTGCCCTGCTCGATCAGCTCGCGGACCTTCTGGCCGCCCTTGTGGCCGATCTGCGAGTAGAACTCCGGACCGCGCGCGGCACGGACGGACTCGCCGCCCTTCTTGCCGATCTGCTCGTAGAACTCGTGCCCGCGCTCCGCCTTCACGGTCTCACCGCCCTTGCGTCCGATCTGCTCGTAGAACGCCCGGCCGCGCTCCTGGGCGACTTTCACGCCGCCCTTTCGCCCGGCCTCGGCAACCGTCATTCCGCCCTTCTTCTCCTCCGCCATTTGCACTGCCTCCGGTGGTTTGGAAGGAACCCCCCTCCCCTCCGCCTTCGGCTCCTTCATGTTTCAAGAACCGCGTCTACAGGATGCGTTTCTTGCCCTGCTCGATGAGCTCCCGAACCTTCTGGCCGCCCTTGCGACCGATCTCTTCGTAGAACGAGGGTCCGTACTTGTCGCGGACGGCTTCACCGCCCTTTCTCCCCCCGAGCTCACCACCCTTGCGGCCGATCTCCTGGTAGAACTCGACGCCCCGTTCGTCGCGGACGCGTTCGCCGCCCTTGCGGCCGGCTTCGGAGACGGTCATGCCGCCTTTTCCGTTGCTGCGGGTCTTGATCATCTAGGTTTCCTTTTCCGCAGCTATTCCTGCGCTGGCTCCGGGACGACCTCGCCGCCCGGCGCCGGCGTCTTGTCCTCATCGGCCTTCGCCGCCTCGTTCGCGGCCTTCTTTCCTTCTTCGATCAAGGTGCGCACCCGATGGCCGCCCTTCTTGCCGATCTCCTCGTAGAAGGGAGTGCCGCGCTCCGCCTTCACCGCCTCGCCGCCCTTCTTGCCGATCTGCTCGTAGAAGCCGGCGCCCCGCTCCGCCTTCACCGTGTCGCCGCCCTTCTTGCCGATCTGCTCGTAGAAGGCGCGGCCGCGCTCCGCCTTCACCGTCTCGCCGCCCTTGCGGCCGATCTCCTCGTAGAAGGAGTGCCCGTACTTGTCGCGCACCGTCTGGCCGCCCTTACGGCCTGCCTCCGACACGCTCATGGAGCCCTTCTTCTTGCCCGTGCTCTCGTCAGCCATTTCCCGCCCCCCTCACACGCCCCGTTCCGGAGCAAACTGGTTCCGGCCTCGGCCGGTCTTTCCGCGCCGCGAGCCGCTCTCCGCGCGCCGGCCCGCCGCGATCAAGTCGCGCACGCGCTGGCCGCCGAGCCTTCCGATCTCCTGGTAGAACTCGACCCCCCGCTCGGCCTTCACGGCCAGGCCCCCCTTGCGCCCGCCGATCAGCCCCCCCAGCCGTCCGGCTTCGCGGACGGTCATTCCGCCTTCGCGCCGGGACAGGTTCAATTTGGGTGCCGGTCGCTTGCTCGCACCGCCGGCAGCCTTGCGCCGTCTCGTCGCGCCCCGTTTCGTCTGCAACCGACCTGCCACTCGCACCTACCTTCACGCACGTCAGATGTCGCGCACCTCACATTGACGAACGGAAGCTAGGTCGGCGGCCGCCCCTCCGCAAGCTGCCAACCGTCCGGGACTGCTTAGGAAATGGCTCAGCCCCCTCCCGCGAGGGAAGCGATCGCCGTCTGTACGGCGGCCACGACGGCGGCGCGTCGCCCGGCATCGGTGATCTTGCCGCCGCTGGAAGACGCCTGCGCTGTGAGGTCGCGCAAGTAGAAAGCATCGGTAGCGCGGTTCCCTTCCGTGGCGATTCGAGCGACTTCGATGCTGACGTCGGCGCGGTGCAACGCGTCCGCGATGGTGTGCAACAGGCCGGGGCGATCCTGGGTCATCACGTCCAGGATGGTCATCGAGTCGCTGCTGACATCGTCCACCCGGACCTTCGTCGAGACCGCCGGCGCTGCCGAGTTCGCGAACACCGCCCGGCGCAGCCGCTTCTGCACCAGGCGATGAGGGTCCTCCGCGCCCGAGAGCAGCCGCAGCAGATCGGCGCGGGCAGCTTCCCAGCGCGCGTCGGAGGGCGCGGCGCCTCCGGACTCGCGCACCACGAAGGTGTCGAGGGCGATGCCGCTCGCGAGCGAATTCACCTCGGCGCCGAGGATGTCGATCCCGTTCGCCGCCAGCGCCGCGGTGAAGATCGCGAGGAGGCCGGGCCGGTCCGTCGCGAGCAGGGTCAGGTCGGCCTCGCCCACCTGCGAGCGGTGCAGCGCGCCGGCGAACCCGATCTTTCGCGCCACCGTCCAGAGCTTGAGGTGCCGCGCCATGGTGTCCGGCGTGGCGGTCCCCAGATACCGTTCAGGGAGCTCCTTCACGAACGCCGGCACGAGCGATGCCTGCTCGCCCGCCAGGGGAGCGAGCCGATCGGCGAGCCGCTGCCTTCTCGCTTCCACCGACCGGGCATGCTCCGGCGCGCCCAGCCCCTCGGCGAGCATGGTGGCGTGCGTCTTCTCGTACAGGGTGCGAAGGAGATTCGCCTTCCAGCGGGTCCAGTTCTCCGCCGAGACGGACGACATGTCCGCGTACGTGAGCAGGTAGAGCATCTCCAGCCGCTCGGGCGTGCCCACCTCGCTGGCGAAGGCTTCGATCAGCGAAGCGTCCTCGAGATCGCGCCGCTGCGAGATGTGGCTCATGCGCAGGTGCGCGAGGACCAGCCACTCCACGTCGCGCGCATCGCCGGGATCGAGCCCGATGCGCTGCGCGTACGCCCGCACCAGCTCGGCGCCGCGCGCGGAGTGATCGGGACCGAGCCCCTTGCCGAGATCGTGGAAGAGCAGCCCCAGCATGAGGATGAGCGGGCGCTGCTGCGCGCGCGCCACGCGCGTCAGGTCCGGCTCGGTGTCGATGTACGCCCCCGAGCGCAGCCGCATCATGTGCCCGAGCGCGAAGACCGTGTGCGTGTCGACGGTGTACACGTGGTACAGGCTGTGCTGCGCCCTGGCGCGCAGCCGCGCGATCTCCGGGAACAGCGCTCCCAGCACGCCCATCTCGTGCAGCGGCTGCAAGGCGCTGCCGTCGCTCCCCTCGCGGACCAGGAGCTGCCAGAGCTCCCGGTGCGCTTCGCGATCGGTCGCCAGCTGCGGCCCCACCCGCTGCAGCTCCTGGACCAGCAGATCCCGCGCGTAGCTGTAGACCGGCATTCCCCAGGTCTCGGCGACGGCGTAGAGGCGCACCAGATCGGCGGGCCGCCGCGCGAAGACCTCGCGGTCGTTCACCGTCACCCGGCCGTTCCAGATCTTGAACGCGGCATCGATGGCTTGCGGGCGCGGCACGCGCTTGAGCGCGCTGCGCGGCGAGTCCTCGATGGCACAGCGATCGATCAGCGCGTCCGAGGCGCGGGCGATCTCCTGGAGCGCGATGTACGTCTCGCGCATCAGCTTCTCGACGCCCAGCTCCCCGCCGGGATCGTCGGAGTACCCGAGCGCCTGCGCCACCCGGCGCTGGTTGTCGAAGGTGAGCCGGTCGTCGCGGCGACCGGTCGCGTAGTGCAACTCGTTGCGCATCCGCCAGAGCAGGTCGCGCGTCGCGCGCGCGGCCGTCACTTCGCGCTGGGGGAGCAGCCCGCGCTCCCCGGCCTCGCCGAGCCCCGCGACCTTGTGCCGGACCCGCGCGATCCACAGCGCGGCCTGCAGGTCCCGGAGGCCGCCCTTCCCCTGCTTCAGGTGGGGCTCGAGCAGCCAGACCGAACCGCCGTACCTCCGCCGCCGCTCGT
This sequence comes from Myxococcales bacterium, assembly GCA_035651935.1. Taxonomy (GTDB): domain Bacteria; phylum Myxococcota; class Myxococcia; order Myxococcales; family 40CM-4-68-19; genus 40CM-4-68-19. The sequence continues at coordinate 3,417 of DASREU010000092.1, read as the reverse complement.
TGAACTCCTCCAGCTTGTCGCCGATGAACTCCTCGACGCGCTTCTGCTCCAGCTCCGTCACGGTCGCGCGCTGCAGTCCCTTGAAGGCCTGGGCGTCGCCTGCCACGAGCCTTCCATCGAGCAGCGCGGTGCGGATGGTGTGGTCCTCGCGCGCCAGCTGCACGCATTGATCGAGCGTCCGGGCGGCATAGCCGGCCTCGAGGCCGGCATCCCAAAGCGCGCGATGCAGATGCTCGGCGATCTGGTCGGCGCGCTTCCGGGCTCCTGCATCCTTGCCGTCCGGAAGCAGCGCGAGGAGGTCGATGTCGGATCGCGGCGCGAGCTCGCGCCGGCCGTATCCTCCGGTGGCGACGAGGGCGAGGGGAACCGGGCCGGATCCAGGGAGCCGTTCCGCGATCGCGGCGAAGAGCTTCGCGATCACCTCGTCGCTGAGCGCGGAGATGGCCCGCACCACCTCCTGCCCGCCGGCCCCTGCCCGGTGCCGCGCGAGGATCTCCTCGCGTCCCTGGTTCAGCCGTTCCTTGGCCGCTCGCACCGCCTCGTCGTTCGCCGACATGGGTCGCAGGATAACAAGTTGCGAACCGGATCCCGACTCACGCCAATTTTGTCGGCGGCGGAGGCCTTCGGGGCGTCGGATCCCGCTGCGGCGGCTGTTTCGCCGGCGGGTCCTTCCGCGCAGGCTCGCGCGTTCCCGGATCCTTGCGCCAGGGCTCCCGGGGCTCGGGATCCTTCGCGGGCGGCGGTTGCGGATCGGCTTCCGGCATCAGGGCGCCCGGGCGAGGCGGCGGCGGGATTCGACGTAGTCTTTCACCCCGCGGGCGATGGCCTCGGCCGCGCCGGTCTGGAACCGGGCGCTTTTGAGGCGCAACTCCTCCGCCGGGTTGGAGATGAAGCCGGTCTCCACCAGGATGGAAGGCATCCGGGTGCCGAGCAGGACGTAGAAGAGCGCCTGCTTCACGCCGTGATCGCGGACCCTCCCCACGCGGCTGCGGAGCGTCCGGATCAGCGAGGACTGCACCGATTGGGCGAGGTCGCGGGCGTCGCTGGCGTTGGCCTTGGTGGCGAGGTCGGCGAGGATCAGGCGCAGGTCGCTGACGGTCCGGTCCGCCTCGGCGTTCTCGAACGCCGCGAGCCGTGCCGCATAGCGGTCGCTGGCGACGTTCAGCGTCCACGTCTCCACGCCTTCCAGCTTCCGCCTGCGGGCGGCGTTGCAATGGATGGAGAGGAACAGATCGGCGCGCGCCTCGTTGGCGATGCGCGTCCGCTCGTCGAGCGAAAGAAAGACGTCGCTCTTGCGGGTGAGGATCACCTCGAACCCGAGCTGCCGGAGCCGGGCGGCGAGCTTCTTCGCGATCGCCAGCGCCAGATCCTTCTCGCGCACGCCCCGCGGCCCGATGGCGCCGGTGTCCTTGCCGCCGTGTCCGGCGTCCACCACCACGCGGCGCACCTTGAGCCCGAGCTGGGCGCCGAGCGACGTGCCCGCGCCCAGCGCCGTCGAGCGCATCTGGCGCGCCTTCGCCGCCTGGGCCGGCGCATCCTCGGGCTCGGTGAGCGCCGCGACGGCGGTCTTCACCGCGCGGACGATCGGCGGGCTGCGCGAAGGCGGGTTTGCGGGCGCCTCGGGCTCGGGGGCCTCTTCCTCGTCCCCGTCGTCCGCTCCTGCGTCGTCGCTCCGCGCGGTCGCCCGCGCTTTCGCGGCCTCGACGATCTGCTCCACCGCGCGAGCCGCCTGCCCGTCGACTTCCTCCTCGTCGTCGTCGCTCTCGATCGGCTTCTGGGCTTCGGCGAGAGTGGAGCTCTTCTGCGCCGCCGCGGCGGCCGCTGCGGAGCTCTTCGACGCCGTTGCGGCGGCGGCTGCGGAGCTCTTCGGCGCCGTCGCGGGGACCGCTGCGGAGTTCTTTTGCGCCGGCGCGGCGGCCGCTGCGGAGCTCTTCGCGGGCAACACCGCGCCGCTCGCGCGGGCGGGCTCCGCTGCCGTCCGAATCGGCGGCTCCGCCACTGCTGAAGCCGCGGGCGCGATGGCTTTTGCGTCCTGCGGGTACCGCTCCGCCAGCCGTCGCGCCGCCGCGGCCCTCTCCTTCGAATCGTTTGCGCGCCCGGCGAGCCGCAACGCCGCCGCGAGCGCCTGGACACCGGCCGGCCCGGGATAGTCTTCGTCGACCTTGCGCAGCGCCGCGATTGCCGCCCGGGCATCCATGGGCGAGCGCGAGACTTCCCACAGCTCCACGCGTGCGCGCGCCGCCGCCAGCGCCGCCTCCGGCGCCCGCCTCCCGTGCGGCGCCGCCTTGACGGCGCCGTCGAACGTCCGTAGCACCGCCTCCCATCCGTCGCGATAGCGGCGCCTGCGGGGATCGGCGCGAAGCTTCTCCAACGCCGCGTTGCCCGCCTCGAGCTTTCGCGCCTGCACCGCGCCCGCGGGGACGGGCTTCGCGGCAGCCGGCAACGTGGCGAGCGTGAGGACGACGAGGAGCAGGCGCACGGGCGCACGCTCGCACAGCGATCGCCGCGGTCAACTTTTGCGCCTACCCTGCCGTACGGTCACCGATACCTGCGCAGCCCCGCCGTGGCGAACAGACATCGCGAGAGCCGCTCCGCCTCGCGCCAGCGCCGCCTGCGCCCGGCCTCGCGGACCACCGACCAGGTGAGCGCGACGAGGATGGCCAGGAACACCAGGGCGCTCACTGCAGCACCACGGCGTCGATCTGCAGATCCAGCTGGGCGCGCCTGCCTGCGGGCAACGGCTTGAGCTTGCTCCGGCTGCCGCAGCGGCACCGCTTGAGCGAGGCGAGGTACGCGGGCCAGGTGGCCTCGCGCACGAACTCGACCGAGACGCCCCGCGTCCGCGCGAGCATCTCGGCATGCCGGGCGCGCGCGTAATCCACGCTCTTCTCGACCAACAGGCGGTTGCACGAGGGGCACCGCCAGATCTTCGTCGACTCCGCCGTCATGGACTCCTCCGAATGCATGCGCGGAGCCTAGCGCGGGGGTCTGACAATCCGTTCAGTGCGTACTCGAAAACCTACGCACTTTCCGCGTCTTGGATGTCATTTCGAGACGCCGCGCGGGGAGTCGGACGGCGCATTGGCTGCGCGGGCGTGCCGACATCGGCGCACATCTCGCACCTGCGCTCGCCGGGAGCGCTAGCCGATCTTCTTCTGCTGCTCGTGGAGCCAGAGCAGCGCGTCCATCGGCGTCGTGCGCGCGAGGTCCAGCGCCCGGAGCGCCTCTTCCAGCGCCGAGCTCTTCGGCGCCGCAGGACCGAAGCTCGCCGCCGGCTCCAGCGCGGGCGCCTCGAACAGCCCGAGCTGCGCGCGTCGCCGCTTGCCTCCGGCCGCCAGCGCCGGCCTCCCCGCGTCGTCGAGCTCCTGCGCCTCCAGGTTGGCGAGGATCTCCCGCGCCCGGCGCAAGACGATCTCC
>DASREU010000091.1:0-4217 GCA_035651935.1 Myxococcales bacterium | reverse complement strand
GGGCGGCGGCAAGTCCACCATGGTCAGCATGCTCAAGCGTGGGCTGGAGCGCTACACGCGCACCGAGCCCGGCGCGGTCTACGCCATCGTCGGCTGCCCAATGCACGAGGAGCCGCTGCACCTGGTGCCGGAGGAGCTGCGCCCGGAGCTGCTGGCGGAGCACGGCATCTACGTCGAGGGCGATCTCTGCCCCGCCTGCCGGGTGATGCTGCAGGAGCGCTACAACGGGCGCGCCGAAGACGTGCCGGTGGCGCGGATCGCCTTCTCCGAGAAGCACCGTGTCGGGATCGGCACCTTCTCCCCGTCCGACCCCAAGAGCCAGGATATCTCCGAGCTGACCGGCTCGATCGACCTGGCGACGGTGGGCGAGTTCGGCTCCGAGTCCGACCCGCGCGCCTATCGCTTCGACGGCGAGCTGAACATCGCCAACCGCGGCCTGATGGAATTCATCGAGATGCTCAAGGCCGACGAGAAGTTCCTGTACCACCTGCTGACGCTGTCGCAGGAGCAGAACATCAAGACCGGCCGCTTCGCGATGATCTACGCCGACGAGATCGTGGTCTCGCACACCAACGAGAGCGAGTACACCAACTTCGTTGGCAATCGCCGCAACGAGGCGCTTCACGACCGCATCATCCTGGTGCGGGTGCCCTACAACCTGCGGGTCAGCGACGAGATCAAGATCTACGACAAGCTGATCAAGCAGTCGAACCTCCAGAACGTCCACATCGCCCCCAACACGCTGCGGGTGGCGAGCACCTTCGCGGTCCTGTCGCGGCTCGAGCCGTCGAAGAAGGCGGGCATGAGCCTGATGAAGAAGCTGCGCCTGTACGACGGCGAGGAGGTGGACGGTTTCGGCCAGCGCGACGTGCGCGAGCTCCAGGAGGAGGCGACCCGCGAGGGGATGGACGGCATCTCCCCGCGCTACGTGATCAACGCGCTCTCCCAGGCGCTGGCGCGCGAGGAGGTGAGCTGCATCAACCCGATCGACGCCCTACGGGCGCTGCGCGACGGGCTGGAGCAGCACGCCTCGATCAGCCGCGAGCGGCGCGAGGAGCTGCTGAACCTGATCGCCGAGGCGCGCCAGGAGTACGACGAGCTGGCCAAGAAGGAGGTGCAGCGCGCCTTCGTCTACTCGTTCGAGGAGTCGGCGCGCACGCTGCTCGACAACTACCTGGACAACGTGGAGGCGTACTGCAGCAAGAGCAAGCTGCGCGACCCGATCACCGAGGAGGAGGTCGAGCCGGACGAGAAGCTGATGCGCTCCATCGAGGAGCAGATCGGCGTCTCCGAGAACGCCAAGAAGGCGTTCCGCGAGGAGATCCTGATCCGGCTCTCGGCCCTGGCGCGGCGCGGGCAGCGCTTCGAATACCACTCGCACGAGCGGCTGCGCGAGGCGATCGAGAAGAAGCTGTTCGCCGACCTGCGCGACGTGGTGAAGATCACCACCTCCACCAAGACCCCGGACGGCGAGCAGCTCCGCCGCATCAACGACGTGGTCAACCGCATCGTGCAGGACCAGGGCTACTGCCATCTCTGCGCCAACGAGCTGCTCAAGTACGTCGGCACGCTCCTGAATCGCTGAGGGAGAGTGCACGATGATGACGGTGACGCTCACCCAGAACGATTGGTCGCTCCACCGCAAGGGGCCGATCGACATGGCGCGCCATAACCAGAAGGTGCGCGAGGCGATCAAGGGCAACCTGGCCGGGATCGTGGGCGAGGAGGCGATCATCACCTCCGACGGCAAGCAGGTGGTGAAGGTCCCGATCCGCTCGCTGGACCTGCCCCGCTTCCGCTACGACCGCGACCGCTCGGACCAGGTGGGGCAGGGCAGCGGCGGCTCGAAGCCGGGCGATGTGATCGGCCAGCAGGGCGGGCAGGCGCCGGGCAAGGGCGCGGGCGCCGGCGAGCTGCCCGGGGTGGACTACTACGAGGCGGAGATCACGCTCGACGACCTCGCGGCGCTGGTCTGCGAGGACCTGGGACTGCCGTTCCTGGAGGAGCGCGGCAAGCGCAACGTGGTGGCGGATCACGCCGTCTTCAAGGACATCCGCCGCGCCGGGCCGATGGCAAACCTGGACAAACGCCGCACGATCCTGGAGAACGTGCGCCGCAACGCCCGCGACGGCCAGCCCGGCTTCCACGGCATCGCCCGCGACGACCTGCGCTTCAAGACCTGGGTGGACGAGTTGACCCCGGAGTCGAGCGCGGTGGTGGTGGCGATGCGCGACGTCTCCGGCTCGATGGGCGAGTTCGAGAAGTACATCACCCGCAGCTTCTACTTCTGGATGGTGCGCTTCCTTCGCACCCGCTACCGCAACGTGGAGATCGTGTTCATCACCCACCACACCGAGGCGAAGGAGGTGGACGAGGACACGTTCTTCAAGCTGGGCGAGTCCGGCGGGACCAAGGTCTCCTCGGCGTACCAGCTCTGCTACGACATCGTCAGCCAGCGCTACCCGGCCCAGGAGTGGAACGTCTACCCGTTCCACTTCTCGGACGGCGACAACTGGGGCGAGGTGGACAACCAGCGCTGCCTGGAGCTGGTGCGGAAGCTGCTCGGCTGCAGCAACGTGTTCGGCTATGGCGAGATTCAGGAGCGCGGACGGCGCTCGCCAAGCACGCTGATGTCCGCCTTCCAGGCGATCACCGATCCGCACTTCATCGGGGTCACGATCGGCTCCAAGGAGGACGTGTTCCCGGCCCTGCGGCGGTTCTTCAGCCAGCGCGAGGCGGCAGTGCCGGAGCGGCTGCGATGACGCTTCTGGTCGAGTCTCGCGCCGACGCGCGCTCGCTGGAGCGCTCGATCGAGGAGCTGTGGTCGCTGGCGCGCAGCCACGACCTCGACCCGTTCCCCACCCACTTCGAGCTCGTGCCAGCGGCGATCATGTACGAGTTCGGCGCCTACGGGCTCCCCGGCCGCTTCTCGCACTGGACCCACGGTCGCACCTACCAGCAGATCAAGACGATGTACGACTACGGTCTCAGCAAGATCTACGAGCTGGTGATCAACGCCAACCCGGCCTACGCCTTCCTGCTGGAGAACAACACGGTCCTGCAGAACGTGGTGGTGGCGGCGCACGTCCTGGCGCACGTGGACTTCTTCCACCACAACGCCTACTTCGCGCGCACCGACCGCCAGATGCTGGACACGGCGGCGGTGCACGCCGCCCGCGTGCGGCAGTACGCGTTCGAGCACGGCAGCGAGCAAGTCGAGCAGTTCCTGGACGCGGTGCTGGCGATCCAGGACCATGTGGATACCCGCCTGCACATCCCGGACGAACCGCCGCGCGCCCGCAAGAAGCCGAAGCGCCCGAGCGTGCCGGAGACGCCGTACGACGACCTCTTCTACGTCGGCGCGCAGCGCCGGTCCCATGCGGGGGAGGCGCCGGCGAAGGGCGAGAGCGAGCCGCGCGACGACCTGCTGCTCTTCCTGGCGGAGCACGCCGACGCGCTGGAGGACTGGCAGCGCGACGTGCTGCACATGGTGCGGACCGAGCAGCGCTACTTCGTGCCGCAGATGCAGACCAAGGTGATGAACGAGGGCTGGGCGGCCTACTGGCACGCGCGCCTGGTGCGCGAGCTGGACCTGTCCTCGCAGGAGCTGATCGAGTTCTCGCGGATGCATGCCGGGGTGCTCGAGTCGTCGCGCCGCGCGATCAACCCCTACCACGTGGGGATGCGCATCTTCGAAGCGATCGAGCAGCGCTGGGACGAGCCGGACGAGGAGCTCCGTGAGCGGGGCGGGGCGACCGGGGGGCAGGGAAAGGAGAAGATCTTCGAGGTGCGGGCGCTGGAGAGCGACGTGTCGTTCCTGCGCAACTACCTCACCGAAGAGCTGGTCGAAGACCTGGACCTCTACCTCTACCGCCGCGAGGGCGACAAGTGGGTGATCGTGGAGAAGGACTGGCAGAAGGTGCGAGACACGCTGGTCGCCACGATGACCAACTTCGGACGGCCCACGATCGTGGTGCAGGATGGTGATTACGGCCGGCGGGGTGAGCTGTACCTGAAGCACTGCTTCGAGGGGCAGGAGCTGGACGCCCCCTACGCCGACCGCACGTTGGAGAAGCTGTACCAGATCTGGCAGCGGCCCGTGCACGTCGAGACCGTGGCGGGCGGCAAGCCGACGCTGCGGAGCTTCAACGGCTCGCAGCTGGACGTGAAGCCTCTGTGACGGGCGGGCCGGTGGTTCGCCTTTGAGAGCGTGGGGT
>DASREU010000090.1:0-2525 GCA_035651935.1 Myxococcales bacterium | reverse complement strand
AGCGCTTCCTTGATGGCCTGCTCGCTGGCGACGACGACCTCGACGTTGTAGCCGGTGAGGAACTTGATGTCGTCGATTGCGTAGATGTTCGACGGATCGCTCATCGCCAGGATGAGCGAGGCGCCGGCGCGGTTGACCGGGATGCACTGGTGCTTTTCGGCGACGTCCTTGGGGACGAGCTTCACCACCTCGCCGTCGATGTCGAATTCCTTCAGGTTGATCGAAGGAACGCCGTACTGCTTGGAGAGGAAGTTCGTGAGCTCGGACTCCTCGATGAAGCCGAGCTTGGTGAGGTGGTAGCCGATCCGGCCGCCCGCCTTTTTCTGCTCGTCCTGCGCTTTCTGCAATTGCTGCAGAGAGATCAGGTTCTCGCGGACCAGCAGCTCGCCGAGACGTCCCGCCATGCCTTGCACCCCGGAGGTTGAGGGGTCCGAGTATAGGCGAGAGGCCGGGCGCAACGCGAGAAAGCAGGCGAAGTCCTTGGAGGAATTTCGGGTCGGAGGTGCGGGGTAGCCCTACATCCCGAGCAGGCGGCGAGCCTGCGCGACGTCGGCGGCGATCTGGGCCTTCAGGGCGTCGACGTTGGGGAACCGGCGCTCCTCGCGCAGGCGATGGACGAACTCCACCCGGAGCGCGCGTCCGTAGATGTCCTGATCGAACTCCATCAGGAAGACCTCGAGCGACAACGGGGGCCGTCCCGCGGCTCCGGCGAGCGCGACCTCGGGACGGAAGGTCGGATTCAGCCCTAGATTCGCGGCGCCCCCGATCGGCGGACCGCCGGGAAGCAGCCGGGCGCGCACGGCGTAGACCCCCACCGCCGGGAGCAGCTCGTTGCCGGTGCGGATGTTGGCGGTGGGCCACCCGAGCTTCCTCCCCCGCCCCGCACCTCGCACGACCTCGCCGTCCAGGTCGAAGGGCCTTCCCAGCAGCATGTTCGCCGCCTCCACCCGCCCTTCGAGGACGAACTCGCGGACCTTGGTGCTGGAGCAGACCAGCCCGTTCACCGCGACGGGAGGAACGACGTGCAGCCGGACCCCGCGCTCGCCGAGGGCGTCGCGCAGGGTTTCCACAGTCCCTGCGCGCCCTTTGCCGTACGTGAAGTCCTGGCCGATCACCACTTCGGCCACCCCGGTGGCGACCACCAGGTCCACGAACCGCATCGGGTCGGTGGCCGCGAAGGCGGCGTCGAACCTCTGCTCGATCAGATCGGTGATCGCGCAGGCCGCGATCAGCTCGCGCTTGCGCGGCTTCTCGCAGATCAGCGGAGGAGCGTACTGCGGAGCGAGAAGGCGGGCGGGATGAGGCTCGAACGTGAGCGCGCACGATGGTCCCTGCGCATCGCGCCGCACCGCGGCGAAGAGCGCCTGGTGTCCGAGATGGACGCCGTCGAAGTTCCCGATGGCGACGGCTCCGCCCTTCAGCGCCCGCACCGCAGCGGAGAGCCCGTCGTGGATGCGCATCGGCGTGCTTGATAGAGGAGTGCCGATGCCGCGTCAAACCGGGGTGGCGCTCAGTGCCGGCGCCCGTGCGCGCCGCGGACGCGAGCGGCGCCCCGGCGGATGCCCGCCGGATCGCCGCCCCTGACGCCACCCTTCGCGGCCTTGATCAGGTCGGCGGGACCGAACGCGTCGGGCAGGAGCGCCGAGACGTCGGTGGTCACGCTGCGCCCTCCGCTCGCCGCGTAGAGGACGGGCGCGTCGCCCGGGCAGAACTCGGCAAGCACCTGGCGGCACCCGCCGCAAGGCGCCGCCGGCCGGCCCTCGCCGCCGACGATGGCGATGGCGTCGATGCGCCGGTGTCCGGCGTTGACGGCCATCGCGACCGCGTTGCGCTCGGCGCAGACCGACAGCGGATACGCGCTGTTCTCCAGGTTGCCGGCGGCGAAGATCCGGCCGCCGGCGAGCACGGCGGCTCCCACCTGGAATCCCGAGTACGGCGCATAGGCGTGGGTGCGGGCGCGGGCGGCGGCACGGAGCAGCGCCGGCAGACGGGAAAGCGGCGGTCTCACCTGCGGGAGGATAGCGGACGCCGCCGCCGCGGCCAGTTTATGCGAGCGCGGCGCGCGCCGGCACCGCGGCGAACGCGCGGGGGATGAAGGCGCGGAGGAGATCGAGGAACTTGCCCTCCACGGCGCGCGCGACCTCCACCACCTCCTGGTGGGTGAGCGGGTGCTGCGAGATGCCGGCCGCCAGGTTGGTGATGCAGGAGATCCCCGCGACCGGCACCCCCATGTGCGCGGCCACGATCACCTCCGGGACGGTGCTCATGCCCACCGCGTCGGCGCCGAGGGACCGCGCCATGCGGATCTCCGCGGGGGTCTCGTAGCTCGGACCGGTCATCTGGATGTACACGCCCGCGCGCAGCGTCTGCCCGGCGCTGCGCGCCGCTTCCTCCAGGGCGGTGGCGAGCCGCGCGTCGTAGGCATGCGTGAGATCGGGAAAGCGGGGCCCGAGCTCGTCCTCGTTCGGTCCGGTGAGCGGGTTGCGCCCGGTGAAGTTGATGTGATCGGTGATGCGCATCAGGTC
>DASREU010000089.1:0-3590 GCA_035651935.1 Myxococcales bacterium | reverse complement strand
GCCGTCGCGCCGATGGGGGTGGACTTGGAGGCCTGGCCGCCGGTGTTGGAATACACCTCGGTGTCCACCACCAGGATGTTCACCTTGCGCCCGACCGAAAGGACGTGATCGAGGCCGCCGTAGCCGATGTCGTACGCCCACCCGTCGCCGCCGAGGATCCAGACGCTCTTCTTCACCAGATAGTCGGCGAGGAGCGCGAGCCTCGCGCCTTGCGGCGTCGCCGGGATCGCCTTCTTCAGCGCGGCGACGCGCTCGCGCTGCCGGGCAATCCCCGCATCCGTCGATTGATCTCCGGAGAGCAGATCCGCCACCAGCTGCGGCGGCAAGGGGAGGGCCGCGAGCAGCTCGCGCGCCTGCTGCTCGTGCTTGTCCGCCGCCAGCCGGAAGCCGAGCCCGAACTCCGCGTTGTCCTCGAACAGCGAGTTCGCCCAGGCCGGGCCGCGGCCGTTGGCGTCGGTGCAGTAGGGCGTCGTCGGCAGGTTCCCGCCATAGATCGAGGTGCAGCCGGTGGCGTTGGCGATCAGCGCCCGGTCCCCGAAGAGCTGCGTCATCAGCTTGATGTACGGCGTCTCCCCGCAGCCGGCGCAGGCGCCGGAGTATTCGAAGAGCGGCTGGAGGAACTGGGCGCCCTTGACGTCGAGCCGCACCTTCGTGCGGTCGGTCTCGGGCAGCCCGAGGAAGAAGTCGTAGTTCTCGCGCTCCGCATCGCGCAGGGGCAACTGCGGATGCATGTCGATGGCCTTGTGCCGCGGGTTCGACTTGTCCTTGGCGGGGCAGACCATCACGCACAGCGAGCAGCCGGTGCAGTCCTCGGCGGCGACCTGGATGGTGTACTTCGCTCCCTTGAACTCGTTCCCGCGGAAGTCGGTCGACTTGAAGGTGGGCGGCGCGCCTTCGAGCTTCGCGGGATCGTAGACCTTGGCGCGGATGGTGGCGTGCGGGCAGACCATCGCGCACTTGTTGCACTGGATGCAAAGGCCCTCGTCCCACACCGGGATCTCGACGGCGATGTTGCGCTTCTCCCACCGCGTGGTGCCGGTGGGGAACGTGCCGTCCACCGGGAAGGCGGAGACCGGCAGGAGGTCGCCCTTCCCCGCCATCATCACCGCCGTGACCTTCTTCACGAAGTCCGGCGCCTTGTCCGGGACGATGGGCGGCAGCGAGAAGCGCGACGTGACCTTCGCGGGCACCTCCACCCCGTGGAGGTTGGCGAGGGTCTGGTCGATGGCCTCGTAGTTCTTCTGGACCACCGCGGCGCCCTTCTTGCCGTAGCTCTTCTGGACCCCCTTCTTGATGGCGGCGATCGCCTCGTCCTTGGGGAGGACGCCGGAGATGGCGAAGAAGCAGGTCTGCATGACGGTGTTGATGCGCCCCTTCATCCCGGTGGCGTTCGCCACGCTGATGGCGTCGATGACGAAGAAGCGGATCTTCTTCTCGATCAGCGTCTTCTGCACCTCGCGCGGGAGGTGATCCCAGACCTGGTCCTTGGCGTACGGGGAGTTGAGGAGGAAGACGGCGCCCGGCGCCGCGTACTCGAGGACGTCGAACTTGTCGAGGAAGCTGAACTGGTGGCACCCGACGAAGCTCGCCTGCTTCACCAGATAGCTGGAGCGCAGCGGCCGGGGCCCGAAGCGCAGGTGGGAGATGGTGATCGCGCCCGACTTCTTCGAGTCGTAGACGAAGTAGCCCTGGGCGTAGTTCTCCGTCTCCTCGCCGATGATCTTGATCGAGTTCTTGTTCGCTCCGACCGTCCCGTCGGCGCCGAGCCCGAAGAAGACCGCGCGGACCACGTCCTTCGGCTCGATGTCCAGCTCGTGGTCGTAGTCGATCGAGAGGTGGGTGACGTCGTCGACGATCCCGACGGTGAAGTGGCGCCTCGGCGCGGGCTTCGAGATCTCGTCGAACACCCCGGAGACCATCGCCGGCGTGAACTCCTTCGAGGAGAGTCCGTACCGGCCGCCGACCACCTTGGGATCGAGCGCGGTGAGTCCGTCCTCGCGCGCCTCGCGGAGGGCGGTGACCACATCCATGTAGAGGGGCTCGCCGATCGCGCCCGGCTCCTTCGTGCGGTCGAGGACGGCGATCGTCTTCGTGCTCTTCGGCAGCGCGCGGATGAAGGCCTCCACGGCGAACGGCCGGTAGAGACGGACCTTGAGCAGCCCCACCTTGTGGCCGCGCGAGTTCAGCCAGTCGACGGCGTCGTGCGCCACCTCGGCGCCGGAGCCCATCATCACCAGCACCCGCTCCGCTTCCGGATGCCCGACGTAGTCGAAGAGCCGATACTGGCGGCCCACGCGCGCGGCGAAGGCGTTCATCGCCTCCTGCACGATGCGGGGGGTCGCGAGGTACCAGGGATTGGCCGCCTCGCGCGCCTGGAAGAACACGTCGGGGTTCTGCGCGCTGCCGCGCAGCAGCGGATGGTCGGGCGTCAGCGCCCGCTTGCGGTGCGCGGCGATCAGGTCGTCGTCGAGCAGGCTGCGCAGGTCGTCGTCGGTGAGCTTCTCGATCTTCGCCAGCTCGTGCGAGGTGCGGAACCCGTCGAAGAAGTGGAGGAACGGCACGCGTGCGCGCAGCGTGGCCGCGTGGGCGACGGCAGCCAGATCGTGCGCCTCCTGGACCGACCCGGAAGCGAGCAGCGCGAAGCCCGTCTGCCGGCAGGCCATGACGTCGGAGTGGTCGCCGAAGATCGAGAGCGCGTGCGTGGCCAGCGTGCGCGCCGAGACGTGCATGCAGAACGACGTCAGCTCGCCGGCGATCTTGTACATGTTCGGGATCATCAGCAGGAGGCCCTGCGACGCCGTGAAGGTGGTCGACAGGGCGCCCGCCTGGAGCGCGCCGTGTACCGTCCCGGCCGCGCCCGCCTCCGACTGCATCTCCACCACCTCGGGAACCGTGCCCCAGAGGTTCTTCTGGCCCGCCGCGGACCACTCGTCGGCGAGCTCTCCCATCGTGGACGAGGGCGTGATCGGGTAGATGGCGATCACCTCGCTTGCGCGATGCGCAACCGACGCTGCCGCCTCGTTGCCGTCGAAGATCACCTTGGGACGTTCGGACACGGTCACTCCCTGACTGGAAAATCCCTCGAGAAACTTCGTGGTGCGGGCAGGTCCACTCACGCCGCCGGCCAACGCCGGACGAGCGCCGATCACACCTGCGCGCCGGGGCTGCGGACCGCAAACGCATCTCTACTGTCGGCGGCGATCCCGGGTCGCCGTCGGATGGAACGCTGCTCGCCGCGAGCCGGCGCTTACGCCTGGATGATGCAGTCGGACGGGCAGACGGCCTTGCACGAATGCTCGCCGCCCTTGGCGGCGCACTCGTCGCATTTCGCGGCGTCGATGTTGTAGAAGTCTTCGCCCTGCGAGATCGCCTGGTTCGGACACTCCGGTTCACAGGCTCCGCAGTTGATGCAGTCGTCGGTGATCTTGTTCGCCATTTCCGTCTCCCGGTCTGCACACACTTCAATGCACGGCCCGCGCCATCCGGCCGCACCTGCTGCGCGATGCGGCCGGAGAGAGGGAGCGGGCGATTCCTGCCGGTCGGGGTGCAAATTTCGCGCATGCATCTGCAGGATCTGCGGCGCTCTTCTG
>DASREU010000088.1:0-10724 GCA_035651935.1 Myxococcales bacterium | reverse complement strand
GCCTCGATCGTCTCCAGGTCGCGCATCTCGCCGATCAGCACCACGTCGGGATCCTCGCGCAACGCCGCCCGAAGCGCCGCCTTGAAGTTGCTCGTGTGAACCCCGATCTCCCGCTGGTGCACGGTGCAGCGCTTCGGGGTGTGCACGAACTCGATCGGATCCTCGATGGTGATGATGTTGTCGTCGCGGTTCCGGTTGACGAAGTCGATCATCGCCGCGAGCGTCGTGGACTTTCCCGACCCGGTGGGGCCGGTGACGAGGATCAGCCCCTTGGAGAGGAAGCAGAGGTCGAGCAGCTCCTTCGGGATCGCCATCTCCTCGGCGCTGAAGACCTTCCCGGGGATGCGCCGCATCACCGCCGCGATGCCGGAGCGGTCGCAGAACAGGTTGACCCGGAAGCGCGCATCCTCCGTCTCGTGCGCGAAATCGGTATCCTTGGTGGCCAGCCATTGCTCGCGGTTGCGCGCCGGAGTCAGCGTCCAGAGCAGCTCGGCCAGCTCGTCGGCGGAGGGCGCGCCGAAGCCCTCGAGGGCGCGGATGTCGCCGTCGATCCGGAGAGACGGCGCGGAGCCGCTGGTGAGGTGCAGGTCCGACGCACCGTGCGAGGCGCAGAGCTGGAGCAGCTCGTTCATCGCGCTCGCAGGACCGTCCGGCCGCCGCGAGGTTTGCAGCGACGCGGGTCGACCGTCGGCCGGTGCGGCGCCGTTCTGCGCCGGCGGAGGGGGCACGATCACCGATCCGGCGGCGGGACGCTGCGCGCGCCTGGGCGAAGGCCGCGGCTGGTCGCCGCGATCGAAGGTGTCGACGATCTGAAGCTTCGCGGCGGGCTCGATCGACTCGATGGCGATCGGCGTCTTCCGCGCGGCGGCGATGCCGCCCTCCGCAGCCGGGCGCAGCTCGGCGCGGACCACATCGCCGCGGGGCGCGAACACCACGTGCACCGCTCCGGCGGGCGCCTCGTAGTCGAACTCCTCCCGATCCGTTCCCGAGAACCCCTCGGCGAGATACGACGGCATGAGCTCGCCGACCGCCGAGATGATCTGCTCGGTGGAGAGGACGCGCTGCATCACCGCCTGCACCGAGCCGTCCCGCTTCTCCAGATACGCGGCAGCGCCGGTCTGCAGGACCAGGCCCTTGGCGCCCCGCAGGAAGAGGACCTCCACGAACTTGTCGAGGCGTTTCATTCAGCCGCCGACCAGATCGGCTTCGGCCAGCAGCAGGAGCTCGGAGTCGGCTTCGGGTGTCGAGGCCTCGCCGCGGGACCGCGCCTCGCGGTAGCGGCGCACGATCTCCAGCAAGGCCCGCTTCTCGTCCTCCAGCACGATCACCTCGAAGGCGAGGCGCACGATCGTGCACAGCTCCGCGTTGTTCCACGGCTTCTGGATGAACCGGTACACCTCGGCCTCGTTGATCGACCGGATGGCCAGCCCCGGGTCCCTCGCGCCGGTGAGCATGATGCGAAGGACGTGCGGATAGCGTTGCTTCACTTCCTTGAACAGCTCGATCCCGGAGATCCCGGGCATGTTGTAGTCGCTGATCAGCAGCTTGATCGGGTGCTTCTGGAGCAACTCGAGGGCTTCCTCACCTCGCTCCACTGCGAGGACCGTGTACCCCGCCCCCTCGAGCACCCGGCTGAGCGCGATCCGCACGTGCTCTTCGTCGTCCACCACCAGCACCGTCCGCGACGGCGCGGCTGGGGGGCTCGTCTGCGTACTCTCGTCCATGCAACGTCGATCGATCGCGAAAACTGCGGGTAGGTGCAAGTTCATGGATCGCTGCGCTGGCGGTTGCCGCGCTCGCTCCGCAGCTTCAATGCCACTGTGCGCCGGACGCCGACATTTCCGAGCGATGTGAGGAGCGCTGCGCCATGCTCTTGCGTCCGGCGAGGAAATAACGGCATGAGGCCATCGGCAGATGAAGCGGCGGCGCACCCGCGCCGCAGGAGCGCAAGATGAGCCCGACCGGAGAATCCAGCGCGCGCGCAACGGCAGCGGCTCCGAGAGGCGCCGTCCGTCCGTCCGGCCCGGCGGCCGGCGGAGCGGCCGGACCTCCCGGCACCCAGGAAAAGATGCGGATGCCGCCGAGGAGGATGTGGCTCTGGTTCCTGGCGATCCTGGTGGCGAACTTCGTCGTCACCCGCCTCCTCGGTCCCGGAGGCGAGCCTTCGGTGACGGTGCCGTATACGTTCTTCAAGGAGGAGGTCAGCAAGGGAAACGTCGAGGCGATCTACAGCCGCGGCGATACGCTGACGGGCCGCTTCAAGACGGCGGTCACCTGGCCGCCGCCGGGCGAGAAGAGCCCGTTCCCGAAGACCGACCGCGGTCCGCCCAAGACGGCGAGGTCGTTCTCCAGCACGCTCCCCTCGTTCGTGGACCCCGGCCTGGAGAAGTTCCTGATCGACAACCACGTGGAGATCAGCGCGCGCCCGATCGAGGAAGAGCGCAGCCCGCTGGTGACGCTCCTCGTCGGCTTCGGTCCGGCGCTGATCCTGATCGGGCTCTACGTCTGGATGTTCCGCAGGGCGGCGCGCCAAGGCGGCGGCATCGGCGGCCTGATGGGCATCGGCAAGAGCAAGGCGCGCAGGTACGACCAGGAGACGGATGCGAAGGTGACGTTCGACGACGTCGCCGGCATCGACGAGGCCGAGAACGAGCTGGTGGAGATCGTCGACTTCCTCAAGGACCCGTCGAAGTACACGCGTCTGGGCGGGACCGCGCCCAAGGGCGTGCTGCTGATCGGCGCGCCCGGCACCGGGAAGACGCTGCTGGCGCGAGCCGTCGCCGGCGAGGCAGGGGTTCCGTTCTTTTCGATGAGCGCCGCCGAGCTCGTGGAGATGATCGTCGGGGTGGGCGCCGCCCGGGTCCGCGACCTGTTCAAGCAAGCGCGCGAGAACGCGCCGGCGATCGTCTTCATCGACGAGATGGACGCCATCGGGCGCGCGCGCGGGCAGATCGCCATCGGGGGGTCCAGCGAGCAGGAACAGACGCTGAACCAGATCCTCACCGAGATGGACGGGTTTTCCAGCCGCGAGGGGATCATCGTGCTCGCGGCGACCAACCAGCCCGACGTGCTCGACAAGGCGCTGCTGCGGCCGGGGCGATTCGACCGGCGCGTGGTGGTCAATCTCCCCGACAAGGCCGGCCGGGAGGCGATCCTCAAGGTCCACACCCGCACCGTGCCGCTGGCGGCCGACGCGAGCCTGGCGGCGATCGCGGCTGCCACTCCGGGATTCTCCGGCGCGGACCTGCGGAACCTGGTGAACGAGGCGGCCCTTCTCGCCGCGCGCCGCCAGCAGAACCAGGTCCGGGAGAAGGACTTCCTCGACGCGCTGGAGAAGATCGTGCTCGGGCCCGAGCGCCCGCTGCTCTTGAGCCGCGCCGACAAGGAACGGATCGCGTATCACGAAGGAGGACACGCCATCCTCGGACTGGTGGTGGCGGGAGCGGACCCGGTGAACCGGGTCACCATCGTCCCGCGCGGGCAGGCGCTGGGCGTCACCTACCAGCGGCCGGACAGCGAGCGTTACAACTTTCCCGAAGCGTACCTGCGCGCGCGGATCGTGGGGATGCTCGGCGGGCGCGCGGCCGAAGAGATCGTCTACGGCACGCGCACGACCGGCGCGGAGAGCGACATCGAGCAGGCCACCTCGCTGGCTCGCCAGATGGTCACCCGCTGGGGCATGAGCGATCAGCTCGGGTTGGTGCAGCTCGCGCCCCGCGACAATCCATATCTGTCGGTCCCGAGCGGCTACTCCGGCGCGCGGCCGTTCAGCGAGGAGACCGCCCACACTATCGATACGGAGGTGCTGCGGATCATCAACGAGAGTCACGAGGAGGCCCGCCGGCTCCTCACCGCGCATCGCAAGCAGCTCGACGCGCTCGCCGAGGCGCTGGTGGCGCGGGAGACGCTGAACGAGCAGGAGATCCTCGAGGTCACCGGACTTCCGCCCGCGCCGTCGCTCGAGACGAGGCTGGCGGTGGCGATGTCTCCCAACGGAAGCGGCGCCAGCCATTCCTGAACGGCCGGCGCCCCGCCATTTCGGGGACACGCACGAAATTCCCGCTCCCTCATGATGGCCCCGCGTCCGCAGGATCATGCCTTCCAGATCGACGACTTCTTCGCCCAGGGGCTGTCGCGGTATCGCTTCCCGAACGCCGCCGCCGTGTCGGCGAGGGCGGTGGCGTCTCCGCTCGCCTTGTAGCGCGAGACTCCTGCCCAGTAGAGCGCCTCCGCCGCGGCATCGGAGCTCGGGTAGCGATCGACCACCTCGCGGAAGCGCTTCTCCGCGTCCTGCCATCTCTTCGCCTTGAACGCCGTCTTCCCCAGGCCGAGCGTCAGCTGCGCGAGGAAGTCGTTCGTCTCGAGGAATCCCTCGACGCGGTGCTGCTCCGCGCCCTGTGGATCGAGCTCGAGGATGGTCGGCGTCCATTGCGCGCCGTACCGTTCCCCGAACCGCTGGAAGTCCGCCGCCTGCTCCCGCACGTGCACGCGCGCGGGGATGAAGTTCTCCGTGACGAAGCGGGCGACGCGTTCATCCGGGTAGACCTCGGCATCCAGCCGAGCGCAGCCCCCTCACATCGGAGCGGCGCTGAAGTCGAGCAGCACCGGCTTGTCCTGGGCTTTCGCGTCTTTCAGCACCTGATCGACGTCATGCCGCCAGCTGATCTCCATGTGTCCTCCACGGGCGGCATAACATGGCCATCCCCGAGAGAGGCAGGGAGGCGGGACTTTGGTCTTCGCCTCGTGGGCGATGTGGCGAGTGCCTGGCTTCTCATCCGGGGCGCGGGTTGGCAGGGATGGCCGCCGCGCTGCGACGGTGGTACGCCGTCGCGTCGGTGAAGCGCGTCCGCGCCAGGAGGCAACCATGAGGGCAGTCGCTCCGGAGCAATCCGTATGATCGAATTCGCCTCCGTCGTCGAGAAGACTCGTCTCATCGACCCTGCCGGCCACGAGGTCGAGCAGCAGATCGAGCACCGCACCGACCCCCTGACCTCGACGGTGGCTTCGATCAACACGGCGCTGAGCGAGAAGGCGAAGGTCTTCCTGGCCGGCGGCACCGACGTCCAGCTGCTCCGCGAGTACCAGGAGAAAACGCGCGAAGGGTGTCCGTTCTGCAGCGTGGCGGAGAAGGGCACCCGGTTTCCCGCGGACATCGTCGAGGAAGGACAGCTTCGGGTGGGCCGATCGGTCGCGGTGCCGAATCTCTTCTCCAAGATGGCGTTCGATGCGGTGGCGATCGTCGACCCGGCACGCCACGTCCTCTTTCCTTCGCAGATCGCTCCCGAGGCGCTCGCGGACGCGATCCGGCTTTCCAGCGAGCTCGTCCGAAGGGCGCGCGCCCGCGACGCTGCCCTGGTGCACCACCTTTCGGGGATGAACT
Source organism: Myxococcales bacterium (assembly GCA_035651935.1). Taxonomy (GTDB): domain Bacteria; phylum Myxococcota; class Myxococcia; order Myxococcales; family 40CM-4-68-19; genus 40CM-4-68-19. The sequence goes on along the minus strand of DASREU010000088.1, from coordinate 5,344 downwards.
TCCTCGGGCCGGGCGGATCCAGCCTTCCCCATCCTCATCTCCAGGTGCACGTCCGCAGCGTCCCGTATTCCGGAGTCTCCAGATTGCTTCGCTCGAGCGCGGCATTTCAGCAGCGGACGGGACGCGACTACTGGACCGAGCTGATCGAAAAGGAGAAGCAGATCGGGACGCGGTACATCGGCAGCACCGGGCGGGTGGAGTGGGTGGCGGCCTACGCGCCGGCGCACCAGCGGGAGATCTGGGGCGTCGTACCCGGGATCGGCAGCCTCGCCGAGCTTCCCGATGCCGATGCGGACGCGTTCGCCGCGGGGATCGCGAAGGTGATCTCCGTCTACGAGGCGCTCGGGAGCCATCCCTTCACTTTTGCGTTCTTCTCCAGCCCCGAACCCGGGCGCGGAAAGGATTTCGCGCTGCACGTCAAGCTCTGCTCGCGCCCTCCGTTCCGATCGATGTACTCGAACTACGACACCTGGTTCACGCCCAAGCTCGTCGGCGACGACGTGCACACGCAGGCTCCGGAGGAGTACGCCGGGCTCATCCGGAAGCAGTGGTCCGGCGAGGGAAGATCCTGACCAGGCCCCAGATCACCAGCGCGATGCAGGCGAACTGCGCCGGCGTGAGCCCGAGGTAGCGCGCGTCGGTGTAGGGGAGGTCGCGCGCACGGAGGAAGTCGAGCAGGAACCGCGACGTGCCATAGAGCAGGCCGAGGAGGGGAAGCAGGCGATCGCGGAGCCATCCCCGCCGGTCTACCGCGTACAGGACGATCGAGATGATCGCGAGGACGATGGCGTCGTAGAGGCCGAGATCGTGCCGTGCACCGCCCGGGAATGCGACCGCGAGGGGAAAGCTGGTGAGCGAGCCGGGATGATCGTGGACGGAGAAGCAGCCGAGGCGCGCCACCATCCACCCCGGCGCGACCGCGAGGGCAAACACGTCCGCGTAGCGCGAGAAGCTCACCCTTCTGCTGTGAAAGAAGAAGAGGATCGCGATCAGGCCGCCGATCACTCCGCCGGTGGAGGACAGTCCGTCCCAGAACTTCAGGAGCTGCAGCGGGCCGCCCGCGCGCAGCTCCTCGGGATGGTAGAAGAGGAGGTGCACGAGGTGCCCTCCCGCGATCCCGCCGATCAGCGCCCATCCCGCGGCCTTTTCCACCGGAACGGGATCGAGTCCCCGCCGCACGGCTTCTCGCACCAGGAGCTTGCCGGCGAGGAAGATGCCCGCGGCAGCGAGGATCCCGAAGGGCTGGAGCGCCACCGGACCGAGCCGCAACGGCGGGATGACGAACCAGGGGATCATCTTCGTTTCGACGCCTCCAGCCGGGCGAACGATTCTCCGCGCGAGGAGGGCGTAGCATCCGGGCGTGAGCGACGCCACCCAGCCGCTGCCCTCGGCGCGGTACCTCCGGTACGGGATCGCGGGAGTCGCCGTCGGTGTCCTGGGAGCGGCATTCGCCATCGTCTTCCGGCTCGCGCTCCACGAAGGCGTGAAGCTGGTCGTCGGCGACCCGAACGTGACCGAAGGATTCGCGGCGCTGCCGATCGCCGCGAGGGTGGCGCTGCCCGCGATCGGCGGCGCCGTTGCCGGCGCGATCGGGCTCCTGGCGGTGCGGCAGGCAAAGGGCCATGGAGTCGCCGAGATCCTCGAGGCGGTCGCGCTGGGGCGCGGCGAGATCCGCCTGCCGACCGTCTTGCTCAAGGCGGCGGCGTCGCTGGCGGCGCTGTGCACCGGGGCGTCGATCGGCCGGGAAGGCTCGATCATCCAGTTCGGCGCCGGAACCGGTTCGACCGTAGGCCGGTGGCTCGCGCTGCCGGACCGGGAGCGGCGACTGCTGGTGGCGGCGGGAACCGGCGCCGGTTTCGCGGCGGCGTACAACACGCCGATCGCAGCCGTGCTGTTCGTCGTGGAAGTGGTGACCGGCGTTCTCGGCCTCGAGGTGCTGGTGCCGGTCGTCGTCGCCACCGTCACTTCGACGACCCTGACGCGCCTGGCGCTCGGCGGCGGGCCTCTCTACGGCACGCGCGAGTTCGCGCTGGTCTCCCAGGAAGAGCTGCTCGCGTATTGCGTGCTGGGACTGGTCGCCGCGGCGGTCGGCGCCGCGTTCATCGCCAGCTTGTCCGCGGCGGAACGAGCCGTCGCCCGCTGGCGGATGCCGCGCCTGTTGCGCGGCGCTCTCGGCGGAGCGGTGGTCGGCGTGCTCGCCACCTCCTTCCCGCAGGTGACCGGCAATGGCTACGAAGCCATCCAGTCCATCCTCGATGCGGAGGTCGCGGGAGCGATCCTCGCGCTTCTCCTCGTCGCAAAGGCGGCCGCGACCATCTCGTCGGTCTCGTCGGGAAGCCCGGGAGGAGTGTTCACCCCGTCGATGTTTCTCGGCGCCGCGCTGGGGGGACTGGTCGGCAGCGCCGTGCCTCACGTGTTCGTCACGCACGCTTCCGCCGCCGAAGCCGGAGGATATGCGCTGGTGGGAATGGCCGCGCTGATCGCGTCGACCACGCACGCTCCGGTGATGGCGGCGACCCTGGGATTCGAGCTCTCCGGGGACTACTCCCTCGTCGTTCCCTTGCTCCTCTCGACGATCATCGCCGCCGAGGTCTCACGCCGGCTCAGGCCCGACTCGGTCTACACCGAAGAGCTTCGGCGGAGCGGCATCCCCTGGCGCGGCAGCCTGACCGAACGGCTCGCGCGCGCCGTCTCCGCGAGGGACATCCTCGTCTCGGACCCGCCGGTGGTCGCTTCGGACGCCCCGATCGAGGCTGCGCTCGCTGCGCTGCAGGCGCCGAACGCGCGGGTCGTCTACGTCCTCGGCGATCCCTTGCGCGGGATCGACCTGCACGAAGCGAAGAAGCTCTGGACGGGCGGCACGCCCGCGACCGGGCTCACGGCCGGCGATGTCGCGCATCCGGTCCCCACGGCGCTGCCCGAGGAGACGCTCCTCGACCTGAGCGAAAAGCTCTGGGGGAGCGACTGGGGCGAAGTCCCGGTGATCGAGCCGGGCCCGCCTCGGCGCCTGATCGGCATCGTCACGCGCCGCATCCTGCTCGGCGCGATGGACCGGGAGATCCTGCAGCGCGACGTGCTCCTCACGCGCGTTGTGCGCTTCGAGAGCGGGGGCGAAGGCGGCGATTATCTCGAGTTGCCGGCCGGCCACCGGGTCGAGGAGGTGGCCGTTCCGGTCGCGCTGCGGGGGAAGGCGTTGGATCCCGGCGAGGTTCGCCGGCGCTGGGCGGTCACCATCCTCGGCGTGCGCAAGTGGAACAGCAACCTGGTTGAGCCGGTCTCTGCCGGGTACGTTGCCGATGCCGGCGACAACCTCATCGTCGTGGCGCTTCCCGATTCCATCGCCGCGTTCCGCGCGGCCAGGACGTGAACGGCAAGAGAGCCCGGAGCGTCAATCCTCTGACGCCGCACGCAAGGGCTGCATGGACGGCGGTTCAGAACCTCCGGCCGCCCGTTGCTGATTCCTCGGGAATTCCGCCGGGTAGCATCGACTGGTCGGCCATCCCACCCGCCTTGACGCAACCGTCAACGCGATCGTGCCGGCACGATGGACAGGCACCAAGGTTGCAGAAATTTCGTCCGTGCCGCGAAGAACCGACGAGGTCCGGGAGGCGTTCGCCTCGGTGACACGAGCGCTCAAGCGCGTCGCCCTCTACCGGCACGCGCGCGATCAGCACGCGGCGTATCTCGCGCCCGCCTTTTCGGCGCTCCACGGCCTGCTCTCGACCGTTCCGCACCTCACCCTCGCCGTCGAGCCGGGCGCGCTGCTGTTCGAAGGCGAAGTGGTCCACAGCGAGGTGGCGCGCGAGGGGAGCTTTTGCTTCCGCCTGCACCGCGACGGAGTCCGCTCGCTCACCTTCTGCCGCGGTGTCGACCTCGCCGAGCTGCTCCTCCTCCTCGACGTCGCGCTGCCCGCCGGCCCGGCCGCACGGCGCGAGGACGCGGTCACCCAGCTCTGGAAGGCGGAGCTGAAGTCCATCCGGTGGGCCGCCGCGTCCGGGTACCGTCTCGACGGCGACGCGGACGGCGCCGGCGCAGGCTCCATCGCCGAGAGCGCCCGCCGCGCGCACAAGGTGCTCGACGAGCTTGCCGGAACCGCCGAAGTCGTCACGCCCCCGCCGCTGATGACCGCGGACGAACGGGCGGTGCTCGATCCCGAGAGTTGGGCGGATCTCTCCCGTTCCGTCGCCGACATCCTCGCGCGCATCGTCGAACGTGGGTTCGCCAGCCGCGACGTCGCGGCGCTCGCCGAGTGCTTCGCGCGGCTCTGCGCCGAGATGGTCGACCGCCGCGAGCATGCCGCGCTGCTCTGGTCGCTGCGGCGGGCGGCAAACCTGACCGGGGATGCCGCCAACGCCTTCCGCAGGGTGGCGGGCGAGCTCCTGGCGGACCCGCAACTGGTGGCGCGCGCGCTCGATCTCTCCGCGCGCGTCGGATCGGCGGTCGGAGACCTGATCCCCGTCTGGCTCGAGCTTCTTCCCCACACCGCCGGCCCGCTCGCGATCGGGCTGATCGCCGAGCGCGCCGGCACGGCCGAGGCGGCAGCGCTGGCGAATGCCGTCGTGGACCGCGTCCGCCACTGCAGGGCGGACATCGAGGTGGCGCTGCGCGCCGGACCTTCACACCTCGCGCGCGCCCTGCTCGGCGTGGCAGCGAAGCTCCACCCCGCGCTGCGCGCATCGCTGGCCGCACGCGCGCTCGGCCATCCGGCGGTGCAGGTGCGGCTCGCGGCAATTCCGTTGGTGGGAGCGGATGCGCCCCTGGCGATCGAGCACCTCGGACCGCTGCTGCGCGATCCGGAGGTGACGCTGCGGATGGCGGCCGCGGACGCCCTCTCCGGCTGCGACGGCTTCGCGGAGCAGGCGGCGGGACTGCTCGCCGATGCCATCGCGGCGCCGGAGTTCTCCCGGTTGCCGCGCGAAGAGCAGGCGGCGCTCTACCGCGCCCTTGGACGCCTCGGGACACCGCGCGGCCTCGACTTCCTCTCCGATCGCCTTGCCGGCGGGAAGCGCCGGCTGCTGGCGCGTGCCCGCGGCGAGCAGGACCAGATCCTCGCCATCCGGGGGCTGGTCGAGGACGGCTCGGCGCGGGCGCTCGGACTCCTCGAAGATCGCGGGTCCCTGTCCGACGCCGTGGGAGCGGCGTGCCGCGCCGCCGCGGCGGCGACCCGTTCCCGGAGGAGCGCAGCGTGAGCGTGGAATTCGCCGCAGGGTTCGACGCAACCGCGAATCGGAGCACGCGCGACCGGCGCGAAGAGCTCGGCCGGGCGGCCTTCCTCGCGCTCTACGCCATCCTGCGCAACGCGCGCATGCACGCCGACGACAACGCCGCCTTCGACGCGCCGCTC
>DASREU010000087.1:0-2125 GCA_035651935.1 Myxococcales bacterium | reverse complement strand
CCTCGAGGAGCGTGTCGCCCGTGCCGAGCAGCGCGAGCTGGACCCGGCGGTCGACCATCGCCTCCGCCGCTTGCGCGAGGATGTCGTACCCCTTCTGGTGCGCCAGGCGCCCGATCGCCGCGCAGAGCATCGTCCCGGGTTCCTGCTCGAGCCCGAGCTCCTGTTGCAGCGCCGCCTTGCACACCGCCTTGCCCGAGAGGTCGTTCGCCGAGTACCGGTGCGCGATCGCGGGATCTTTCTCCGGGTTCCAGCGCTCGTAGTCGACGCCGTTCATGATCCCGGTCAGGTCCGCCTGGCGGTGGCGCAACAGCCCCTCGAGGCCGGCGCCGATCTCGCTGCTCTGGACGATCTCCTTCGCGTAGGTGGGCGAGACGGTGGTGAGCTTCTCCGCGAACACCAGGCCCGCCTTCATCAGATTGAGGTTGCCGTAGAACTCCAGCGCGTCGGAGTTGAAGAGATCGCCGGGGAGGTCCAGCTCCGCCATCGCCTCGCGCGGGAACACGCCCTGGTAGGCGACGTTGTGGATGGTGAAGATGCACCGGGCCCGGATCGGCGAGGGCCGTCCGGCCCATCCCCGCTTGACCACCAGCGGCACCAGCGCCGCCTGCCAGTCGTGCGCGTGGATCGCGTCCGGGATGAAGTTCCACTGGCGCGCGGCTTCGAGCGAGGCGACGCAGAGCAGGGCGAAGCGCTTGTGGTTGTCGCGGTAGTCCTTTCCGTTCTCGCCGTAGAGCTCGCGGCGGTCGTACCAGGGGTTCTGCAGGAACAGGTACCGCAGCCGCTCGGCGGGAGCGTGCACGTGGATGTGCGCGCCGGCGGTCAGGTTCGGGAACTGCACCTCGACGCGCCTTCCGGTGTCGCGCAGGCCGAACTGCTGCGCGTCGATCACGCCGTAGCGGGGGACCACCACCAGGATGTCGTGCCCGCGCGCCGCGAGGGCACGGGGGAGCGCGCCGATCACATCGCCGAGGCCGCCCGTCTTCACGTACGGCGCCGCTTCCGACGCGACGAAGAGGATCTTCACGGAAAGACCTCCGTCTGCCGCAGGAAGCTCGCGGCCTCCTCCGGTGGCGTGGGGTTGATGTAGCACCCGCTCGCCCACTCGAAGCCGGCCTGCTGCGTCAGCACCGGCTTCAGCTCCAGATGCCAGTGGTAGGAGTCGCTCAGCGGCTCGCGCAAGGGCATGGTGTGCAGGAAGAGATGGAAGGCGGGCTTCTCGAGCGCGACGTCGATCTTGCGCAGGAGCGTGCGGAGCGCCTCGGCGACGGCGCGCAGCTCGTCGGCGGAAGCGGTCTCGAACGACGAGCGGTGCTCGCGGGGAAGGATCCACAGCTCGAAGGGGCTGCGCGCCGCCCAGGGCGAGATGGCGATCGCGCGCTCGGACTCGAGCACCACGCGCTCCTTCTCGCGCGTCTCCTGGGCGACGATGTCGCACCAGACGCAGCGCTCTTTCCCGGCGAAATGCCGGCGGCCCGCGCTCAGCTCCGCTTCGAGCGCGTCGGGAACGAAGGGGAGCGCGATCAGCTGCGAGTGCGCGTGGAACAGGGTGGCGCCGGCGGGGACGCCATGGTTCTTGAACGCGATCAGCGACTTGAGGCGCATGTCGCGGGAGAGGTCGAGCATCCGATCCTGCCACGCACGCAGCACCGCCTCGATCTGCGGCAGCGGCATCTCGGCGAGCGTCGTGCGATGGTCGGCGGTCTCGATCACCACCTCGTGCGCCCCCACGCCCGCCATGCTGTCGAACATCCCCAGTCCGTTGCGGGACATCTGGATCTCGGTCCGCAGCGCGGGATAGCGATTCGGGACCACGCGCAGCGACCAGGCGCCGTTCTCGCGCCTCGCCAGCAGCTCCGGCGGAGTCATGCTCTCGTTTCCGGGGCAGAATGGGCACACGCCTCCGTCCTGTTCGGGGACCGGGCGCAAGAAGGCGCTCGGGCGGTCGGCCCGTTCCGGCGCGATGACGACCCATCTCCCCACGATCGGATCCCTGCGAAGCTCGGGCACGCGCGGCCAATCTAGCAAAACACCGTCGGATGCGCCGGTTTACGGGCGCACCAACCCGGGCTCAGACGTGCCAGTGGGTGGGCTCGAAACGCTGGTCGGGGACGGTCAGCTCCAGCTC
>DASREU010000086.1:0-10139 GCA_035651935.1 Myxococcales bacterium | reverse complement strand
CGACCTGATCGACTCCGAGACGTTTCCGCCCGTCTGGCGTCCTGCGCTGGAGCGGCTGCTCGGGGAAGACATCGGCCACCCGGCCGGCCCCGCCGTCCGCCGCCTGCTCTCCTCGGCGCGGGCGCGGACCCGCGACGATGCCCTGCGCGTCCTGGAGATGATGGGGGAGGCGACGGACGCGGATCGGATGGTGGTCGCGCGGTCGCACTTGCTCGACCCTCGCGTCTCCTGCGCCGCGCGGCGCGCCGCGGTGCGCCGCCTCGGCCTGGTGGAAAGCACCGAGGCCGACTCGCTCCTCTCGCGGCTCGCCTCCGAAGGCCACTGCGGCTCGGCGGAAGCGCGCGACTCGCTCCGCCGCCGCCAGACGGCAAGGGTCGCGGAAGCCCGCTAGTCTCTCGGCGCCGCGCAAACCTCTCGGCCTGCGGGACAGCTGGCGCCCTACTGCGCTTTCCGCATCCCCTGCGCGATCAGCCCGTCGACGCCGAGCGTGGTCCCGGCGCGCCCGAAGAACAGCACCGGGTAGATGAGGACGTACGCGAGCCCGCTCTGCCCTCGCAGGTACGCCATGGAGAACATCTGGCTGCTGGCGAACTGGTAGTTCAGCACCATGAGGAAGGCGAGCAGCGCCGCGAGCGGCGTGAGCAGCCCCGCCATCAGCAGGATCCCGAGCCCGAGCTCGCCGATGGGGACCAGGCGCGAGAACACCGCCGGGTGCTGGCCGACGAAGGCGAGGTACTTGACCACCAGCGCATTCGCCGGATGCGAGGCCCAGTCGGCGAACCGCTGATCGAGCGGCGGCTGTGCGAACCAGGAGAGCTTCTGCATCCCGGACGTGAACAGCGAGATCCCCGCCGCGATCCTGAGGAAGGCGAGGAACGAGGAGAAGCCGGGTGTGAGCATGGCGCCTCTATAGCGGTGGCCGGGCGCCTTTTCCACAGCTCCCTCGTCTGGCGGGTGCGGCCGCGCTTCGACGCGATCCGCGCCTGTTCGCGTTATAGGATGCGGCCGGGTTCGACTGACGAGGAGACGGAATGCTGAAGGGAGCGATCGCCGGGTTCGGCTTCATCGCGGGCAAGGGACACTACCCGGCGTACGCGGCGCGAGAGGACGTGGAGATCGTCGCCATCGCCGACGTCTGTCCGGCGCGCCTCGACGCGGCCCGCGCGGCGGCCCCCAAGGCCCGCCTGTATGCCAGCTGGCGCGAGCTGCTCGCGCGCGAGACGGCGCTCGACTTCATCGACGTGGCCACGCCGCCACATGCGCACGCGGAGATCGCGCTGGCTGCGCTCGCGCGCGGCGTGCACGTGCTCTGCGAGAAGCCGCTGACGCGGACGCTTTCGGAAGCGCGCGCGCTGGTGGAGGCGGCGCGGGCGCACCGGCGGGTGGTGTTCCCGGCGCACAACTACAAGCACGCGCCGGTGGTGAAGTTCGCCCAGCAGATCATCGGGTCCGGCCGCATCGGCGCGGTGCGGGCCGTCACCCTGAACACCTTCCGGACCACGCATGCCAAGGGCGTCCCGGAGTGGAACACCGACTGGCGGCGCGACCGCAAGCTCTCGGGCGGCGGCATCGCCATGGACCATGGCTCGCACAGCTTCTACCTGACCTTCGCCTGGCTCGGCTCCATGCCCACGCACGTCACCGCCAAGACGCTCACGCTCGACCGGCAGTGGGACACCGAGGACAACCTCAACGCCGTCCTCACCTTCCCGAACGGGTTCGCCCACGCCTTCCTCACCTGGACGGCCGGGGTCCGCAAGGTGGTCTACTCGCTCCAGGGCACCGACGGGGCGCTGGTGATCGACGACGACGACTGGGAGCTGACCACCGGAACGTCGAGCGGCAAGGCCGTGGTGGAAATGGGCACGATCGAGAGCGACTGGATGGACGCCTCGCACACGCGCTGGTTCAACTCGCTCTTCGATCAGTTCCGGACGGCGATGCGCGCGGGCGACTTCGTCAACCGCGAGCTGCGCGAGGCGGTGGGCTGCATCCAGATCATCGAGACCTGCTACCGGTCGAGCGCGGAAGGCAGCCGCGAGCTGCCGCTCTCCCTCGACGTGATGACGCTATGAGCGAAAAAGGGCTGGTGGTGATCACCGGAGCGAGCTCCGGGTTCGGCGCGGCGACGGCGCTGCAGTTCGCCCGCCTCGGCTATCCGCTGTACCTCGGCGCGCGGCGGGAGGATCGCCTGCGCGACGTGGCCCAGCGCTGCCTGAAGGCGGGAGCTCCCCGCGCCGACGTCCAGCGCGTCGACGTCCGCTCGAAGGAGAGCATCGACGCGTTCTGCGCGGCGGCAGGCACTCCGGCAGTCCTCCTCAACAACGCCGGCGGCGCGCTCGGGCGCGACCCGGTGGAGACGGTGAAGGAGGAGGATCTGCTGGGGATGGTCGAGGCGAACTTCGTGGGCCTCGTCCGGGTCACGCGCGGCTTCCTGCCGCGGATGATCGCCGCCCGCGCCGGGCACATCATCAATCTGGGCTCCTATGCGGCGCGCGGCGTGTACGAGGGCGGAGGCGTCTACGCCGCCACCAAGCACGGGGTGCGGGTGATCTCGGAGACGCTCCGGCTCGAGCTGAGCGGGACCAACATCCGCGTCACCGAGATCGATCCGGGCCTGGCCGAGACGGAGTTTTCCATCGTCCGGCTGGGCGACGCGGAAAAGGCGAAGTCCGTCTACCGCGGGTTCCAGCCGCTCAGCGCCGACGACGTCGCCGAGGTCATCGTCTGGGTGGCGACCCGCCCCCGGCACGTGAACATCAGCGAAGTGGTGCTCACGCCGACGGCGCAGGCGTCGCTCACCAAGGTGCACCGCGAATGAAGCCGCGGCCATGAGCCGCGCCTTGATCTTCGGCGCGCGCGGGCTGGGGCGCGAGCTGGCGGCGCACTTCGCCAAGGCGGGCTGGGAGGTGGTCTGCGCGGCGCGGACGGCGGCGGACGTGGAACGGGTCGCGCGCGAGAGCGGCGCCCGGGCGGCGACCGCGGACCTGGCCGATCCTGCCGCGGTCCGAGCGCTGGTCGCCGGGCACGGACCCTTCGATCTCGCCGTGTGCGCGCACACCAGCGGGGCGCCGTTCCGTGTCGGCCCGGTGCTCGACGCCGATCCGGCGGAGGTTCGACAGCGGCTGCTCGGGACCGTGCTGCACTCCCTGCATTTCCTCCAGGCCGTCGCGCCCGCGGCGAAGACCCTGGTCCAGATCGGCACCACCCTTTCCCCGCGCGTGCGCCCCGGATTCGGCGCTCTCTCCTCGCCGCAGCACGCGCTGCGGGCGCTCTGGCAAGCGGCGGCCGACGAGCTCAAGCCGCGGGGCGTGCATGCCGTCTACCTGGCGATCGAGGGGCAGTTGGCCACCGCCGCGAGCGCCGCCTGGATCGAGCGGCACGGGGAGGCGCGCGCCGTTCCGCCGCAGGCCGTGGCGCGCGCGCTCGAATATCTTCACGGACAGGAGCCGCGGGCCTGGACCCACGAGCTTTCGCTGCGCCCCGCCGCAGCGGAGTGAGCGATGATCTTCGAGGAGCTGAACGGCGTCGATTCGGAGTGCCGGAGCTACCTGGTGGCCGATTCCGGCGAGGCGCTGATCGTCGACCCGCTGCTGGAAAACGTCGAGGCGTACCTCGCGCGCCTGGCGGCGCTGCGCTTGCGCCTCGCGTACGCGGCGGACACGCACACCCACGCGGATCACTTCTCCGGTGCGAAAGAGCTGGCGCGGCGGACGGGGGCGCGCACGGCGGGAGCGCCGCAGGCCGTGGTGCAGGTGCCGCTCCGCGAGGGCGACACGCTCACCGTCGGCCAGCTTCCCGTCCGCGCCTGGGCGTCGCCGGGACACACCGCCGACTCGCTGGTGCTCGTCCTTCCCGACCGGGTGATCGCCGGAGACACGTTGCTGATCGGCGCCACCGGCCGCACCGATCTGCCCACCGGCGATCCGGAGCAGGAGTGGACGTCGCTGCAACGCCTGCTCGAGCTGCCGGAGGCGACCGGGGTCTGGCCCGGCCACGACTACAACCGCTGCGCCTCCTCGACGATCGGCGAGGAGAAGCGGACGAACGGCCGGCTCCTGCTCGGGCGCAAGAAGTTCCTCGCCGCCATGCGCGAGCCCCGGCCCTCGAAGCCCGCGCGCATGGCCGAGGCGCTCGCGGCCAACACCGCGCCCTGAGAATCAGGGCTTCGCCGGACCGGCTCCCTTGGGACCGCCGCCGCCTCCCGGTCCGCGGCCGCCTGTGCCGGGACGTCCGCCGCGCGCACCGCCCGGACCGCCGCGCCCGCCGCCCGGACCCCCGCGACCGCCGCCTGGACCGCCACGCCCGCCAGGCCGTCCGCCTCCGGGACCGCCGCGTCCGCCGCCGGGCCCCCGCTCGGTGCGGCGGTCCTGCATCACCGACTCCATCGAGAAGCTTCCTTCGAGCGAACCTTCCGCGCCCTTCTTTCCACCGCCCGAGGGACGGCGCGGGCCGCGCTTGCCGGCGCGATCGTCGCGCTCGAAGCTCTGCTTCATCGATTGCGGCATCAGGTCGACGACGTACTGGTGCCCGCCGATCTTCTTCGCGCCCTGCACCTCTTCCTCCGCGCCGAACACGCGGACGAGGCGCACGCGGTCCGCCTGGCGGCCCGCTGCCTTCACCGCCTCGCGCAGGCGATCGAGGCGCTCGCCGGTGGTGCCGGTCGCTTCGCCCACCGCCTTGTCCAGCGTCTCCTTGACCGCGCTGGTCTCCGTCTCGAGGACCGCCCGGGGCTGGCCCTCCTGATCGGCGTTCACCTCGGACGGCTTGGCGCCGCCCGGCGTATTCTTCAGATCCGGTCCGGCGCCCGACAGATCCTGGTCTGCTGCCGATTCTTCCCGCGCTTCCTCCGCGGCGGCGCCCGGCTGCATCAGGTCCTCGGTGGTCCCCGCCTCCCCCGGCTTCTCGATGTGGGGCTCGGAGGTGGTGCCGATCACCGCGCTCGCGCCTCCCGCGGCCTGCTCGGCCAGCGCGAGCGCAGCCGCGCCGGTGGGGCTGTCCCCTCCGGAGTCCACCAGCACGGCCGAGGCGTTCTCGTTCGGCTTTGCGGTCACGCCTTCCGTCACGGCGGGCGGCGGAGCGACGCGGACGACCTCCGGCGGCAGGCTCTTGCGGGCCTCGGCTTCGGCCTTCGCGGCCATGCGGATCATCGTGCCGCTGAACTCGGTGAGCGTCTTCATGGGAGCACCTGAATGCTTCGCGAAAGGGGGCGCCTTCGTACCACAACTTGTGCACAAGGAAAGGACGGTGGGGAGGCTGTGCGCGCCGCCGCAAAAAGGGCGAGCATCCGGCGTCTTGGGGCTGTGGAAATGCGATCCACAAGCTGTGGGTAACCCACTAAGCCTTGCGCATTGTGCGGCGCGTCACCACAATACGTAGTGGTCCTCGTTTGACAAGGAGCCCCCGTCTGCCGCACTCTGCCCCACACTTTCGCGGCGCAGATCGGGCCGCGGAAAGGGAGGGAAAACGTCGATGGCCAAGACCGGCAAGAACGATCCCGCAGCGATGTCCGCGCTTCCCGCGGGGGCACCCGCCACAGGCCCGCGGCAGGAGGGCGCCCGGTCCACCCGGCGCGCCAGGGGCCTTCCGGTGCCGCGGCGGATGACCGCCGAGAACGTCACCGCCGCCGAGGTGCTCGACGAGGTCGAGTGGACCCGACGGCCGGCGAAGATCTCCGGCGCGGACGGCGAGGTCGTCTTCAAGATGGACGACGCCGAGGTGCCGGCGGCGTGGTCGCAGCTCGCCACCGACGTGGCCGTCTCCAAGTACTTCCGCAAGGCCGGCGTTCCCACCGGAAGCGGGGCCGAGGAGTCGGTCCGGCAGCTGGTCCGGCGGGTGGCGCACACCCTGCGCACCGCAGGCGAGGAGATGGGCGGATACTTCGCCAGCCCCGCCGACGCGGAGAGCTTCGAGGCGGAGCTGACCTACATGCTGGTGCACCAGATCGGGGCCTTCAACAGCCCGGTGTGGTTCAACTGCGGCCTCTGGCACGCGTACGGCATCAAGGGCAGCGGCGGCAACTACGCCGTCGATCTCGCCAGCGGCAAGGCCTACATCACCGAGGACGCCTATACCCGGCCGCAGGTCTCGGCCTGCTTCATCCAGAGCTGCAACGACGACCTCGACTCGATCTTCAGCCTGATCCACGACGAGGCGCGCGTCTTCAAGTACGGCTCGGGCAGCGGCACGAACTTCTCCAGGCTCCGCGGCAAGATGGAGCGCCTCTCGGGCGGCGGCACCAGCTCCGGCCTGATGAGCTTCCTCGAGGTGCTGGACAAGGCCGCGGGCGCCACCAAGTCGGGCGGGATCACCCGGCGCGCAGCCAAGATGGTGGTGCTGGACGTCGACCATCCGGAGATCCGCGACTTCATCCAGTGGAAGGCGCGCGAGGAGAAGAAGGTCGCGGCGCTGATCGCGGCGGGCTACGCCTCCGACTTCAACGGCGACGCGTACCGCACCGTCTCCGGGCAGAACGCGAACAACTCCGTCCGGGTGACGGACAAGTTCGTCGAGGCGCTCACCAAGGACGCGGTGTGGGAGACCACCACCCGCACCACGCACGAGGTGGTGGAGCGCATCTCCGCGCGCGAGCTGTGGCGCGAGATGGCGGAAGCGGCCTGGAAGTGCGCCGATCCCGGCCTCCAGTTCGACGACACCATCAACAAGTGGCACACCTGCAAGGCGACCGACCGGATCTACGCCTCGAACCCGTGCAGCGAGTTCGTCTTCCTCGACGACACGGCTTGCAACCTCGCCAGCCTGAACCTCCTCAAGTTCCTCCGCGAGCCGGCCAACGCCGGCGAGGGAGCCTGGTTCGACGTCGAGGGGTACAAGCATGCCTGCCGGATCTTCTTCCTCGCGCAGGAGATCGCGGTCGACCTCGCGAGCTACCCGACGAAGCGCATCGCCGAGCGCAGCCACCAGTTCCGCCCGCTGGGCCTCGGGTACGCGAACCTGGGCACGCTGCTGATGGTGGAGAGCCTGCCGTACGATTCCGATGCCGGACGGGCGATGGCGGCGGCGATCACGGCGGTGATGACCGGCGAGGCGTACGCGCTGTCGGCGGAGATGGCCGCAAGCAAGGGGCCGTTCCAGGGATACGCGCTCAACCGCGAGAGCATGCTGGAAGTGATGCGCCTGCACCGCGATTCGGTGGCGAACATCGATCCGGCGCTCGCGCCCGCGGACCTGCTCGGAGCGGCGCGGGAGTGCTGGGACCGGGCCGTCGAGCTCGGCGAGCAGCACGGGTACCGCAACGCGCAGGCGACGGTGCTCGCTCCCACCGGGACCATCGGGCTCCTGATGGACTGCGACACCACCGGGGTCGAGCCGGACTTCGCGCTGATCAAGTTCAAGAAGCTGGCGGGCGGCGGCAGCTTCAAGATCGTCAACCAGTCTGTCCCCAGGGCGCTGAAGAAGCTCGGCTACACCGCGGCGCAGGTGCAGGCGATCGTCGACTACGTCCGCGGGACGGCGACCCTCAAGAGCGTGCCCGAGTTCGCGCCGGCGGAGCTGGAGGCCCGGGGACTGTTGCCGGCCGAGATCGCCCGGGTGGAGAAGTCGCTCGAGTCGGTGTTCGACCTGCGCTCGGCGTTCGCCTCCCACGTGATCGGCGCGGCGGCCCTGCAGCGGCTGGGAGTCGATGCCTCGGGCAAGGGCAAGCACGTCCTGGCGAAGCTCGGGTACACGGACGAGCAGATCGACAAGGCGACGCTGACCGTGTGCGGGCGGCAGACGGTGGAAGGAGCGCCGTTCCTCAAGCCGGAGCACTATCCGGTCTTCGATTGCGCCAATCGCTGCGGCCCGCTCGGGACCCGCTACATCGAGCCGATGGGGCACGTGCGGATGATGGCGGCGGTGCAGCCGTTCCTCTCCGGCGCCATCAGCAAGACCATCAACCTGCCCCACGATGCCACCGTCGAGGAGGTGGAGGAGATCCACCTCGAGTCCTGGCGGCTGGGCCTCAAGGCCATCGCCCTCTACCGCGATGGCTCGAAGCTCTCGCAGCCGCTGAGCGCGGGCGACAACACGCCGAAGCTGCCGCTGCCGAAGGACGCGAAGGAGATGGCGCAGACGCTGCGGAAGCTGATCCCGGACCTGACGGTGGAGCAGGCGGAGCGGATGTCGGAGGCGGCATTCCACGCCAAGGCGGCGAAGAGCGCTGCGCCCGAGCCGCTTCCGGCGATGAGCCGGCGGAAGCTGCCCTCGAAGCGCTACGGCATCACGCAGGAGGCGAAGGTCGGGGGGAACAAGATCTTCCTCCGCACCGGGGAGTACGACGACGGGTCGCTCGGGGAGATCTTCATCGACATGCACAAGGAGGGGGCGGCGCTGCGGAGCGTGATGAACTGCTTCGCGATGCTGGTCTCCATCGCCCTGCAGTACGGGGTGCCGCTGGAGGTCCTGGTCGAGCAGTTCGTCTTCACGCGGTTCGAGCCGCAGGGGCCGGTGCAGGGGCACGACCGGGTGAAGTTCGCCACGTCGGTGATCGACTACGTCTTCCGCGCCGTCGGGGTCGAGTACCTGAAGCGCGACGACCTGGCGCACGTCACTCCCGAGGAGGCGGCGGAGACGCCGAAGAGCGCGCAGACCGGCGATCCCGTCATGGCTGCGGCGGCCCCGGCGAGCCCCGCGAAGGCAGCAAAGGCGGCGCAGAAGTCTGACCCGCCGGACCCGGCGCGCTCGGCGGCGCGGGCGCAGGACGAGCTGTTGGGAAAGCTCTCCGGCGACGCTCCGTTCTGCGACACCTGCGGGCACATCACGGTCCGCAACGGCACTTGCTACAAGTGCCTGAACTGCGGCAACTCGATGGGCTGCTCCTGACGGCGTAACCCCCCCCAACGCCCACCAGCAGCCCCGGAGCGGCGGATCCTCTCGCGATCCGCCGCTCCATTTAGTTAGGGGACACGCCACGACCGCGGAGTTTCGGGGACACAATACGTATTTCCCCATGCCATCCTGACCTCGCGCCCCACGTGGCACGATGAGTTTCGTATGGTGTCCCCGGATCTCCGCCTGCCTGGTCGGCTGGAGGACGGGAGGGATGCCACCTTTCCCGACAGTGGAGACTTTCGAGGAGGGGGACGGCGACGAGTGGACGGTAAAGGCTGGAAGCCCGAGTACGGCATCTCTCCGGAGGGGATTGAGGCGCTCGGGTACATCGAGGCGCTCCCGCGGGAGGTGCGGCGGGAGCTGGTGGATGCCATCGGGAAGCTCTGCCGGCGCGAGGGGTACCTGTCGCTGCACGACGACGTCCGTGCCCGCGTCCGGCCCCCGCAGCGGGATGGCGAGAAGCTGGCGAAGGTGATCCCGCTGTTCAGGCGGTCCCAACGCGGCTGATCGGCGGCGCCACTTCGACTCCCACGCGTTGCGCCTGCACGGGCAACCGGGCCACGAACGAGGTCGCCCACCCGGGCTCGTCCCGCAGCGCGACCGATCCGTCGTGCGCCACCGCCACCAGCCGGCAGAGATAGAGCCCGAGCCCGAGGTTGTGCTTCTGCCGCGACCCGCGCTGGATGACGCCCTTCTGGAACAGCCGCGCGCGCGCTTCCTCCGGCACCGGGTCGCCCGTGTTGCGGACCGCGAGCACCAGCTCGCGGCCTTCCTGCCGCGCCGACACCTCGATGCGTCCGCCGGGGCGGACGAAGTCGAGCGCGTTCAGCACCAGGTTGTCGAAGAAGCGGTGGATCATCTCCCGGTGCAGCGTGGCGCTCAGGCCCGCCTCGACGGCAGCCGTGACCTGGGCGCCGGCGTTCCGCGCGCTCGCCGAGTACGCATTCGCGAGCGACACCAGCAGCGCGGAGAGGTCCACCGTCTCCGGCGCGGAGTTGAGGACACCGCGCTCGAGCCGGGCGATCGCCAGCAGGTCGCCGACCATCGCCTGCAGCCTGCGGCCCTGCTGCTCGATCATCTTCACGTCGGCCTGCAGCGGTCCGGGCACCTCGGTCGCCACCAGCTCGGCGAGGCCGATCAGTCCGGTGAGCGGCCCCTTCATGTCGTGCACCAGCAGATGCGTGAGCGTCTCCGCTTCGGTCTGCGCCCGCCGCAGCTCCTCGTGGCTGACCTCGTTGACCACCAGCCGCGCCACGACGCGGTCGAGCTCGCGCACCACCGCGGACGCGACCATCGCCACCACCGCG
>DASREU010000085.1:0-10743 GCA_035651935.1 Myxococcales bacterium | reverse complement strand
CGAGGAATCCTCCGCGTTCGTCAACGGCGTGCTGGACCGGATCGCCCACCAGGATCTGCCCAACGCCACGCCCAAGCTGGAGAAGGTGTAGATGGATCTGTCGTTCTTTCCCCTCACGCTCGATGCCATCGATCAGGCCGCGGCGGAGTCGCTCTGTCTCTTCGTCGGGTCGGATGAGCGCCCTCTCACCGGCCTCGCGGGGCTCGTCGACTGGCGGCTGACGGCGCGACTCTCGCGCCTCTTGCGCGGCGGCCAGCTCACCGGAGACGCCGGGGAAGCGGTGCTCACGTCGCCCGGTCCGCGGCTCGGCTTCAAGAAGATGTTCCTCTTCGGGATCGGCCCGCTCGCGCAGACGGAGGAGGATCTGCAGCGGCGGGTGTCCGATTCGCTGCGCAAGCTCGCGGACGCCGGCGTCCGAGATGCGGCCCTGCAACTGCCCGCTCGGCTTTCGCCCGAGAGCGGCGTGCGCGCGCTGGTCGAGGGCCTGCAGGGCCCCGGCCGCGCGGTGGTCTTCTCGCCGGAGCCGCAGAAGATGATCCAGGTCCTCTCGCAGGTGGCCCGTGGCCAGGCCCGCCTCGAGCAGCGCACGGTGAAGGTGCCGTTGCCCGTTCCGGCGGCGGCCGCGCCGCCGGAGCCACCGATCGCTCCGGCGATCGAGTCCGAGCCGGCGCCGGTCGACGGAAAAAGGCCGTCGCCTCCGCCGCCGCAGCGGTACGTGCCCGCGGTGCCGCGGCAGAACGTCTTCAAGAAGAAGAAGCGGTAGTCGGCCCTTCGGCAGCGCCGGTCGCGGCAGCGTCGCCGGGCCGCCGGCTGGCCGGCGATCGCGCGCCGCCGGCTACCGCACCCGCCGCACCCGGACGGCGATGTCGCGCCAGCGCGTCTCCTCGACGAACACCCGCGCCGTGGGCGACTCCACTGCGAGCTCGGCAGGGCCGTTCCAGACCACGCGGAGTGGCACGGTGCCCGGAGCGACGAAGACGTCGCCGCGGGCCTGCTCCGCTGCGCCGGCCGGACGGAGGGCGACGTGGGTCGCCACCGTGGTGCCGCAGCGGACCTCGAAGACGTCGGCCTGCGTGCGCTGGTCCGGCGAGAGCGACTGCGCGACGTCGCGCGACGCGCACGGCTCCGCGACCGGCGCATGACGCCACACCAGGAAGGTGGTGAAGCCGATCGCCAGCATCAGGGCGAACAGCGAGAGGACCAGCTTCAAGGGGTGAGGCGCTCCATCATCCGCGGGAAGGGGATGGTCTCGCGCACGTGGTGCAGGCCGCAGATCCATCCGACGGTCCGCTCCACGCCGAGGCCGAACCCCGAGTGCGGGACGCTGCCGTACTTGCGCAGGTCGAGATACCAGGCGAACGCCTCCGGCGGCAGGTTGTTCTTCTCGATCTCCGCCTTCAGCGTGGCGTAGTCGTCCTCGCGCTGCCCGCCGCCGACGATCTCGCCGTACCCCTCGGGCGCGAGCACGTCGACGCCGAGCGCGACCTTGGGATCCTTCGGGTCCTTCTTGAAGTAGAACGCCTTCATCTCCGCCGGATACCGGTGGACCATCACCGGTCGGTCGAACTGCTTGCAGAGAATGGTCTCCTCGTCGCCGCCCAGGTCGTCGCCCCACTTGATCGGATGGCCCGTCTTCTGGATGGACTCGATCGCCTCGGTGTACGTGATCCGCGGGAACGGCTTCTGCACGCGCCGCAGCGCCTCGAGGTCGCGCTCGAGCGTCACCTTCAGGTCGTGCTCGTGGCGGGCCACGACCGCGCGCACGATCTCCACGATGAAGTCCTCGGCGAGATCCATGTCGCCGTCGAGATCGAGGTAGGCGACCTCCGGCTCCACCATCCAGAACTCGGTGAGGTGGCGGCGCGTCTTGCTCTTCTCGGCGCGGAACGTCGGTCCGAAGACGTACGCCTTCCCCACCGCCATCGCCGCGGCCTCGCCGTAGAGCTGGCCCGACTGCGTCAGGTACGCCTTCCCCAGATCGAAGTAGGGCACCTCGAAGAGGGTGGAGGTCCCCTCGCAGGCGGCGGGCGTGAGGATCGGCGAGTCCACCAGCGTGAAACCGCGGGAGTCGAAGTAGTCGCGGATGGCCTTGATCAGCGTGTGCCGGACGGCGAGGATCGCCCGCTGCCGCGAGGAGCGCAGCCAGAGGTGCCGCTGCTCCTGGAGGAACCCAACGCCGTGCTCCTTGGGCTGGATCGGGTACCCCGCCTCTCCCTGCAGGACCCGGAAGTCCGAGACGTGAAGCTCGAATCCCAGCGGGCTGCGCGGGTCCTTCGCCACCTTGCCGCGCACTTCCACCGACGACTCCTGCGGCGCCTTCTCCGCGGCGGCGAACACCGCCTCGGGCACGTCCTTCTTCGACACCACGCACTGGATCACGCCGGTGCCGTCGCGGATCTGGAGGAAATGGAGCTTGCCGCTCGAGCGCTTGCCGTAGAGCCATCCGCGGAGGAGGACCTCCTGCCCGTCATGCGCCGCGATGCCCTGGATGTAGACGTGTGGCTCCATGCGGACGGCGGATACTATTGCCAGCATGGTCGCGCGTCGAGTACGACCGCGCGATGTTCACTGCGCTGATCCTCGCCGCCGGCATCGCCGGCGCATCGGCCGGCGCCGTGCGCGTGCCCAGCAGCGAGTCCGCCTGGGGCGGGGTGCGCGAGGGCAAAGGCCCGGTCCGCGTCGCCGACTACGATCTCGCGGCCACGCTCGATCCGCGGCGGCACACGGTCGACGGCCGCGAGCGGGTGACCTGGCGCAACCGCAGCGGCGAAACCATCCGCGCGCTGTACGTCCACCTCTATCTGAACGCCTTCGAGGGGCCGCAGAGCACGTTCAACCAGGAGCGCGAGCTGTTCGGCGGGTTTCGCACCGGCGTCGAAACCCGCGAGGGCGAGTGGGGGTTCATCGAGCTGAAGACCGTGACGCAGGGCGGAAAGCCGGTCCCTTGGGTCTTCGTGCAGCCCGACGGAGGACCGCGGACCGATCGCACCGTCGCCCGGTTCGACCTGCCCGACGCCGTCCCGCCCGGCGGCACCGCGGTTCTGGAGATCGTCTTCCACGATCAGCTGCCGCGGGTCGTCGCGCGGACCGGCTGGTTCGGCACCTACCACCTGGTCGCGCAATGGTTCCCCAGGATCGGCGTGCTCGAGCTGCCGGGAGAGCGCGGCGCCACCGAGCCGCGCTGGAACTGCCACGAGTTCCACCTCTACAGCGAGTTCTACGCGGACTTCGGCAGCTACCGCGCCGCGATCACCTTGCCGCGCGGGTACACCTTCGGCTCGGTGGGCGCACAGAGCGCGCCTCCGGAAGAGACGCCATCGGGCGTGATCCATCGCGTGCAGCAGGACGACGTGCACGACTTCGCCTTCACCGCCTGGGACGGCTACGCGGAGCCGCTGCTCGGCGAATGGAACGGCGTCCGGGTGAAAGTGCTCCATCCTTCCGAGTACGCGGAGGCAGGGCGCATCGCGCTGCAGGCCACGCTGGATGCGCTCGCGTACTTCTCGCGCACGCTCGGGCCGTACCCGTACAGGCAGGTCACGGTGGTGGTCCCGCCGTACAACGCCATCGAGTCCGGCGGCATGGAGTACGAGACGTTCTTCACCACCATCGGCGGGCTCGGCCCGCCGTATCTGCAGGGGGTGCGGTTCGTCACCATCCACGAGTTCGGCCACGGCTACTTCATGGGGCTCCTCGCCTCCAACGAGTTCGAGGAGCCGTTCCTCGACGAGGGGCTGAACGAGTTCTGGAACGCGCGGATGCTGGAGAGCGAGCGTCTGCGCATCCCCGCGCCCGGCCTGCTCGGCGCGCTCGGCCTGCGCACGCCGGAGCTGCGCTACTTCGACCTCGAGCGGAGCGGCACCCGGCGCTTCCAGGCCGACCCGATCGCGGGGAATTCGTGGCGCCGGTGGTCGTCCGCCAGCTACGGGCTCGTGTACTCGCGGACGGTGCTGGTCTTTCACGATCTCGAACAGCGGCTCGGCGGCGACGTTCTCGCCCGCGCCTTCGCCGCGTACTACCGGCGCTGGCATTTCCGCCATCCCTCCACCGCGGACCTGGAAGCGGTGTTGGCGGAGGAGGGCGGCGAAACCGTGCGGCAATGGTTCCGCGAGCAGGTGTACGACCGCGCTCCCGTCGACGACCGCGTGGTCTCCATCGAGACCCGGGAGCTGGTGCCGGAGCCGGGCACGTTCGTCGAGCCCGACGGAACGCGGGTCGAGCTCGACGAGCGTCAGGCGAGCAGGAAGGAGCGCAGCTTGCGGGCCGCCTTCCGCGCGGCGCATCCCCACCCGACGGCTGCGGATCCCGGACCCTTCCCGTGGCGATCGACGGTCTCGGTGCGCAGGTACGCCGCGCAGGTTCCGCAGACGGTCGTCTTCCGCTTCGACGGGGGCGAGACACAGACGGTCGCGTGGCCGGCGGACGAGACGTGGCACCGCTGGGTGTTCGAAAAGCCCGAGCGCGTGGCGTCGGTGCAGCTCGATCCCGAGGGGAAGGTGCTGCTCGACCTCGACAAGCTCGACGACGGACGGACGCGCGAGCGCTCCACGGCAGCTTCCGCCCGCTGGACGCTCGAGTACGAGGCCTGGGCGAAGCTGCTCCTCGCGCTTCTGGGGGCGCTGTGATCACGCCCGGACTGTACCGGCGCTGCCTGCGCCGGAGCCTGCGCTTTCGCGTCCTGCTCCTCTGGTGGGCGGCGCTGCTCGTCCCCGCGGCGATCGCCGCCGCGCCCGCATTCGCCTTCCTCCGCGCGCACCTCGACCATTCGCCCAGGGCGCCGGACGTCGTCGCCTGGATGGACGGATTCACGTCGATCGAGCTCCTCCGGCAGGTCCATGCGCAGGGCGCGTGGCGAACGCTGGCCGGCGGCCTCGGAGCGGGCGCGCTCGCGATGCTGGTCGTCTCGCCGTTCGTCGCCGGCGCGATGGTCGCTTCGGCGGGAGCGGACGAACCCTTGCAATTCCGTCCCCTGCTGGCAGCCGCCGGTGCGCACTACGGGCGGATGCTCCGCGTCGCGCTCGCGGCGCTGATCCCGCTCGGGCTGGCCGCTGCCGCGACCGCCGGGATCGTGAAGCTCGCGCTGGACGCCGATTCGCGGGCGCTGACGGAAACGGGGGCGGACCGGATCCGGCTGCTCGCCGCCGCCGCGGCTGGATTCGCCCTCTTCGTCGCACACCTGCTGGTGGACGCCGCGCGCGCACAGTTCGCCGCCGATCCCGGACGGCGCTCTGCGATCCGTTCACTGTGGAACGCGGCGGAGGTGCTGATCCGCAGGCCCCTGCGCGTCCTGGCGATCGGAGCGCTGGGAACGCTGGCCGGAGCGGGATTCGCCGCCGTCCTGATGGCGGTGCGACTGCAGATCCCGCAGCGTGCGCCGGCGACGCTCTTGCTCGCGTGGCTGCTCGCCCAGGCAGCCCAGGTGGCGATCGGCTGGGGACGGGCGGCGCGCATCGAGGGCTTCGCCGAGCTCTGCCGCATCGACGCCGAGGACCGGGCGCGGCGGCCCGGATCGCCGGCAGCGGCCTCCGGCGACCTGCAAGTGGTACATTCGGCGACGCTTTCCGCACTGGAACCCCCAGGTTCTGGCGCAGCGCGCTAGAATGGGAACTTCGCAAGGAGAGCGCCGACCGTGCAGGACCGGTACGACCCGAAGTCAATCGAGCCACGCTGGCAGGAGCACTGGGCGAAGAAGGACCTGTTCCGGGCGGGCACGCGGCCCGGGGCGCCGAAGAAATACGTCCTCGCCATGCTCCCTTATCCGTCGGGCGAGATGCACATGGGCCACGCCCGCGTGTACGCGATCACCGACGTGCTCGCCCGTTACGCGCGCAAGCGCGGGTTCGACGTCCTCCACCCGTTCGGCTGGGACTCGTTCGGCCTTCCGGCGGAGAACGCGGCGATCAAGGAAGGGGTCCACCCTGCGGTGCGCACGCCGCGGAACATCGCCTCCTTCAAGCAGGACGTGGTCTCGCTGGGGATCTCCGTCGACTGGTCGACGGAGCTCGCCACCTCGGACCCTGCGTACTACCGCTGGAACCAGTGGTTCTTCCTCCGCATGCTGGAGCGCGGGATCGCGTACCGGCGGCGGGCGAAGGTGAACTTCTGCCCGAGCTGCAACACGGTGCTCGCCAACGAGCAAGTGGAAGAGGGCCGTTGCTGGCGCTGCGGCACGGTGGTGATCGAGCGCGAGATCCCGGAATGGGCGCTGCGGATCACCGCGTACGCCGACCCGCTGCTGGAAGGGCTCAAGCGCCTGGACTGGCCCGATCGCGTGGTGGCGATGCAGCGGAACTGGATCGGGCGTTCCGATGGCCTGGAGATCGACTTCGGGATCAAGGGCGCGCGGGGGAAGGCGTTCCGGGTCTTCACCACGCGCGCGGACACCATCTACGGCGCGACGTACGTCGCGGCGGCCCCGGACCATCCGCTGGTGACCGCGCTGGCTCCGGCCGAGAACAAAGCGGAGCTGCAGGCGTTCGCAGAGAAGGTGCGGCGCGCCGCCAAGGAAGTGGGCGAGGGCGCCCAGGCCGCCGAGAAGCTCGGCATGGACACCGGCATCCGGGCGAAGAACCCGTTCACCGGCCGGGAGATCCCGGTCTGGGTGGCCAACTTCGTCCTCGCCGGCTACGGCACCGGCGCGGTGATGGCGGTCCCCGCGCACGACCAGCGCGATTACGAGTTCGCCCTCAAGTACGGCCTCCCGATCCCGCCGGTGGTGCGCCCCGCCGACGATTCCGAGCTGCCCAGAGGACAGGCGTTCACCGACTACGGAGTGCTCTTCGACTCCGGCGAGTTCTCCGGCATGCCGTCGGAGCAGGCGCGGCTGGCCATCGCCGCCGAGGCGCAGCGCCGCGGCATCGGGCAGCCGGCGGTGAACTATCACCTGCGCGACTGGGGCATCTCCCGCCAGCGCTACTGGGGGACGCCGATCCCCATCGTCTACTGTCCGAAGGACGATCCCGACGGCAAGGGCATCCCGGTCCCCGACTCGCAGCTGCCGGTGAAGCTGCCGGACATCGACGTGAAGGAAGTGCTCACCGGCAAGGGCGAGCCGCCGCTGGCGAAGGTGCCCTCCTGGGTGAACACCACCTGCCCGATCTGCGGCGGGCCTGCGCGCCGCGAGACGGAGACGATGGACACCTTCGTCGACTCCGCCTGGTACTGGGCGCGCTATCTGGACCCGCACAATGCGCGCGAGCCGTTCGCGCGGGAGAAGGCCGACCGCTGGCTGCCGGTCGACGTGTACGTCGGCGGGCCCGAGCACGCCGTGCTGCACCTGCTCTACTTCCGCTTCTGGACCAAGGTGATGAAGGAGCTGGGGCTGTGCGGGATCGAGGAGCCGGCGCAGAAGCTCGTCACCCAGGGCATCGTCAAAGGGCGCGACGGCGAGAAGATGTCCAAGAGCAAGGGCAACGTGGTCTCGCCGCGCGAGATCATCGCCGAGTTCGGCGCCGACACCGCGCGCCTGTTCATCCTCTTCGCCGCGCCGGCGGAGAAGGACATGGACTGGTCCGACGAGCAGGTGCAGGGGCAGCACCGGTTCCTCGGCCGCGTCTTCCGGCTGGTGCAGGCGAGCGTGCCGAAGATCGCCTCGGTGAAAGCGAACGGCGCTGCCGACGACCTGCGCAGGCGTACGCACAAGACCATCCTGCGCGTCACCCAGCAGCTCGAGCGCCTGCAGTTCAACACCGCGATCTCGTCGCTGATGGAGCTGTCGAACGCGGCCACCGACTGGACCGGCGACCCGGCGTCGCTGCGCGAGTGCCTGGAGGTGCTGGTCCAGCTGCTCGCGCCGCTGGCGCCGCACATCGCGGAGGAGCTCTGGCGTGGGCTGGGGCGCGAGGAGGAGCTCGCGCTGCTCCACTGGCCCGAGGCGGACCCTGCGCTGGTGATCGACGACGCGTACCAGATCGCGGTGCAGGTGAACGGCAAGCTGCGCGGCGAGGTGCAGGTGGCCGCCAGCGCCGACGACGCCGAGATCCGCGAGACCGCCGCGCGGGATCCGAAGATCTCCGGGTGGCTGCAGGGGAAGACGGTGAAGAAGGTGGTGGTGATCCCCAAGCGGCTGGTGAACTTTGTCGTCGCCTAGGTGCGGCGCGCTCGCCGCGGTCGCCGTCCTCCTCGGCTGCGGCTACGCTCCGGTGCGCGGCCGGCCGGTCCAGGAGCTCCGGGTGGGCGCGGTGAAGAACGCCACCGCCCAGGCCGAGGCGGGAGGGATCTTCGCCGCCGAGCTGCGGCGCGAGCTCTCCGCCCGCGGGCGACTCGCGCCGGAAGCGTCCGGCGCGCCGGAGCTGAACGCCGAGCTGATCGCGCTGCGGACCGCGCCGAGCGGCGTGGGCGCCGAGGGCGGGGCCGCCTCGTACCGCCTGGACGCGGAGCTGCGCGTCCGCGCCGGCGACTACCAGGACGCGGTGGTGGGCGGAGAAGACTACCTGACGGGAGTGGACGTGCTGGGCACCGAGGCGAACCGCAGGGCGGCGCTGCGCCGGCTGGCGCGAGCGCTCGCGGCGGAGGCGATCGAGCGGTACGAGGTCAACGAGCGGTTTGCCCGCTGATCGCATCCGCGCAGGACGTCAGCGCGGCTGGCTCGGGGCCGGGGTGGCGGTCTGGGTCGCGGCCTTGGTGAGGCGCGAGATCCGCCGCGCCGCCTGCCCCTTGTGGATCACGCCCTTCGAGGCCGCTTTCGCGATCTGCCGCACGGCTGCGGTCAGCTCCTGCTTGGTCTTCTGGGCGTCGCCCGCGGCAGCAGCCTCGCGGAACTTCCGCACGCTGGTGCGCAGCGTCGAGAGGACGTGCGCGTTGCGGACGCGGTGCTTGTGGGCTTGCCGGTTCTGCTTTTCTGCCGAGCGGGTATTCGCCACGATTTCTCCGGAAAGGATTCGATCCTGCGTGGAGGGCGGACGCAGTTAGCACCCGCACCGCAGCCTGTCAACGCGGTCGGCGCAAGGGAAATCCGGGCGGGATCACAGGTTTTCCCCCGGCCTGTCCGGAACTCGTTTACGCACCCTCACTGCGTTCCTGCACGTACGACCCCCCTCGGAGCGCGCTTTCAACTGATTGTGACCTCTACATTTTCCAGGTGTGCGCCCAACGTCTGCGCGCCGGGGCCGCAGGAGCGCGCCCAAATTCCTCTTCCAATCTGCGTGGAATCCACAGGTTCTCCACAGCGCCCCGAAAAATTGTGGGCAAGGGTCGGGAGACTGCGTCAAATCGCGGACTTTTCCCGCTCCTTCGCTTCGTTCCAGAGCGCGTCCATTTCAGCGAGCGTGGATTGCGCCGGCGACTTGCCCCGCTCGAGCAGCCGCGCCTCGATGTGGCGGAAGCGCGACTCGAACCTGCGCAGCGTTCCTCGCAGCGCCTCCTCGGGGTGTGCTTTCACCCACCTCCCGAGATTCGCCACCGCGAAGAGGAGATCGCCGAGCTCGCTCTCGATCCGCTCCGGCGCGCCGCCGTCCAGGGCCTCCGTCAGCTCGTCGAGCTCCTCGCGCACTTTGGCGAGGACCGATCGCGCGTCGGGCCAGTCGAAACCGACGGCTCCGGCCTTTTCGGTCAGCCGCTCCGCCCGGACCAGGGCCGGGAGCGCCACCGGCACGCCTCCGATCGCCGAGCGCGGCTCCTGCCCTTTCTCCTTCCGTTCGTCCGCCTTGATCCGCTCCCAGTTCCGGATCACTTCCCCGGAGCCCGAGACCTCGACGTCGGCGAACACGTGCGGGTGGCGCCGTGTGAGTTTCGCGGCGATGCCATCGCACACGTCCGCGAAGTCGAACTTTCCTTCCTCGCGCGCGATCCGGGACTGGAAGACGATCTGGAAGAGCAGGTCTCCCAGCTCCTCCTTGTGGTGCGCGACGTCGCCGGTCTCGATCGCCTCGATCACCTCGTGCGCCTCTTCCAGCAAATAGGGGGTGAGCGTCCGCAGCGTCTGCTCGCGATCCCACGGGCAGCCGCCTGGATCGCGCAGCCGATCCATGATGTCGAGCAGCCGCCGCAGCGCTTTTTCCGGTTCGGACATGGGCGGCGGCATACCACATCCACGCTGCGGAATTCCGGGCAGATTCCTTGCCGTTGCGAGGGGCCAACGTCTAGGATGATCGAGTGACTGATCGCGGCTCTTGGGTGCGCGCGCGCCGGATGCTGAGCGTCTGTGCCGCGGCCACCGCGCTCGCTTCCAGCAGCGTTTCCGCGCAGCCGGTCCCCGCTCCTCCGCTTCCGGTCAGCGCGCCGGCGCCGCCTCCCGCGCCAGCGCCCGCCGTCAACGCGCGCGGCGTGATCATGCCCGGCGGACGCAGCGCGGACATCCAGGCGCACTGGGCGGCGCGCCGCGGCTACGTCAACGAGCGCGACGAGCGCCGCGCGGACGACGAAGAGCAGCGCGTTCGCGCCTTGAAGGAAGAGCTGGGGATCGAGAACCTGTTCTCGGTCTCCGCGTCGCTGGTGCGCGAGAGCCATGCCGCGCTCGACTCCGGCGCCTCCGCCGTCGCGGTGCAGCGCTGCAAGCTGGCCATCGAGTTCGCTCCCGCGCTTCCCGCGGCCCACCTCTGCCTGGCCCGCGCCCTGTTCGCCGAAAGCCCCGCCGCGATCAAGCCGGTCTTCGCCGAGCTCTCTTCCGCGGCGCACGCGGCGATGGAGGAGCCTCGCGTCTCCCGCGCCATCCTGGCGAACGCCCTCACCGTGCTGTTCATCGGCGTGCTGTTCGCCGGGCTCGCCTTCGTCATCGTCCTCTTCCTCCGCCACGCCCACCTCTAC
>DASREU010000084.1:0-4279 GCA_035651935.1 Myxococcales bacterium | reverse complement strand
AGGATGGACGAGGCGAAGATGGGGGGGATGACGCCCGCCGTGTTCACCTTGAGCGGCAGGTGGGTCGATTGGCCGCCGTAGATCTTCTGCCCGACGATCCGCTTGGCATATTGGACGGGGATGCGTCTTTGCCCCCGTTCGAAGAAGATGATCCCGATCACGTAGAGCCCGTCGTAGATCCAGCCGCCCCGGCTCATCGCGTCCGCGAACGGCTTGAAGGCCGGGATCCAGGTGGCGAGCGTGGCCGGGAAGAGCAGGATCGAGCTGGCGAAGATCGGCGGGATCACGCCCGACATGTTGACCTTGAGCGGCAGGTGCGTGCTCTGGCCGCTGAAGGTCTGCCGCCCCACCACCCGCTTGGCGTAGTGGACGGGGATCTTCCGGTAGGCGCGCTCGACGAAGACGATCACGGCGATGGTCGCCACCATCACCACGCCGAGCACCAGGAGCTGCATGTCCGAGCCTTCGGCCTTGTCCTGGAACGTGCTCCAGGTCTGGATCACGGCCTGGGGGATGCGGGCGACGATGCCGGCGAAGATGATCAGCGAGATGCCGTTCCCGATGCCGCGCTCGGTGATCTGCTCGCCGAGCCACATGATGAAGGCGGTGCCGGCGGTGAGGGTGATGACGGTGAGCAGCCGGAAGCCCCAGCCCTTCACGTCGTCGGGGACCACGCTCTCGTTGCCGGACTTCACCGACTCCAGGTACCGGGCGATGCCGAAGCCCTGCACGATGGAGAGGAGGATGGTGCCGTAGCGCGTCCACTGGGTGATCTTGCGCCGGCCCATCTCGCCCTCTTTCGAGAGCTTTTCCAGCGTGGGCACCACCACCGTGAGCAGCTGCAGGATGATGCTGGCGCTGACGTACGGCATGATCCCCAGCGCGAAGATGGAGAGCTGCTCGAGGGCGCCGCCGGTGAAGAGGTTGAAGAGGTTGAGGAAGCCGCCGCTGGACTCGATCGCCTTCTTCATCACCACCCGGTTCACGCCCGGCGCGGTGACGAACACCCCGACGCGGTAGACCGCGAGGCAGAAGAGGGTGAAGAGGAGCCGCTTGCGCAGCTCCTGGATCTTGAACAGGTTCGAGAAGGCGTTGGCAAACGACACGGCGGCGGGCTCCTTGAGGTCGAGCTAGTCTACGCTTTCTTCGCCGCTGCCGCGGCCTTCTTTTCCTCGGCCTTGCGCTGCTGCGGGGTGCGCTTCTGCGGGATGACGATGATGTCGGCCTTCCCGCCCGCCTTCTCGATCTTCTCCTTCGCCGAGGCGGAGAACTTGTGCGCCCGCACCGAGACCGGCCGGTTCAGCTCGCCGTCGCCGAGCACCTTCAGCCCGTCCTTGCGATCCTTCACGGCGCCGGTCTCCACCAGCTTGTCGAGATCGATCTCGGCGAGACCCAGCCTGCCGAGGTCGCCTACGTTGATCAGCGCGTACTCGACCCGGAACGGGTTGGTGAACCCGCGCTTGGGCAGGCGGCGCTGGATCGGCATCTGCCCGCCCTC
Organism: Myxococcales bacterium; assembly: GCA_035651935.1. GTDB lineage: Bacteria > Myxococcota > Myxococcia > Myxococcales > 40CM-4-68-19 > 40CM-4-68-19. Next base: position 2,781 of record DASREU010000084.1, on the reverse strand, counting down.
GAATCCGCCGAAGTTCATGTTGCCGGTGCGGGCCTTCTGGCCCTTGCCGCCCCGGCCCGCGGTCTTGCCCTGGCCGCTGGCCTGACCCCGGCCGACCCTCTTCTTTTCCTTCACTCCGCCGCCGCGCGGCGGCGTGAGCCTGGTGAGCTCGTTCATGATGCCTGTCCCTTCGCCGAGGCTGCCTTCTGCGCCTTCTGGCGGGAGCGGCGGCCGAACGGCTTGAACTCCTCGTTCGTCTCGGACCACTCGATGAGGTACTGGACCTTGTCGATCATCCCGCGGACCGACGGCGTGTCCTGGAGGACGCGCTCACGCCCGACCCGGGTGAGCCCGAGGCCGCGCAGCGTCTCGCGGTGGTTTTCCGTGTGGCCGCTCATCGAGCGCACCAGCTTCACTTTCAGCGACATCGCTTACGCTCCCTGCTCCGCGCGCATGTCGGCCAGTTCCTTGCCGCGCAGGCGCGCCGCCTCCTCGGGGCTGCGCAGCTGGCGCAGGCCGTCGAGGGCTGCCTTGACCACGTTGTGCGGGTTCCGCGATCCCTGCGACTTGGTGAGGATGTTGCGGATCCCGACTGCCTCGAGCACCGCGCGCACGCTGCCGCCGGCGATCACTCCCGTTCCTTCGCCGGCCGGCTTGAGCAGCACCCGGCCCGCGCCGAAGTGGCCGATCACCTCGTGGGGGATGGTGTTGCCCGCCAGCGGGATCTTGAAGAGGTTCTTCTTCGCCTGCTCGCCGCCCTTGCGGATGGCCTCGGGCACCTCGTTCGCCTTGCCCAGTCCGGCGCCCACGTGGCCCTGGCCGTCGCCCACCACCACCAGCGCGGAGAAGGAGAAGCGCCGGCCGCCCTTCACGACCTTGGCGACGCGGTTGATGTGGACCACCCGGTCGTTCAGCTCGGGGAGGTCATTCGGATTGATCGGTGCGGCCATGAACTCCCCTTAGAACTTGAGGCCGCCCTCGCGGGCGCCCTCGGCAACGGCCGCGATCCGGCCGTGGTACATGAAGCCGTTCCGGTCGAAGACGACCGCGGCGATCTGCTTCTCCTGGCACTTTTTTGCCACCAGCTTGCCCACTTCCTTGGCCAGCTCCTTCTTCTTCCCCTTGCCGTCCTTGAGCTCGGGCGAAAGCGTGGACGCGGCGGCGACCGTCTTCCCCGACACGTCGTCGATCACCTGCGCGTAGATGTGGTTCAGGCTCCGGTACACGGAGAGGCGGGGCCGCGCAACCGAGCCCTCCACCTTCTTGCGGATGTGCGCCTTCCGGCGCTGCCGCAGCTCCTGCTTCTTCATGTTCGTCGAAGCGCTCATCACGCGGCTCCTGTCTTGCCCTGCTTGCGGCGGATCGTCTCCTCCGCGTACTTGATGCCCTTGCCCTTGTACGGCTCCGGCGGGCGCAGCTTGCGGATCTCCGCCGCCACCAGGCCGATCTGGTGCTTGTCGGCGCCCTTCACCGTCAGGCGGTTCCCCTTCGCGTCGTACTCCGCCGTCACCCCGTCGGGAAGCGGGTAGACGACCGGGTGCGAGAAGCCGAGGGCGAGATGGACCTCCTTGCCCTTCAGCTCGGCCTTGTACCCGACGCCGGCGATGTCCAGCGAGCGGGTGAACCCGACGGTGACGCCCTGGATCATGTTGGCGACCAGCGTCCGGCTGAGGCCGTGCAGCTGGCGCGAGCGGCGCGAGTCGTTCGGGCGGTCGACGCGGACCTCGCTCTTTTCGACGGTCACCTTCATCTCGCGGTCGAGCGTCTGCGAGACCTTGCCCTTCGGGCCTTCGACGCTGACCATTCCGGGCGCCGCGGTGACCTTGACCTTGTCAGGGATCTTGATGACGAGCTTGCCGATGCGGGACATGGCGGCTCCTTACCAGACGGTGGCGATCAGCTCGCCGCCGAGGTGCTGCTTGCGCGCCTGGTGATCGACGAGCACGCCGCGGGAGGTGGAGAGGATGGCGATCCCCAGGCCGTTCATCACCTTGGGGATGTCGGTGTACTTCACGTAGCGGCGCAGGCCGGGCTTCGACTGGCGGCGGATCTCGCTGATCGCCGGCCGGCGGCCCTCGTCGTACTTGAGGACCACCTTCAAGGTGCCCTGCTTGCCGTCGTCGGTGCGCGCGACCTCGCGGACGAAGCCCTCGGCGCGCAGGACCTCGCAGATCTGCTGCTTGATGTTGCTCGCGGGCAAGGCGACCTCCTCCAGGCCCGCGCGCTGCGCGTTGCGGATCCGGGTGAGAAGGTCGGCGACTGGATCGGTCATGCTCATCAGGCTACCTCCGCCGGCCGTACCCTTGGGCGCGCCGGCAAGAATGTCGAACTACCAGGAAGACTTGATCACTCCCGTGATCTCGCCCTTGAGGGCGCGATTGCGGAAACAGATGCGGCACATCTGGAACTTGTTGAGGAACGCGCGGCCCCGCCCGCACAGCTCGCAGCGGTTGTACGCGCGCACCTTGAACTTCGCCTTCTTCTGCAGGCGCTTCGCCTGCGCCATCTTGGAGAGCTTCGCCATTGTCAGGCCGTCCGGAAGGGCATGCCGAAATAACGCAGCAGAGCGCGGCCCTCTTCGTCGCTCTTCGCCGTGGTCACGATGGTGACGTTCATGCCCTTGATCTTCTCGATCCGGTCGTAGTTGATCTCCGGAAAGATGATCTGCTCCTTGATGCCGAGCGTGTAGTTGCCGCGCCCGTCGAAGCTCTTCATCGAGACGCCCTTGAAGTCGCGCACCCGGGGGAGCGCGGTGTTCAGCAGGCGGTCGAGGAACTCGTACATCCGGTCCTTGCGCAGGGT
>DASREU010000083.1:0-5653 GCA_035651935.1 Myxococcales bacterium | reverse complement strand
ATGAACACCTTATCGCCGATGTACTTGCCGACGCTCGCGCCGGAGACTCCCTCCGACCCGGTGTCGATGGTGATCACGTCCACGGGCAGCACGTTCGCGAGCTCCTTGCGCACCTGCCCGAAGAGGAGCCCGCCGACCACGCTGGTGGCCGCTCCGGAGAGATCGATGCCGCCGCCCTGCTGCGTGGCCCGGCCCTGGATCCGTCCGGTGGCGAGAAAGAACGCGATCTGGTCCTGGTCCATCGGTGGATTCGAGGACATGTCCAGCTGCGGGTCGCGGGCGGACCCGGTGATGGTGATCGTCACCTTCGCCTGCGGGTTGTCGTACGTCGCCTTGATCTCCAGCTCCGGGTTGGCGAGATCGCCTCCGGTCTCGATGATCTTCGCATCTTCGATGAGGAACCGGCGGCCCAGCGCGGTGAACGAGCCCTGTGGCACGTGGATGGTTCCGTCGGCGGTGAGGCCTCCCGCCCGGTGCGCGTCGTACTCGAAGTTCATCCGGCTCTCCACCGGGAACTCGAAGTCCGGCGCCTTGACGTAGAGGTGGTTGAGCTCGAGGTGCGCGTGCATGCGGAAGGTGGCCTTCTGCCGCGCCTTCTCCTCCGCCTCCACCTCCTCGGGTTCCCGGCCCGGCGGGTGCGGCTTCTGGCCGGGGTGGACGATGAAGACGTCGGGGTTTTCCTTCAGCGAGGCGAGCTTCTTGTCCGGAAGCTGCTTGATCACCATTCGCGCGTCCGGAATCTTCCCGTTCACGGTGAGGACGCCGCCCGTGTAGTCGCCGAAGACGTCCAGCTCGCCGGAGATGTCCGCGCGCTGCTCGCCGGCCTGGCGGACGGGGATCGGGCCCGCCTGGAGCGGCTTGTCGGTGCCGGGCACCTTGCGGCCGCGCACCGACTCGTCGTCGCCCAGGTGCAACTCTCCCGTGAACTCGACGCGGTCGGCAGCCTCGCCCGGACCAGGCCGGCGGGAGGCGGCGAGGATCGCGGCGAAGGTGCCCGCGCCGACCGTCCCGGTCACGCGATCGATCACCACCTCCTTCGGCGAGAAGCTCGCGTCGAAGCGCACGTCCTCGTACACGCCTTGTCCGACGACGTCGAACAGTCCGCCGCGCAGGTGCGCGTTCCCCTCGGCGACAGGCTTGGCGACGGTGCCGCCCAGCGCGACGGCGGCTTCCAGCGTTCCGCCGGCGCGCCGCAGGTTGTGCACCAGCCCGGAGATGAACGAGATGTCGAGCTCTTTCGAGCGGATGTCGCCCGAGAGCCGCCCCTCGAACAAGCCGCTGGTGCCGCGCGCCAGCAGCGTGCGGGCGCCGAGATCGGCGTCGATCTTGACGTGCGCGAGGAGATTGCCGCCCCCTGGGGGATCGAGGCCGACGTGAAGCAGCGCCCCGGCCGAGCTCGCCTCGAGGTAGAGATCGCCCTTTCCCAGCTGGTTGTCCTGCGCCGAGAGGTTCTGGAGCGCGAGCTGCCCGGTGAGCTGCGGACGCGCCGCCGTGCCGGAGAGGTTGACGCGCCCGGTGATGCGCCCTTCGGCGACGGCGGCCCGGCCTGCGAGCTGCGATGCGCGGGCGATGGGAAGCCCGGGGATCGAAAGGTTCAACGAGAGGGCGCGATCGAGGAGCGGCGCGATCGCCTCCCGGTCGCCCTTTCGCTTCGCCAGCTCGACCAGCTCCGCGCCGGAGACCGCGGCGGAGGCATCGAGGCTCGCGACGACGTCGCCTTGCGATTGCGCGCCGAACGTGGCCTGGACCTTGTCGCCGATGCCCAGCTCGCCCTGGAACCCGAGCCCGTGCAGCCGTCCGATGGTGACGTCCTCGCCGCGGGTGTTGACCGCCAGCGTCGGGTGCAGAGGGGTCCCGCCGAGCCGGGCGGAAAGGCTGACCGCGCCGGCGCTGCCGTCCGGAAGCAATCCGGATTTCGCCAGCCGCTCCAGCGGGAGCCGGACGATGGCCAGGTCCGCCCGAAGCGGCCGATCGACCATCGTGCGCAGGTAGTCCTTCTCCCGCAGCGCGCGCCGGAGATCGAAGGGCACCTGCGCGGTGAGCTCCACCGCCGGATCGCCGGCGAGGAGGACGCTGGCGTCGAAGGCGAGCGCGCCGTTCTCCAGCAGGAACCCGGCCCTACCGTCGACCTGCCGGATCGCTGCGGTGCCCACGTCGCGCGCGTCGATCGAGACGGTCGCGCGCGGCGCCGCCAGCGTTCCGCTCGCGACGATCCGCGCGTCCACGACCCCATGCGCGCCTTGCCGTTGCAGCGCGGCGATGTTCGCGAAGGTTGCAAGGCGGCCGAGGTCGACCTGGGCCAGCCGCGCCTCGAACTGCACCGGCGCATTCAGCGGCTGCGCTGCGATCTGGACGGGAAGCGCGCCCTGGAAATCGAGCCGGAGGTTCTGGCCTCCGGAGACCCAGCCTTCCGTCTGCAGCATCCCCCGGTGCACGTGCGCGTGGGCTTGCGCATCCAGCGCCAGATCGCCGACCGGCCGCGCACCGGCGCCATGGACGTCGGCGCGCACGTCGATGTCGGGCGACGCCCGCGGACCTTGCAGGACCGCGTTCGCATCGAGGACGCCGCGCAACCCGAGGTCCTTGGGCAACGCGAACTGCGGCAAGCGATCGAGCTCGAACTTCGAGATCACCAGGCTCGCGTCGATACGGCCCGGCGGCGGCTCCACCTGCGCCTGGATGCGGAGGCTGCCGTGGTCGCCGATCAGTTCGATGGGCTCGAGGATGACGCCGTCGCGGAAGTGCACGTTCGCGTCGCTCGCGAGGTGGAGGCTGTTTCCCGGATACGAGATGACGAAGTTCGAGAGGACCAGGCCGTCCTTGTCCTCGTCGATCCGCGCGTCGCCGACCACCTCGACCGTGCCGCCGGCCACCGCCGCGCCGGTCCGCAGATGCGCCCACGGCCACTCGACCGCCATCTCGACGCGCGGCGCGCCGAGATCGATGCCGCTCGCCGACAGGCGGCGCGCAGCCAGCCGCAGCGCACCGTCCGGCGCCCTCAGCGGGCCGTGCAGGTTCCCGGAGACTCGCAGCTGCTCGGCGGCGAGGGTCCGATCGACCTGCAGCGCCGGCGCGCGAAGCCGGACCTCCGCATCCGGCGCTCGCGGCGATCCCGTCACGCGCGCGAGCAGGCGCGCGGAGCCCGCCATCGGCACCGCCGGCGCGCGCCGCAAGGCGCCGATCGCCCGCCCCACCTGCGCAAGGTCCGGCGCGCGGATGTCGAGATCGAGCGAGACCTCGTCGTAGGCCGCCGCCCCGTGCGCCTTGATCTCCAGTCCCAGCGCCGTCGCGGTAAACGCGCGCACGATCGCGTACCGGCGGAGCAGGCTCGCGTCGAGGTCGGCCACCACGGGCCCGAGGCCCGCGAGCCGGGCCGGTCCGACGTGCACCGCGCCCCGCAGCTCGCCGGTCACGCCGTGGGCGTCGAACTTCGGCATCCCTTTTCCGTGCAGCGAGACGCGCGCGGTCACTTGTCCCTTCGGCGCCCGGTTGGAGATCGCTCCAGGGTCGATCTTGTCGGCGCTGAGCTGGACGTCCCAGACGGCCGCCTTCTCCAGCGTCGAGGTGAGCTTCCCCTGAATCCGGCCGCCGCCCATCTCCAGCCGCAGGTCGAGCCCGGCGGTCTTGCCGTCGCTCTTCAGATCGATCTCGCCGCGGAGGGCGCCTTCCAGCGGCGCCTTCGGCGCGACGGCCTCCACGTCCTTGGGGAGCAGGACCAGCTCGCGCACCCGGATCTCTCCGGCCTGCCGCGCGAGGTTCCAGGAGCCGTCGGCGAGCAGGCCGCTTCCGCCGAGCTTCGCGCGCAGCCCCTTCAGCGCGACGGTTCCGGTCCCGGCGGCGCCTTCGAGCGTCGCGTCGAGGTTCAACGCGATCGGCGCCTCGCCGGGCGCCGCGAGCTGCGCGGTCAGGTTCAGCGCCGCGGCGGCGGACTCCGCGGAATACCGCGCATGCGCCGGTCCGATGTCGAGGTCCCGGAGCGCAAAGGTGGCCTCGGCGCCCAGCTCCGGGCGCACCGTCACCGAGCCGGAGCGCAGCGCGAGCTTGCGAACCTCGATGTCCCAGGTGAACGGCCCACCCGGCTGACCGGGCGGCTTGCGCCCTTTGATCGCCCGCTGGAGCGTCGTCTCCGAGGTCCCGGGCACCTTCGCGATCTCGACCCAGGGCTTCTCCAGCTGCGCGTCGCTGACGTCGATCCGCTGCTTGAGGAACGCCAGCGGCGCGAGCCGTACGCAGGCATGCTCCGCGGTGATCACCGGGTGCCCGTCCGGATCGCGCAGCTCGACCCCGTCGGCGCAGATGTTCAGGAAGCCGCGGATTCGGAGCGCCCGGACGCGCAGGTCGCCCTGGATCGAGTTCCGCGCCTCGTTCGTGACGAACCGTCCCAGCTCCCCGGCTCCGGTGTCGGTATGCAGCCAGACGAGCGTGCCCACGACCGCCACCACCACGAAGGCGAGCACGGAGAGCGCGACGATCCAGAGGAGCCGCCCCGCCTTGCGCCAGCGAGGCTTGAGGTAGCGCGGCGGCGGTTCGGGCAACGGCCGCTGCGGCTCGTACGCCGGCTCTGGCGGATGCTCGGTCACCGTCCCTGCATTGTTGTCATGCAGCCGTTCGCCCGCACGTCGATCGGGACCTGGCACCCTGGCTCCGGTCTCAGAACGCCTCGCCAAGGCTGACGTGGAAGGCAAATCGCGACTCCGGGATGCATCCCGGAGTATTCGACGGGCAATGGATGGAGACCCGCGTCGGGGCCACGTTCACCTGGACAGGCGGCGCGGACCCGACCTGCGGGAGCGTACCGACCGACGGCCCCGTCGTGACGTCCTTCGCCCGCAGGAGGTATGCGACGTCGAGGCGAATCGGGCCGAACGGCGTCAGGTACCGCAGGCCCAACCCTGGAGCCACTTCGAGCCCTCCCTGAAACGGCCGCTTCGGGTCGTCGCCGACGTTGCTCGCGTCGACGAACGGAACGACCGACAGATGGTTCAGGATGAAGTCGGTGCGGATCCGCAGCTCGGCGGAAATCAGCACCGCCGCCGTCCCGCCGATCGGGACCGCCGTGGTGGCGTAGTGCTCACCGGAAGGGAGCGTGCACCCTGCGGTATTGCACGGGTCCGTACCGATCTTGGGGCCCTGGCGGAGTGGCCCGTACCCGCGCTGCTCGTTCTGTCCTCCGAAGAAGAAGCGCTGCGTGAATGGAGTATTCCCGTCGGGAGTCTCGGTGAAGAGCCCGCCGTACTCGGCGCGCAGGGCGAGCACGGCGTAACGGAAGAAGGTCGCGTACCCGCGCACCTCCGGATTGATCCGGAAGTAGCTGAACGAACCGGGCCTCAGCGTCTGCTGGAGCCCGATGCTGGTGAAGAAGCCCTGGCCCGGTTCGATGACGTTGTCGCGGCCATCGTAGGTGTAGCGCAGCTCGGGGTACGTCAGGGTGCAGGCGATCGGACAGCTTCCCACCACGCCGGAGACGCCCGCCTGGAGCACCTTTGCCAGTTCGGTGCCGCGGAGATCGACGCTGAAGTACCGGATGAAGTTGAGCGAGGCGCTGACGGTGTGCGGGCCGCGCCGATACAGTCCGCCGGTGCGGGCAGCGACGTCCTGGTACGAGAAGCCGCTCTGGATCTCGCGCGCATATTCGAGGCGGCTGATCCACTCC
>DASREU010000082.1:0-4626 GCA_035651935.1 Myxococcales bacterium | reverse complement strand
GTGCTTTCCGGCGACAGCCTGACGCTCGCGGAGGTTGGGCTCGCCTCCCGGGGCCCGCTGCGCGTCGAGCTCGCGCCCAAGGCTCGCGAACGGGTGCGCGCCGCCCGGAAGCTGGTCGACCGCATCGCCGAGAGCGGGACGCCGACGTACGGCATCAACACCGGCTTCGGGACGCTGGCCGAAGTCTCCATCCCCAAGGCGGACCTGCGCAAGCTGCAGCGGAACCTGATCCTCTCGCACTCCGCCGGAACCGGCGCCCCCCTGCCCTTGCCCGAGGTCCGGGCGCTCATGCTGCTCCGGGCGAACGTTCTCGCCGGCGGGTATTCCGGGATCCGCGAGAGCACGCTCGATCTCCTGCTGCAGATGCTCCAGCGCGACGTCATTCCCGTGGTTCCCGAGAAGGGGTCCGTCGGCGCCAGCGGCGACCTCGCCCCGCTCGCGCACCTCGCGCTGGTGCTGATCGGCGAGGGAGAGGCCTTCCTCGGGGGGCAGCGACTTCCAGGGCGCGATGCGCTGGCTCGCGCCGGTCTTTCCCCGGTGGTGCTGGAGGCGAAGGAGGGGCTGGCCCTGGTCAACGGCACCCAGGCGATGCAGGCCGTCGGGGCGCTGGCCCTGCTGGAGGCGGAGCGATGTGCGCGGATCGCCGACATCGCGCTGGCGATGACGGTCGAGGGACTGATGGGCTCGCACAAGCCGTTCCTGGCCGCCGTCCACCGCATCCGCGGCCACGAGGGCCAGGCCGCGGTCGCCGCCGACCTGCGGGCGCTGCTCGCGCACAGCGAGATCAACGCCAGCCACCAGGACGAGCACTGCCAGAAGGTGCAGGACCCCTATTCGCTCCGCTGCGGTCCACAGGTGCACGGGGCGGCGCGCGATGCGCTGGCGTTCGTGCGCAAGACGCTGGCGGTGGAGGCGAACGCGGCCACCGACAACCCGCTGGTCTTCGTCGATGCGCTCGACGACGTGCCGGCGGGCGCCATCGTCAGCGGCGGGAACTTCCACGGCCAGCCCGTCTCCCAGGCCCTCGACCTGCTCACCATCGCCTGCGCGCAGCTCCAGACCATCTCTGAGCGGCGCGTCGAACAGCTGGTGAACCCGTCGCTTTCGGGTCTGCCGCCGTTCCTTGCCCGAAACAGCGGGCTGAATTCCGGATTCATGATCGCCCAGGTCACCGCGGCAGCCCTGGCCACGGAGACGAAGCTCCTGGCCCACCCCGCTTGCGTCGACACCATCCCTTCTTCCGCCGGCCGCGAGGATCACGTCAGCATGGGGATGACGGCGGCGCTCAAGGCGCGAACCGCGGTGGAAAATGCGCGCAGCGGCCTCGCCATCGAGCTGCTGGTCGCCGCCCAGGCCCTGGATCTCCGCAAGCCGCTCCGCGCCGGCACTGGAGCCGCGGCAGCGCAGGAGGTGATCCGCAGCCGCGTCTCGCACATGGCCGAGGACCGCGAGCTCCACCGCGACATCGCCGCCGTCCGCGAGCTGCTCCCGGAGATCGAGTCCGCAGCCCGGACCGCCTCCGGGCTCGCATGAATCCGCACCCGGACCCGCACCCCCGCCCGCTGGCGCACCCACCCGCGAAAACCAGGGCGCGCCAGAATCACGACTGCACTCCCGCTCGTCTGCTACCGTTCCCCCGGAATGGAATCCATCGTCACCAGCCCCATCCCGCTGCGCGACTCCGCAGATACGGACATCCAGACGGCCGCCGAGAACCTCGCGAATCTGGAATCCGAAGCCCGCGCCTTGGGAAACACCTCAGCCGCGGCGCCCGTCCACCACGCGATGGGCCGCATCTTCATCGAGCAGCTCGGCGATGCGAAGAGCGCCGCGGTCTGCTACGAGAACGCATTCCTGCTCAACCCGGAATACCGTCCCAATCTGGAATCCGCCCGCCGTCTCTTCGCCAGCAGCGGAGTGGCCGGGAAGGCGCTCGCGCTGCACCGGCGCGAGGAGACGCTGCTGCGCGACCCCGCGGAGCGCGCCGAGTCCCTGCGCGCGCAGGCGGTCCTGCTGCAGTCGCTCGGCCGCGAACAGGAGGCGATGGAGCTCGTCGCCAAGGCGCTCGATCTCGTCCCCGATCATCCCGGGCTTTTGAAGGCCACCGTCGACGCGGCGGCGCGCGCTGGCGATCGACTGCTGACGGCGAGGCTCCTGATCCGCTCCGCGGACGCGACGGTCGACCCCGTCCACAAGGCCCGCCTCCTGCGCCGGGCGGTGCTCCTCCTCGAGGCGCTGCGATCGGATCCGGGCGCCGAGGAGGCGGCGGCGCTGCGCGACGAGGCGGTGAAGAAGCTGTACCAGGCGGACGCGAACGATCCCGTCGGAGTCTCCGCGATGCTCCAGCGCGCGGTCGCGGCCAACGACTGGGAGGCGGTGCTTCGCCTCTCCCGCCAGCACGGCGATCGGACCGGCAGCGCGGCGGACCGGACGCTGGCGGCGGCGATCGCGGCCTACCGCCTCGGCCGCATCTCCGAGGGTCTTGCGGAAGTGAGCGCCGCCCTGGAGGACCACCGGCGCGACGGCGCGCTCCTGGCGCTGCGGAGCGAGCTTGCCGGACAGCAGGGGTCGGCGGATCTGGCGGACCTCCTCCGCCAACGCGCCGAGAGCAGCATCGAGCCGAGCGAGCGCGCACACCTCAAGATCCGCGCCGCCTTGCTCCTGACCGAGCCGCTGGAGAAGGAACAGCTCCTCTCCGAGGCGCTGGCGGACAATCCGGGCGATGCCGCCGCGATCGCGTTGCACGCGCGGCTCGTCATGCTGCGCGACCCGGCCGCGGCGGCGGACCGGTTCGTCGCCCTCGCGGAAGCCCTGGAATCGCACTCCCCGCAGGAAGCGGCGGGTCACCACCTGGAGGCCGGCGCCTGGCAGGAGCGCCTCGGCAACCGCGAGGAGGCCGCGGCGCAGGCGCAGCGGGCGCTCAAGCTCGTCCCCCGGCACCCCGCGGCGCTGCGCCTGCTCACCCGGACCCTGCCCGCGATCGGCGCGAGCACCGAGCTCGCGGACCTGCTCGAGCGCTGCTCCGGGGAGCTGCCGCGCGCGATGGGCGCCGAGTTGCTGGCGCGCGCCGCCGCGCTGGTCGCCGACGACGATCCTTCGCGCAGCATCCATCTCGCCCGCCGCGCCGCCGAGATGGCCCGCGGCCTGGTCAGCCCGCGCGGGCTGGAGACCTGGTGCACGTACGCGTTCAGGGCAGGCGATTTCGCCCAGCTCTCGCAGGCGCTGGAGGCGCGCGCGGACTCCACCTCGGGTTCCGATGCGGCGGATCTCCTGCTCGAGGCGAGCGAGCTGTCCCGGGCAGCGGGCGACGACGTGCGCTCCACCACGCTGTTGCGCAAGGCGCGCGGCGTGGATCCCTCCTCCGCTGCGGCCCGCGCCGCGCTGCTTTCGGTGCCCATCCTCGCCCCGGCGGAACGCGCCGATCTGCTGCAGGAGGAGGCCCGGGTCACCTTCCTCGAGCGCGCGGCGGCGCTGCAGGCCGAGCGTGCCCTGGTGCTGGCGGAAGAGGATCGGGTCGACGAAGCGGTCCAGGCCTGCGCGCAGGCGCTGGCGCTGACCGGAGTCGATCTCGCCGTCCTGCGGCAACTCGGAGATCTCCAGCTCCGGCGCGGCGACCACGGCGCGGCGCTCGCCGTGCTGCTGCAGATCGCCGAGAGCGTCCCCGAAGGTCGCGCGCGCGCGGAAGCCTACGCGCGCGCCGCCGAGGTGGCGGAGTGGCGGATGGGCGACCCTTTGCGGGCCGCCGATCTCTACCGCGCCGCCGCCGCGCAGCACCCGCAATCCTCGTTCGCCTGGGCCCACCTCGCGCGCCTTCTCTCCTGGACGGATCGCGCCAGCGAGGCGGCGGAGGCGTTCGAGAGGCTTGCGGACGCCGCGCAGCCGCTGTCCGAGCGCATCGAGGCCCTGCGCCAGGCCGCCTCGCTCCACGCGCACCGCGGCGGGCAGCCGGCGAAGGCCATCGCCCTCCTCCGCACGCTGCTGGCCGAGGCGCCGTCCGACGTCGAAGCCGCCGCGCAGCTCCTCGAGCTGATCGGTGAGGAGCCGGCGGCAGCAAAGGAGCGCGCCGACCTCCGGACCCGGCTCGCCACGCGCTGCCAGGATCCGCGGGTCGCGGCGGTGCTGCGGCTCGAGTCGGCCGAAGACCGGATGATCGCCGGCGAGCGCGATCAGGCCATCGCCGACTATCGCCGCGCGCTCGCCCTGAACCCCAGGGACCGCGTCGCGCTCGACCGGGTGGAGGACGCGCTGCGCGGGAGCCGGGAGAAGTCGCTGCTCGCCGACCATCTCGCGTTCCGCTGCGCATTCGCCGAGGGCGACACCCGCGCGGCGCTTTCGCTGGAGCAGGCGGAGATCCTCGCCGGACAGGGGCGGATCGACGAGGCCGGAGCCGCCTACCAGCAGGCGCTGGCGAGCGATCCGGACTCGCTGATCGCGCTCAAGGGCGCGAGGCAGATCGCGGAGTTGAAGGGCGACAAGGAGGAAGTGGCCCGGCTGCTGGCGCGGGAAGCTTCGCTGGCGAAGAACTTCGAGACGATGATCGAGTCGGCCTTGCGCGCGGCGGACATGGGGCAGAAGGACGAGGCCGTCGACCGGCTCACGTCCGTGCTCGAGGCCGACCCGGCGAAC
>DASREU010000081.1:0-4862 GCA_035651935.1 Myxococcales bacterium | reverse complement strand
CCCCGTGGTATCCCCCACTCTGCTCGAGGAGATGGCGCAGGATCCGGAACACCTGGAAGCCCTCCGCATGTTCGGCGCGGGGTCGATGATGTCCATTCCCATGTCGGCGCGCGGTCATTTCCTCGGTACGCTCACCTTCCTCGCGGCGAAGGCTGGGCGCTTCGACGTAGACGCTCTTCTCCTCGCCGAAGAAATTGGCCGCAGGGCGGCTCTGTCGATCGACAACGCCCGCCTCTACCTCGAAGCCCAGCGGGCGGTGACCGCGCGCGAGGACCTGCTCGCGATCGTCTCGCACGACCTGAGGAACCCGCTCAGCTCCATCTCCATCGCGGCAGGCATGCTGGACCGCGCAGCGGATCTCCCCGACGGCGCGAAGGTCGTCAGCCAGGCCGCGGGGGCGGTCCGCCGGTCCGCCGAACGCATGGGCCGGTTGATCTCCGATCTGCTGCTCGCGGCAAAGGCCGAGGGCGGTCGACTGGTGCTCGAGGCCAGGCAAGAGCGCATCGAAACGATCCTGATCGAAGTCAGCGAGGCCTTCCTGCCGCTCGCCGAAGAGAGACACGTCTCCCTTCAGGTCTCCTCCCAACCGACCAATCAGGGAGTGCTCTGCGACCGGCAGCGCGTCCTGCAGGTGTTCTCCAACCTGATCGGCAATGCCATCAAGTTCACGCCTGCGGGCGGGGAAATCGTCATCGACTTCAAGGCGGATGCCGATCAGGTCCGCTTCGCGGTGTCGGACAGCGGGCCTGGCATTCCCCAGGCGGACCTCGCGCACATCTTCGATCGATATTGGCAACGCCGCGAAACGGCGCGCCGTGGCACGGGCCTGGGGCTCTTCATCGCCAAGGCACTGGTCGAAGGCCACCACGGCCGCATCTGGTGCGAGAGCCAGATCGGCAAGGGGAGCACCTTCTATTTCACCTTGCCTCGATCGGATGCCGCGGCCGCGCAGGCGCCGGACGAGAAGGAGAGGAACTCGCCGAAACTCTGAAGTCTTCTCTCCTCGGCGTAGCAGACCTGAGACGACGCGCACGGGATTGCGCAGCTCTCAGCGGTGCGCCGCATCCGTCATCGCGTCGAGCGCGATGACCGAGTGCGCAAACGCGCCTCCGGCGCGCATCTCGGCCGCCACCCAGATGGCCTCCATGATCTCACGCTCGGTCGCGCCATCGCGCAGCGCGCCCAGGGTGTGGCTGCGGATGCAGTAGGGGCACTGCGTGGTATGCGCGACGGCGACCGCGATGAGCTGCTTCAGCTTGCGTGGCAGCGCGCCATCCGCGAAAGCAGCCTTGCTGAAATCGTGGAAGGCCTTGTCCACTTCGGGCGCCAGCTCGCGGCGGCGATCGGAAAATTCCTTGCTGGGCAATGGGTACATCTGATGATCGTGCATTGGCTGCCTCCTCTAGGGATGACTCTCGCGCGCACCGCCGGCAAGTGCGCCTTCGATCACACTGCGCAGGACCAGCGCGCCGTTATGGGTTTCGTCATGCGCCGCATAGATCAGGGTGACCGTCTGCATGGCTGCGCGGCGTTCGAGCTCGGCGACGGCTTCCGCCGCCGGAGCTTCCTTCAGCTCGCGCCGGTAGCGCGTGACGAACTCGCGCCAGCGTGCGGGGTCGTGTCCGAACCAGCGCCGCAGCTCGTGGCTGGGCGCCACGTCCTTGAACCACGCGTCGAGCTGGAGATCCGTCTTCCGGACGCCGCGCGGCCAGAGCCGCTCGACGAGCACCCGATAACCGTCGCGAGCACTGGCAGGCTCGTACGCTCGCTTGAGCTTGACCATCATCCGCCTCGCTTCTCAACCATGTGCCTGGTTCCGTCCCGATTCCACGAACTCAACCCGCTGAATCGTCGCCATGACCGAGACCACCATTCGGTCACAGCGTGGCCCAAGGAAGGCGAACGCCTCCGGCGTCGCGGGATCTCCCGGCGCCGGCTGTCCCACCGCGGCGGCCAGCGCGCCGCGCAAGGCGCGCCGTGCACGATGGAGTCGAACCCTCACCGCTTCCTTCGTGATGCCCAGCGTCTCCGACGCCTCGTCGGTCGAGAGCTGCTCGACGTCCCTGAGCATGAACGCTGTCCGATAAGACCGCGGGAGCTTGTCCACCGCCGACTCGATCAGGCGCATCGACTCCTGCGCGACGGCCTGGTGCTCGGGAGTCGCCGTCGCCGGCCTGATCGCGTCCTCTGCGAAGTCGGGGATCTCGTCCACCGGCGTCATCCGCCGAAGCTTGCGAACCGACGTGAACGCCTCGTTCATGGCGATCCGTGTGAGCCAGGTCGAGAACGAAGAGGCACCTGCATACTCTCCCAGGTGCGCGTATGCGAGCAGGTAGGCCTGCTGCATGGTGTCCTCGACTTCCGGCTCCTGGCGCAGGATCCCTCGAACCGTGCGGTAGACGCGCTGGTTGTAGCGGCGCATCAGCACCTCGAAGAGGTCCCGCTCGCCCTCGAGGATCCGGCCCACCAGCTCCGCGTCCGACGGGTTGCCGGGAGCAGAACGATTCTTGAACGCCACCATGCCCGCCATCCTGGACTCATTTGTGTTCCGCATCGTTCCCCATAGTAGGTCGCGCGACGCGTCTCTGCAGATTCGCGCGATGGCGCCGCGCTCGCTCTACTCGCTTGGTTTCGATGCCGCAGATGCGTTCCGGATGCGACGCGCGATGCTTGCCGCCGCGATGGAAACGCCGCCGGTAACTTTCCTGCGGTGCGCGACTCCAACCAGGTAGAGCGAGCATTCCCGCGTCATGGAGACGCGCTCGTGCTCGTCGGAAAGAAGCATCATCATGACCACGGCAACGACTGCCGATCTGAGCGTGCCCGATCAGCGCAGCATCGAAAGGGCCAAAGCACCTGCCTACCAAGCATTCCAGATCCTGCACTGGGGATTCGTGGCTGCGCCGATCATCATGGGCGCAGACAAGTTCCTCAACCTCCTCGCCAACTGGGAGAAGTACCTTGCTCCTTCTTTCCTCAGCCTCTCGCCAATGAGTGCGGCGTCGACGATGCGCGTCGTCGGGGTCATCGAGATCGTCGCTGGAGTCATCGTCGCGCTCAGGCCGCGTGTCGGAGCGTATGTCGTCGCAGTTTGGCTGGCCGGCATCATCCTCAACCTGCTCCTGCTCGGCGGCTACTACGACGTGGCCGTGCGTGACTTCGGCCTCCTCCTCGGCGCATTGGCGCTCGGACGGTTGAGCGCGACGTACGCTCGTTGACAGGGGATGGGCGGCCGTAGGGCGCGACGATATGTCGCTCTCACGTTCCAGATCTCCGGTGACGAAACCATGAACGGAGGAAACTCGCGATGAACATTCTCGATTACGTGGCCATCAGGGTTCGTTGCGCCGTTTGCTCGAGTGAATACAGCGTGCCTGCCTCGGTGGTCCTGGCAGGCCAGCAGGCGATCAGCCACGGTTGTCCAGGCTGCTCCGACTACGAGTGCGAGGCGCGGTTTGTGGCAACGCTCGTCGAGTCACAGGTGCTGAAGGATCTGCAGGCGGCCTGGGCGGTGCTCGAGGAGAACGTCGCCGCGCTCGGTGGCGCAGGGGTCACCCTCGTCGCGGTTCCCACCGCCGCCCCCGCGACGCGTGAGGATCAGACCGAAAGAGCCCGAGGGGCGCTTGCGCAGCGAGGGCGCGGAGACATCGTCAAGCAAGAGAGGAGCCGCACATGACCAGGCCATCCATCGCAGGAGGTGTCTCGTTCGATCTGGCATCCCTCGACGGAGAACTGCGCAAGGAGGCCGCATACGAGGCGTCGGGCTACACGGCCCGCACTC
Source organism: Myxococcales bacterium (assembly GCA_035651935.1). Taxonomy (GTDB): domain Bacteria; phylum Myxococcota; class Myxococcia; order Myxococcales; family 40CM-4-68-19; genus 40CM-4-68-19. The sequence continues at coordinate 1,081 of DASREU010000081.1, read as the reverse complement.
TCGTTCGCGAGCCCGACCTGCGCGTGGTGCTGGTTGCGATGAAGCCGGGTGCGCGCATGCTCGATCACCAGGCGGAGAGGACCGCCTCGGTGCAGGCGCTCTCCGGCCGCTTGCGCCTGCACCTTCCGGGAAGGCCGGTAGACCTGCCTGCGCACCATCTGCTGGCGCTGGAGGCCGGCTTGCGACACGATGTCGAGGCGCTGGAGCAGAGCGCCTTTCTGTTGACCATCGGTTGGCGTAACGACGCGAGATAATCTGCCGCGGGCCCTCAGGGGTGTGCTCCCTCCTTGCTGTGCTCCACCGCCTTCTCGAACTGCGCTCGCGTCATCTGCCGGTCAGCATACGGCAGCAGCACTTCTTCTTCCTCTTCGAAGTGCGCCCAGAGAAGCCCGAGGAGGTTGTCCGTCCGACGGACGAACGCGACATAGTCCGGCTGGCGCTTGTCGATCTCCCTGGCAAGCTCGCCAGTCCAGCGGCCGACGATGCGATGCTCATGGCGCATGGTCGAGGTGAAGCGATTGTGCTCGCTGGTGCCCGCGAGTCGATCGATGACCGGGTACAGGGTCTTCTCCTCCCATTCCGCATGCGGTCCGATCTCCTGCCGGAAGAAGGAGACGATCTTCCCTGCCGTCGCTTTCTGCTCCGCAGGCTGCTGGCGCAGGAGCTGTCCGGCCCATTGAGCGACATGGCCGAGATGCAGCTTCACCTCCTTGTGTTCGTCGCGAAAGGATTGCGTCGGCAGCTCGGCCGGGAAGGCGCCCGTTGCGGCTGCCGCGGCTACCATGAGGATCCAGGAGGCTTCGCTCATTGCATCTCCTTGGAACGGGGTGGTCCAGCGATTCTAGAGACGCCTCCGCTCGCGGCAACTCGAACGACGATCGCCGCGCCACTGGGTTCGCTGGCGATGGTCGAAGCTTCACAGCCGGACGATGAGCAGCATCCCAACCTCGTGGATCGGGACCGGGCGCCTCCTCGGCATGGCGTTTCTGCTTTGGTATGACGTCGACGATTTCGACGCGGCACTGGATATCCTTCACGCTTGACGTGCCGCTCGCCCGGCGCGAGCGCTATAAGTCGCCGC
>DASREU010000080.1:0-6429 GCA_035651935.1 Myxococcales bacterium | reverse complement strand
TCGGAAGGTAGAGCGCGATCCGATCGCCCCGCTTCAGCCCCAGCCGCTGGTACGCCGCCGCGCAGGCCTGCACGCTCGCGAGCAGCTCCGCGAACGTGAGCACCCGCCGGGCGGCCGAATCGCCTTCCGCGTTCGCCGGATCGCTCTCCCAGAGGAGCGCAGGCCGCGCCCCCTGGCCCGCCTTGACGTGCCGGTCGAGCGCGTTCTCGCAGGCGTTGAGCTGGCCGCCGGTGAAATACGCGAACTCCCAGGGACGCTCCGGCGACTGCTCGAACACGCGATCCCACGGGCGCCGCCAGAGCACCGTCTTCGCCGCCAGCGCCCAGTATGCGTCGGGATCGCGCGCGATCTCCTCCGCCCGCTCGCGGCTGCCGATGCGCAAGGCGCGGAGACGATCGAACCAGGCCTCGGTCACGGCGCCACCGTATCAGCTCAGTGGGCCATTGCGGCGGCCCCGGGCCGGACCTTGCGCGTCAGCAGGACGGCCGGGACCATCACCCCGCAGAAGATGGCCAGCAGGAAGAGAACGTCCAGATACGCGAGGGTCTGCGCCTGGCGGATGAGCTGCCCGTAAATGCGCCCATACGCCATCTTCCCCGCTTCCGCCGCTCCGATCCCCATCTGCTGCAGGCTCTGCGCGATCGCCGCCAGCCGCGCGCTCAGGTCGGCCGAAGGGACGACGTGCTCGGCGAGGCGCGCCTGGTGGAACTGCGAGCGCCGCGCGATGGTGGTGGTGACGAAGGCGATCCCGATGTCCCCTCCCATGTTGCGGGCGAGGTTCACGATGCCGGACACCTGGTTGTTCTTCTCCGCCGGCACGCCGTTGTAGACGATGGCGTTGATGGGGACGAAGAGGAAGGGCAGCCCGCACGCCTGATAGACGCGGATCAGCACCGCCGTCCTGAAGTCCATCCCCGGGTACATCGTGTGCGCCATGTGGAGCATGGAGACGCAGAGGATGAGGAACCCGATGGCGATCAGGTACCGCGCGTCGACCTTGGAGACGAGCCTGCCCACGAACGGCAGGATGAGGATCACCGCGAACCCGCCCGGCGAAAGCACCATCCCGGCGTCCTCCGCCGAATAGCCCATCCAGACCTGCACGTACTGCGGGAGCAGGACGGTGGTGCCGTACAGCGCCATCCCCAGCACCAGCATCATCAGATTTGAGGTGGCGAAGTTGCGGTCGCGGAACAGGCGCACCTCGACCACCGGATGCTCCTGCCGCCATTCCCAGATGACGAACGTCACCAGCGCCACGCTGGCGATGGCGGCAAAGGCGATGATGACGTGCGAGTTGAACCAGTCGTCCTCCTGCCCCTTGTCGAGCACGTATTCCATCGCGCCCAGGCCGACGGCGATCAGGCCCAGGCCGACGCCGTCGACGGGCCCGACGCGCTTCTTCGCCTCCACCAGGTGGGGCGGGTCGACCAGGATGCGCGAGGAGAGCAGCATCGAAGCGAGGCCGACCGGCACGTTGATGAAGAAGACCCAGCGCCAGCTGTAGTGATCGGTGATGAAGCCGCCGAGCGTGGGACCGATGGCGGGCGCCAGCACCACCGCCATCCCGTAGACGGCAAACGCCATCCCCCGCTTCGCCGGCGGGAACGTGTCCGCGAGGATCGCCTGCTCGGACGGCGCGAGGCCCCCGCCTCCCATCCCTTGCAGGATGCGGAAGAAGACGAGCAGCCCCAGGTTCGGCGCCGCCCCGCAGAGAAACGAGCTGATGGTGAAGAGCAGCACGCAGGTCATGTAGAAGCGCTTGCGGCCGACACGCGTCGCCAGCCAGCCGCTGATCGGCAGCACCACCGCGTTGGAGACCAGATAGCTGGTCAGCACCCAGGTCGACTCGTCGTTGCTGACGGAGAGGTTGCCGGCGATGTGCGGGAGGCTGACGTTGGCGATGGCGGTGTCGAGCACCTCCATGAACGTCGCCATCGTCACCACCAGCGCGACGACCCAGGGGTTGTGCCCGCCGGTCCAGCCCCGCTCGCTGGTGATGCGCAGCGACTCTTGCGGGCTGATCTCTCCCGGACTGCTCACCGCACTTTCACCTTCGGCTCCGCCGACATGCCGGGCCGCAGGCGCTCCATGTCGGGCTGGTTGGGGTCGAGCGTGATCCGCACCGGGATCCGCTGCACCACCTTGACGTAGTTGCCGGTGGCGTTCTCCGGCGGAAGCAGGCTGTAGCGCGACCCGGTGGCTCCGGCGAAGCTCTCCACCGTGCCGGTGTAGTCGCGGTCGACGGCGTCGACGTGCACGCTCGCCCGCTGTCCCGGCTTCATGCCCTCGATCTGCGTCTCCCGGAAATTCGCGGTCACCCACAGCTCGCCCGTCTGGGTGAGCGACATCAGCTGCTGTCCGGGCTGGATCCGATCGCCGACGTTCACGGATCGCTTCCCGACGATGCCCGCCACCGGCGCCGTCACCTTCGCGTACCCGAGATTGAGCTGCGCCTGCTTCAGCTGCGCCTGGGCGAGCTCCAGATTGGCCTGCCGGACGGAGAGGCCGGCCTCGCGCACGACCAGCTGGCGGGGAGCGTTGGCGCGCGCCTCGACAAGGCGGGCCTGCGCCGTCTGCAACCGGGCCTGCCGCTGTTCGACGCGCTTGCGCGCCGCCGCCACCGCCGCCTGCGCCACGTCGGCGGCGCTGGTGCGCTGATCGAGCTCCGCCTGCGGGACGGTGTTCGAGGCGAGCAGTGTCGCTGCCCGCTCTTTCTGCTGCTGCGCGAAGCGGTTGCTGGCCAGCGCCTGGTCCAGATCGCGGCGGGCGGCCTCCAGATCCGCCTCGGTGTTCGCCACCTCGTCCTCGGCGCTCTGCAGCGTGGCGCGATTGGAAGAAGCCGTAATCGAGACGTTCGGCTGCTCGGCGGCGAACCCCGCCTGCGCCTGCGCGACCGCCGCGCGCGCCTGGGCGAGGGCCACCTCCAGGTCCGCGGTGTCCAGCTCCACCAGCAGATCGCCCTGCTTGACCCGCTGGTTGTCCTCGACGAGCACGCGGACCACGGTGCCGGGCACGCGCGAGGAGACCGCGGTGATGTAGCCGTCGACCTGCGCGTCGTCGGTGTCTTCGAACCTGCGCGCGTGGAGCCACCAGAGGAAGCCCGCCACCGCGAGCACCAGCACGCCCGCACCGATGCGCAGCCGCGTCCGGCGCTTCTTCGCCTCCGCGGCCGCATCCTTCACGGCGGGCGCCGGCCGGTTTCCGCCGTTGGCGTGTGCTTCCTCCATCTGTTCCGCCATCGGTCTTGCCTCCATCCGGCGGATGCTCGACGCGGAGCCGGCGATTCGGCGACCTAGCGTACTTCCTCGTCCCTCTTCAAGCAGGCCCCTCGTGCCCGAGTAGCCAGCGGACGGGTGCCTCCCAGAGATCCGGCCTGCGGAAGAAACCGAAGTGTCCGATCGGCTTCGACCCGGGCTGGAGCGTCCGTACCTCCTTCCTCGCCCGCGTGTAGAGCGAGAGCAGGTGCGCCAGAGCGGTGGGCGGAGCGTACGCATCGTCCGCGATCGACAGCGCGAGCAGCGGCTGCGCGTAGCTCGTGTATCCGAGCCCACCCCGCGGCTCCGCATGGCTGTAGACGTACCGAGGGTCGCGGCCCCACCGCGCCCACTCCCGCGCCACGCCGCCCGGCACGTCATCCCCTTGCCCGACCTTGCTCATCGGAAGGTACCCGAGGACGGCCAGCATCGCCGGGAACGCCACGTACCAGAGTGAGAGGAGGACGGCGCGCCCCTTCCCCCGGTAGCTCCTCCAGTACGCCGTGCCCGCGGCGGCGAAGAGGGCGGCGCGGATCGGCGGCGCAGCCGCGAGACCCATCAGCTGCGCTCCCGCGCTGTGTCCGATGAAGAGGAGCGGCAGCCCGGGAAATCGGGCCGCGAGATGGTCGAGGCAGCCCGCCAGATCGCGCTCACCCCAGTCGTGGAAGGTGGCGTGGAACCTGCGGAGCGGCTCGGGCGGCCTCGATCCGCCGATGCCGCGGTAGTCGAAGATCAGCGCCGCGGCGCCCTGCTCCGCGACGTACCTCGCGAGCGGCGCGTAGAACGCCGCGCGGACCGCCATCGCTCCCGCGATCAGCACGGCCGCCTTCGGCGGCCCCTGCGGGAGGAACAGCTCCGCGGCGAGCGGGTAGCCGTCGCCGCGCGCGGGAATGCGCAGCGGTCCTTCCATCTATGGCTTTGCCGCGTCCGGGACGGACGGCGCCTTCTTCCCGGCGTCCTCGTCGACCGGCGGCGGAGGCGGCGGCTCGTGCTTGCTCGCGGACACGGAGAGTGCCGTGCCCGGCAGGCACTTCACGCCGAAGAAGCCTTCCTCGCAGCTCTGTCCGGGCGCGCAGAGGCCGCGGCAGGGAAGCGTCTCGCACAGCCCGGTCTTCTCGTTGCACTGCTCGCCCTGCTGGCAGACCGCGTAGCAGCCGTCGGCGGCGCGGTTCGCCCCGGAGGCCGCCAGCGCGACGCTCGACATCACCACCGCGCCCGCGATCGTGTTCGACGAGCCCGTGTGGCAGGACAAGAGGGCCAGCGCGGGGAGCAGCGCGATCGTCCGCATGGCCCGAGTGTACCTTCGTTCGGACGCGCAGCGCTTCAACCGCGGCAGGATGACGCCTTCATGCATCCCCGCCGCCGTAGAAGGCGGCGTTCAGGGCGGCGACCGTCGGAAAGCGCGGGTACTCGCCGCGGGCGAACGCGTCGCGGCTGGGCTGCGGCTCGCCCAGCGTCCGCTCCAGCACGTGCGCGAGCAGCTTCGCGTACGCCTCTTTCGTGGGCAGGCCGGGGAAGAGCGCGGGGAGACCGAGCTGTGCACCGGGGATGCGGATCGCGGACGGGCCCTGCCCGCCCTCGCCCCAGCTGAGCACGAAGTCGGTGAGGATCGACGCTCCGTCGGCGGTGGCGACCACCCCGGCCTTGACGCCGACGAGGCGGTTGAACTCGACGCGGCGGGTCTTCCCCGGCGCGAGCTCCACGTGCAGCGCGTCCTCGGCGATCCGCACCAGCTTGCACGCGATCAGGCGGACCGTGCTGAGACCGCCTCCGGGCGGAGCCGCCGCGGCTGTGCTCTTCGCGACGGGTGCAGGAGCCGCGGCGGCAGGCGCGGGCGGCGGCGCAGCGGTCCGGAGCGAGGGCCGCGCAGGTGAGGCCGCAAGCTCCACACCGCGAGCCGGAGGTCTCTCCGCGGCCTCGATCTGCGCCTGCATCTCGGGCGCGAGGTTGGGCAGGGCCCGCGCCGTGGCGAGGTACGCGTGGGCTTCGTCGGCGCGGCCCGCGGCCATGCAGCGCTTCGCGGCGCGGAGGAGGGCCTTCGCGGCGAGAGGCCCCTGACGGGCGCCGATCGCCGCGTCCAGCCGCTCGGGCAGGTCGCCCACGTCGGAAGCCTTGTCGCTGGAGCCGGCGAGCTGGTACGCGAGCTTGTCCGGGAGGCGAGCGGGATCGAGCGCCGGCCCGAGCTCGATCGCCAGTTCCCACGCCTGCACGAGCTCGCCGCGCGTGGCGAGGTTCTGCAAGAGCGGCAGCGCCGGCGCGGGATCCTGCTGGAGCCGCGCGAGCCCGACCGCCGCCTCGCGATCGAGCGGGTGGTCCTGCAGCACGCCGCGGTACGCGGTCGCCGCCGCCTCCTTGTCGCCGGCCTCGAGCGCGGTGCGCGCCGCGTCGATGCCGGCGTGCTGCGTCCAGGTGGTCTTGCCCTGCACCGCGGGCGCGAGCTTGCGCGCCTCGTAGCCGCTCTTCTCCAGGCTGATCGCGAACGCGAACCCGAAGAGGAAGCCGCCGATGTGCGCCATCACGGCGACGCCGCCGCTGGTCTGCGTCACCAGGCTGAACACCTCGGCGGCGAACCAGAACCCGCCCCAGAGCCACGCCGGCATCAGGAACGTGCCCCGCCAGAGCCAGCCGATCCAGTACGCCATCCGGATCCGGCGGCTGGCGCAGCGGTAGCTGAAGGCGCCCATGCAGGCCGCGATGGCGCCGGAGGCGCCTGCCATCAGGACCTTGGAGTGGGGATCCATCCCGAAGTGCGCGAGCGCGGCGAAGAGCCCGCCCAAAAGGTAGAAGCCGCCGAAGAAGCGCCGTCCCCAGATGTCCTCGAGCAGCGGGCCCACCAGGTAGAAGAAGAAGAGGTTGCCGATGATGTGCATCCAGCCGAAGTGCAGGAACATGTGCGTGAGCCAGCCGGGCTGGAGCAGGCCGCGCGCCGGGACCAGGCCGAAGCGGCGCAGGAGCGACGCCTCCGCCTGCGCCTGGAAGTCCTCCACCAGCGAATCGAGATGTCGCTGCTCGAGATCGCGGGTGCGCTCGTCGAGCGTCACCGGCGGATCCTCGTGGAGCTCCTCGAACGAGGAGCGCGCGTGGTCCGAGAGATAGTCGTCGAGGAACTGCTGCTGCACGGAGAGGTACGGGTGCTCGCGGTAGTAGCGGACGATGTCGCGGAAGCCGTCGG
>DASREU010000079.1:0-15885 GCA_035651935.1 Myxococcales bacterium | reverse complement strand
CCGCCGCGACAAGGACGGCTACTACTGGATCACCGGCCGCGTCGACGACGTGATCAACGTCAGCGGACACCGCCTGGGCACCGCCGAGATCGAGAGCGCCCTGGTCTCCCACCGCGACGTCGCCGAGGCGGCGGTGGTGGGCTTCCCGCACGACATCAAGGGGCAGGGCATCTACGCGTACGTGACCCTGAAGCAGGGCGTCGAAGCGTCGGACGCGCTGCGGACGGATCTCGTCCAGCACGTCCGCAAGGGCATCGGCCCGCTCGCCTCTCCCGACGTGATCCACTGGGCGCCGGGTCTCCCGAAGACCCGCTCCGGCAAGATCATGCGCCGCATCCTCCGCAAGATCGCCGCCGACGAGTTCGACACCCTGGGCGACACCTCCACCCTCGCCGACCCCGGCGTCGTCGATAGTTTGGTGAAGGAAAAGAAAGCTCGCGCCGGCCACTAGCCGCGACCAGACCCCGGATCATTCGCCGGAGGCGCGGTGGGCGATGTCGTCGGCGGCCTTTTGCTGCTGCCGCTCGAGGTCGCGCGCTTTTTCGCGGACGGTGTCGAGCTGGCGGCGCGGTGCGCTGTGGGCGGAGTCGTCGCGTCCGATCGTGCCGGTCAGGGCGGTGCGCACCGCGAAGGCGGTGGCGGCCAGGCCGAGCAACAAGGCGAGGATCTTCGCAACGCTCATTTTTGAAGCGTCGCACCGGGGTGCGGCTGCCGCAAGTTCCCCGGCATGGTTCAGTGTGGGTGGAGGACGGACTCCATGACCTCGAGAGGCTGCTGGGCGCTCGTCATCTGCTGCCTTCCGGTGCACGCGGCGGAGTTGCCGCTGGAGCGGATCAAGCTTCCCGCCGGCTTCCGGATCGAGGTGTACGCCGCGCCGGTGAAGAATGCCCGGGAGATGACCCTCGGCCCCGGCGGAACGCTCTTCGTCAGCACCCGCCGCGAAGGAAACGTGTACGAGGGGCTGGACACCCGGCACGCGAACAAAGGCGACCGCGTCGTCACCCTCGCCAAGGGATTGCAGAACCCGAACGGCGTCGCCTTTCGCGACGGCGCCCTCTACGTCGCCGAGCGCTCGCGCGTGCTGCGCTACGACGACATCGAGCAGCATCTCGACCGTCCGCCGAAGCCGGTGGTGGTCCGCGCCGATTTCCCCACCGAAGCGCATCACGGATGGAAGTTCATCGCCTTCGGGCCGGATGGATGGCTCTACGTGCCGGTCGGCGCACCCTGCAACATCTGCAAGTCGAAGGACGCGATCTTCGCCACCATCACCCGCGTCTCTCCCGACGGGAAGCAGCGGGAGATCTACGCGCACGGCGTCCGCAATACCGTCGGCTTCGACTGGCACCCGCAGACGCACGTCCTCTGGTTCACCGACAACGGACGCGACGAGATGGGCGACGATACCCCGCCCGACGAGCTGAACCGCGCGCCCGTCGCGGGCCTCGATTTCGGCTATCCGGCCTGCCACGGCACCGGCATCGCCGACCCGGAATTCGGCCGCGGGAAGGACTGCTCGAAGACCGTCGCGCCGGCGGCGGACCTGCGGGCGCACGTGGCCGCGCTGGGAATGCGCTTCTACACCGGCCCGATGTTCCCGAAGGAATACAGGAACGACATCTTCATCGCCGAGCACGGTTCCTGGAACCGCACCATCCCCGACGGCTACGACGTCGTCCGGGTCCGCCTCGACGGCGACAAGGTCGTCTCGCAAGAGGTCTTCGCGAGCGGATGGCTGGGGCCGGCGCCGAAGCCCGAGGATCCGAACCGGAGCTACACGCGGCGCGCGGATGAATCGGCAGACGTGTCGAACCAGGGCGGCAAGAAGCTGCAGGCCTGGGGCCGTCCCGTCGACGTCCTGGTGATGCCGGACGGGGCGCTTCTCGTCTCCGACGACACGGCGGACGCGGTCTACCGGATCAGCTATCGGGCGCCATGAGCGACGCCGGAACGGTTCAGAAGCCTCGGCGCGCGCTGGTCCTCTCCGGGGGCGGCAGCAAGGGCGCGTTCGAGGTCGGGGTGTTGCAGCGCCTGATGGGCGACGAGCAGCTCGACTACGACCTGCTCTGCGGGACGTCGGTCGGCGCGATCAACGCCGCGTACGTCTCGCAGACGCCCCTGGGGCAGCCGCGCGAGGCGGCGGCGAGGCTGAGGGCGCTCTGGGACACCGTCACGACCGACAAGGTGCGGAAGAACTGGTTTCCGTTCCGCGAGGCGTCGGCGCTGTTCAAGACCTCCGTGTACGACTCGGAGCCGCTCCACCAGTGGATCCGCGCCGGGCTCGACCAGGACCTCGTGCGCAGATCCGGGCGCAAGCTCCGCATCGTCTCCGTGTCGCTGGGAACGGGCGAATCATTCGTGGCCGACGAGCAGACGCCCGACCTGCCGGAGTGGGTGATCGCCTCGTCGGCTTTTCCGGTGATGCTCACGCCCGCCACCATCGGCGGCGATCTCTGGACGGACGGCGGCCTCCGGATCGTCACGCCGCTCGGCGAGGCCATCGCCGCCGGCGCTTCCGACATCGACGTGGTCCTCTGCTCGGATCCGTTCGCGAAATCGCCGTTCCAGGTGACGGACGCGCACGCCATCCCGCAGATCCTCTTGCGCTCGCTCGACATCCTCAGCGGCGAGGTGAGCCGGGCCGACCTGCGCATCGCCGGGCTGAAGAACGACCTCTCGGAGCTCCGGCCGGAGTACCGGAAGGTGAAGATCCGCGTCTTCCAGCCCTCCGCGCCGCTGCCGTTCGACTCGCTCGACTTCGATCCGGGAAATCTCCGCAAGATGATCGAAGCCGGCTATGCCCAGTCGGCGACCTCCGCGGTCGTGTAACCTCCCGCCCGCCATGCACCCGACCACCGACGCGAACCCGTGGATCGCGCTGCTCACGCTGACGGCGATGGAGATCGTCCTCGGCGTCGACAACATCGTGTTCATCGCCATCCTGGTGGGACGCGTCGAGGCGAAGAAGCGCGAGCGGGTGCGGCGCGCCGGGATCGGCCTGGCGCTGGCGATCCGCATCGGCCTGCTCTTCACCCTCTCCTGGCTCATGCGCCTCACCGCGCCGCTGCTCTCGATCTTCGACAACGAGCTCTCCGGCCGCGATCTGATCCTGATCGCCGGTGGCCTCTTCCTCGTGGCCAAGGCCGCGCACGAGATGCACGCCAAGCTCGAGGGTCCGGACCCCGATCAGCGCGCCGCGAAGGTGGAAGCGGCCGGGGTGTGGCCGGTGCTGGCGCAGATCCTCCTGCTGGACATCGTCTTTTCGCTCGACTCCGTGATCACGGCGGTCGGCATGGCGAGCCAGCTCTGGGTGATGGTCGCAGCGATGATCCTCGCGGTCCTGGTGATGCTGATCTTCGCCGGCGGGATCGGCGACTTCGTGGACCGCCACCCGACGGTGAAGATCCTCGCGCTCTCGTTCCTGCTCTTGATCGGCGTGACCTTGATCGCCGAAGGCTTCGGCCAGCACATCTCCAAGGGCTACATCTACTTCGCCATGGCGTTCGCGCTCGCGGTGGAGCTCTTGAACATGCGCCTGCGCAAGGTGCAGAAGGCCGTGCACCTTCACGCCGGGACGGAGCGCAACGCTGCCAGCCGGATCGGCCGGAGCGAGGAAGCCTGACTCAGGCGCGCAGCAGGGCGGCGCCCCAGTGGAATCCGGAGCCGAGCCCGACCATGCAGACCAGATCTCCGGGCCGGATGCGGCCGCTCTTGCGGCACTCGTCGAGCGCGATGGGAATGGTGGCCGCCGTGGTGTTCCCGTACTTCTGGATGTTGTTGTAGACGCGATCGTTCGGGAGCCCGAGCGCCTTCTGCACGCCTTCGCTGATGCGCAGGTTCGCCTGGTGCGCGATGAGCAGGCCGATGTCGCCCACGGTCATGTGGTGCTTCGCGCAGAGCTCGCGGACCGCCTGCGGCATGCGCGAGACCGCCAGCTTGAACACCGCGCGTCCGTTCATCTCGGGGACGTGGCGCCACTCCGCGACCTGGGGCCCGTCCACGAAGGGGCGATGCGCGAATCCCACGCCCGGCACGTACAGGTCCTCGTAGTTCGCTCCGTCGGAGTGGAGCTCGAATCCGAGCAGGCCGGTGTCGCCCTCCGACGCGCGGAGCACCACGGCCCCGCCGGCATCGCCGAACAGCACGGTGCGATCGCGGAAGCGCGTCGCGACCGCCCGCTCTTCGGCGGTGGGAGGCTCGCCGTCGCGCCCGAAGAGGTAGTCCCATTTCGTCCAGGGCATGAAGCCGGTGTGGACCTCGGCCCCGACCAGCAGCACCGTGCGCGCCTGGTTCGCCTGGATCAGCGCGTCGGAGACCTGGAGGCCGTAGATGAATCCGGTGCACTGCTGGCGGATGTCGAGCGCCGGGACGAATCCCATCCCGAGCTTCTGCTGCAGCAGGCTGCCGCAGCCGGGAAAGTAGTGGTCCGGAGTCATCGTCGCGAAGACGATGTAGTCGATCTCGTCCTTCGAGATCCCGGCGTCCGCGATCGCCTTTGCCGCCGCGCCGGCGCCGAGATCGCTCGTGGTGGTGCCCTTCTCCACGTAGTACCGGGTCTCGATGCCGCTCCGCTCCCGGATCCACGCGTCGGAGGTGTCCATCATGCGGGAGAGTTGATCGTTCGTGACCAGGTTCTCGCCGGTGACGAAGCCGCTACCGATGATCCGCGTGCGCATCAGCAAACCTCCGGGCGGGCTTTCCTACCAGAGAGCGCCGAGGTCGTGGCGACGAAAACGCCCGACGCGTCGAGTCGTGGACCCCTGCTGGCAGGCGAGCGTGCCGCTTCCTGGCGTGACCCGATGCGCGCCCGGCACGGAGGGGCGCGCCGGGTCGCGGCGCCGCTCGACCATCACGCCTTCGGCGATGCCGGAGCAGGCGGGTGGTGCCGCCCGTCGCCTCCGCCCTGTTCGGCGAGAGCCTCCTTGCGGGAGAGGCGGATCTTGCCGGAGCGATCGACGGAGACGACCTTCACCAGCACCTCGTCGCCTTCCTTGAGCACGTCCTCCACCTTCTTCACCCGGCTGTTCGCCAGATCGGAGATGTGCACCAGCCCGTCCGTCCCGGGGAAGATCTCCACGAACGCCCCGAACTCCATGATCCGGCGCACGGTGCCGAGATAGGTCTTCCCCACCTCCGCTTCCTGCGTCAGGGCGCGGATCATCTTGATCGCCTGCTCCACGCCCTCGCTGTTCGGCGAGGCGATGGCGACCGACCCGTCGTCCTCGATGTCGATGCTGGCGCCGGTGCGGGCGATGATGTCCTTGATCACCTTGCCTCCCGGCCCGATGACGTCCTTGATCCGGCTGACCGGAACGCGGATGGTGGTGATCTTCGGCGCGTACTTGGAAATGTCGGCGCGCGGCTTCTCGATCGCTTTCGCCATCTCCGCGAGGATGTGGATCCTCCCCTCGCGCGCCTGCGAGAGCGCCTGGGTGAGGATCTCCTTCGAGACGCCGGTGATCTTGATGTCCATCTGGATGGAGGTGATGCCCTTCCCCGTGCCGCAGACCTTGAAGTCCATGTCCCCGAGGTGGTCCTCGTCGCCGAGGATGTCGGAGAGGATGGCGATCTTGTCCTCCTCCTTGATCAGGCCCATGGCGATCCCGGCCACGGGCGCCGCGATCGGAACGCCGGCGTCCATCAGGCTCAGGCACCCGCCGCAGACCGTGGCCATCGACGAGGAGCCGTTCGACTCCAGGATGTCGCTCACCACCCGCAGCGTGTAGGGGAACTTGTCGTCCGGCGGCAGCACCGCCCGCAGGGCGCGCTCCGCCAGCATGCCGTGGCCGATCTCCCGCCGGCCGGCGCCGCGCAGCGGCTTCACCTCGCCGACCGAGTACGGGGGGAAGTTGTAGTGCAGCATGAACTTGCGGAAGGACTGCCCCTTGAGGCTCTCCATCCGCTGCTCGTCGTCGGCGGTCCCCAGCGTGGTGGTGACGAGGCCCTGCGTCTCGCCGCGGGTGAAGAGCGCCGACCCGTGCGCGCGCGGCAGCAAACCCACCTCGCAGGAGATGGCGCGGATCTGGCTGTTGGTCCGGGCGCCGATGCGCTTGCCCTCGTGCGTGATCATCCGGCGCATGTACTCGTACTTGAGGTCCTCGAAGGCCTGCTTGACGTCCTTCTCCTTGCCCTCGAACGGCGCGCCCGTTCCCGGAGCGCAGAGCTGGACGACGACGTCCTTCTTGATCTGCGAGAGCTGCGAGTACCGCTCGTGCTTGTCGTGCTGCGCGTACGCCTCCTTCAGCCGGAGGAAGGAGATCTCGCGCACTTTCGCCGCCACGCCTTGGGCGAGCGGGACCTTCTCGAACGTGCGCTTGTGGGCGTCGACCGTCTTCGCCAGCTTCTCCTGCGCTTGCAAGAGCGGCTCGATGGCGCGCTGGCCGAAGAGCAGCGCCTCGATCATCTCGGGCTCGCTCACTTCCTTCCCGCCGCCCTCGACCATGAAGATCGAGTCGCGGTTCGCGGCCATGATCACGTCGATGTCGGACTGGGCGCGCTCCTCCTCGGAGGGGTTGGCGACGTACTGCCCGCCCACGCGGCCGACGCGCACGCCGGCGAACTGGAAGGGGAAGGGGATGTCGCTGACGGCCATGGCGAAGGAGGCGCCGGTGAGCGCGAGCACGTCGGTGTCGTGCGAGGGATCGGCCGAGAACACGGTGGCGATCACCTGGGTGTCGTTCTGATATCCCTCGGGAAAGAGCGGGCGCAGCGAACGATCGATCAGGCGCGAGATCAGCGTCTCGCGCTCGGTGAGCCGGCCTTCGCGGCGGAAGAAGCTGCCCGGGATCCGCCCCGCGGCCGAGAGCCGCTCCTGGTAGTCGACGGTGAGGGGGAAGAAGTCGAACCCGAGCTTGGGATCCCGCTGCGAGACCGCGGTCACCAGCACCATGCTGTCGCCGCTGCGCATCACCACCGATCCGTCCGCCTGCTTCGCCAGCCTGCCCGTGTCGATGGAGATTTCCTGGCTCCCGACCTTCGCGGAGACCGTGATTCCTTCTGCCATGTGCAACGTCCTTTCGCGCGGGCACGTGCCCGCGCTTCGCTCTGCGCCGTTTGTCAGGGCTGGATCCGGGGACCGAGGGATCCTGATCGCAGGAGCGAAGAGCGGGCTTCGCTCCTCCGATGAGGGTCCGGTGCGGCTCCCGGGTACAACCCGCCTCTTGAACAACCGAGGGGCACCTTTCGATGCCCCTCGAAAACGATTCCTCTTTACTTGCGGATACCGAGACCGTCGATCAGCTTCCGGTATCGCGTGGAGTCCTTGGACTTGAGATAGTCGAGCAGGCGCCGCCGCTGCCCGACGAGCTTGAGAAGGCCACGGCGCGAGTGGTGGTCCTTCTTGTGCGTCTTGAAGTGCTCGGTCAGATAATGGATGCGCTCGGTGAGCAGCGCGACCTGCACCTCTGGCGAGCCGGTGTCGCGCTCGTGGGTGCGGAACTTCTCGACGACTTGCGGCTTGCGGGTTTCGTAGTGCAACGGGCCAAGAGACATCGTTGATTTCCTTCGAATTTCCCCCCGCCTTCCGCCGGCCAGGCGGGAAGGCGAGCAGGCGCTTTTGAACCGGGCGGAATTGCCCGGAGGGCGCGGGAACCTACAGGGTCGAAACCTGTCGGTCAAGCGAAACGCCGCCGAGGTGGTCGGGTTCGGCGGTCGCGGCCTCGTCGAGCTCGAACCAGAACAGCGCTCCGCCCCGCGCTCCCGCGCGGACGCCGAGAGAGCCGCCGTGTGACTCCACCAGGCGCTTGACGGTGGCGAGGCCCAGCCCGATGCCGGGAGCGCCGGTGTTCGGGCCGCGGATGTACGGCTCGAAGATCCGCATCCCGAGCGACGCGGGGATGCCGGGACCGGTGTCCTCGACCTCGAAGAGCACCCGCCCGCGCCTCGGGCGCACGCGCAGCATCACCTCGCGGGTCTCGGCATTCCCCAGGTACTTGAGCCCGTTGCGGAGGATGTTTCCCAGGAGGCTGAGCAGCACGCCGGGGCTGCAGGCGACGGCGCAGTCCGGCACTTCCTCCACGCGAACCGTCGCGTGACGCTGCGCCGCGAACGGGGCCAGCTCCTCGATCAGCCCGGCCGCGACCTGCCGCACCGGAGCGCGGGCACCCGTCTCGGGGCGCGCCCCCGCGCGGGCGAATTCCAGCAGCCCGTCGACGATCCGGCGCACCCGCGACAGGCTCGAGTTGGCGCGCTCGAGCGCGTCGCCGGCATGCGCCGGGCTCCGCTCCACGACGGCGAGCGCCATGCTCACCGCGGAGAGCGGGCTGAGCACGTCGTGCGCGACGCGGCCGGCGAACTGCTCCAGCTCCTCGGCCTTGCGCTGCGCCAGCTCCTGGTTCATCTGCTGCGCGCGGTGGATCTGCCGCGTGGCGCGCGCCGTCAGCCACCCGGCACAGACGGCGATCACCACGCAGAGCGCGTCGAGCTGCCAGGCGATCCGGTTGCCGCGCGACCGCGCCTCCTCGATGCGCCGCGCGGCCTCCTCCGAGGCCTCGACGTCGTACTGGACGAGCTCGTTTGCTGCCGTCCCTGCGGCGTCCGCGAGCTGCCAGACGTCGGTCCTCACCGTCGCGGTCGCTTGCGCGCGGTGTCCGCCCCGCGCTTGCTCCAACGCCCGCTCGGAGGCTTCGTCAAAGGCGCGGACGGCACTGTGCAGCTTGCCGAGGAGCACCGCCTCCGGGGCGTCGGTCGGAAGGGCGACGGCCTGTTCGAGCAGCACGTCCACGCGGCGGCGCGCCTGCGCGACGTCGTCCTCGGACCCTCCCACCTCGACGCTGCGGAACACGCGCGCCTGCAGCTCGCGGACCTCGGCGCGGAGATCGCTGATCACCTGGATCCCGGGCCCGATGTCGCGCGCGATCCGGGCGGCCTCGTCGTCGATCTCACCCGCCTGGTGCTGCACCAAAAGCGTCGACCCGATGAAGGCTGCGACCACCGCGACGAACGCGATCACCAGGCTGCGAGTGGAGGTGTGCATGATCAGGCGCAACACATAGCAGCACCTCATCCATCCCACATTCCGGGTTCCTTGCGCAGGGCCAACCGAGCGGCGAGCATGAGAGCGTGCAGTCGCTGACTTTCCTGTCCGTCGTCCTCCTCTTCGTCCTCGTCGGGCTGCTCCGCAGGGGGCTGGAACGCAGGCGGGTGAACCCGGGCCTGCGGCAGTTCTTCGAGGAGCTCGGGCCGCCGCAGCGGCTGCTCTTCCTCTATCTCGCCACCCGCGCCGCCGAATACTTCTGGACGCCCGATCTCTACCCGGAGGCGGCCAAGGCGCTGGAGACCGCGTCGCGCTTCTTCGGGATCGTCGGCGTGCTCCGGCTGGGCGATTCGCTGGTCTTTGCATTCATCCACTGGCGCGGCCGCCGGGGAGCGCCGCGCATCCTCCGCACGCTGGCGGCGTGGGCGCTCACCTTCCTCTGCGCGGCGGTGCTGTTGCGGCACGCGTACCGGTTCGACCTTTCCAGCCTGTTCGCCACTTCCGCGCTCCTCTCCGTGGTCCTCGGCTTCGCGCTGCAGGAATCGCTGGGCAACCTCTTCGCCGGGCTGACCCTCAACGCCGAGCAGCCGTTCGAGCCGGGCGAGTGGGTGACGTTCGGCAAGTACACCGGGCTGGTGGTGGACGTCGGATGGCGCTCGACGCGCCTTTTGACCCTCGACGAGGACGAGATCCTGGTGCCGAATGGGCTCATCTCGCGCGAGGTGGTGATCAACCACATGCGGCCGCAGATCACGGACGCCATCGAGCTTCTGATCTGCCTCGATCTCGACGTCTCGCCCGCCCGCGCGAAGGCCGTGCTGCGCGAGGCGGTCGCCTCCTGCTCGAGGGTGCTGCAGCCGCCCGCGGTCGAGGTGGAGATCGCCTCCTTCGCCGAGAACGGCGTGAACTACCGGATCAAGTTCCACACCGAAGGCTTCCATCTCGAGCGCAAGGCGCTCGACCAGGTGCAGGAGGCCATCTGGTACGCGCTGCGGCGGGGCGGCATCGAGATGCCGTACCCGCAGACGACCGTCAGCTATCGCGAGCGGGCGGCCGAGGCCGAGCTGCGGCGCCGCCGCGAGCACCTGGCCGAGGCCGAGGAGCTGCTCGGGCGGATCGACTTCGTGCAGGCGCTCTCCGCCGAGGCGCGGCGGGTCCTCGCCGAGCGGACCCGCTTCCTCGACTACGGTCCCGGCCAGGCGGTGGTGCGGCAAGGCGAATCCGGCGAGACGCTCTACCTCGTCGCGCGCGGGGAAGTCTCGGTGCGCGTGCAGCTCGAGGGCGGCGAGCGGGAGGTGGCCCGGCTCGGGCGCGGGTCGCTGTTCGGGGAGATGAGCGTGCTCACCGGAGAGCCGCGCACCGCGACGGTGATCGCCCTCGGCGACGCGGCGCTCCTGGCGGTGAATCGCGACGCCTTCGAGCGCATCCTCACCGCGGAGCCGGATCTCGCAGAGCGGCTCGCGGAGACCATCGCCCGGCGCCGGACCGCACTGGAGGCGGTGCGCGCGGAGCAGGAGGCAGTGCCGATGGAGACGGTGACCTCGACCCTGCTCACGCGCATCCGCGACATCTTCGGGTTCCAGAAGCGCGCCACCGGAACATGATCGTCGACGCGCACGTCCACCTCCACCCGGACCGCCTGGCCGAGGCGATCCGGCGCTGGTTCGACACGCACGCCTGGCCCATCCAGTACCGCGCAGGCGTCGACGAAGCGGTGCGGATCCTCCGCGAGGGTGGCGTCGAGCGGATGGTCGCGCTGCCCTACGTGCACAAGCCGGGGCTCGCGCGCGCCCTCAACGACTTCACCCTCGACGTCGCGCGGCGCCACCCGGAAGTGATCCCCTGCTGCACCGTCTTCCCCGGCGAGGAAGGCGAGGAGGAGATCCTCGAGGAGGCGCTCTCGGGGCCGTTCCGGGGAGTGAAGATCCACTCGCACGTGATGAAGATCGCCCCGGACGACCCGAGGCTCGACGCGGTCTGGCGCGCCTCGGCCCGCTTCCGCAAGCCGGTGGTGATCCACTGCGGTCCGGAGCCCGCCTTGCACGGCTACGGCATCGATCCCCGGAGCGTCTCCGGCGCCGATCGTCTGCGCCGCGCGCTCGTCCGGCATCCCGACGCGGTGGTGATCGTCCCGCACCTCGGCTTCGATCACACCGCGCAGTTCGAGGAGATGCTCGGCTCCTTCCCCAACCTGCACCTCGACACCACCATGGTGATCGGCGGGTTCTTCCCGCGGCGGCCGGACCCGGAGATCCTCCGCCGCCACCCCGATCGCATCCTCTACGGGACCGACTTCCCGAACATCCCGTACCCGTGGGACCACGAGCTCCGCGCGCTCCGCGCGATGCGGTTGCCGCCGGCGGACGAGGCGAAGATCCTCTCCGGGAACGCGCTGGCGCTGTTCGGCGGCTGAACCGGTCAGTAGCGCGGCACCGACGGGTCGATGACGCGCGACCAGAGGTCGATCCCGCCGCGGAGCGAGAGAGCGTTGCGGTATCCCGCCTCGCGGAGGAGGGCGGCGGCGCTCAGCGAGCGCACGCCGTGGTGGCAGTAGCAGACGATCTCCGCTCCTTCCGGCGGCTGCACCTCCTCGAGGCGCGCGGGAAGCTCGTGCAGGGGAATCACCAGGTCACCCGGCAGCTTCGCCAGCTGGTGCTCCCAATCCTGGCGCACGTCGAGGAGCCAGACGCGGTCTCCGCGGCGGAGCTTTTCGGAGAGCTGTTCCGGTCCGATCTCCATCAGCCGGCGCTCCGCGGCAGGTCATAGGTCAGCTTTCCGCGGACGATGCGGGCGCAGACGGTGAGCCGGTGCGGCCGCGCGCGCTTGCCCACCAGCTCGTCCACGCGCCGCTTCTTCTGCACCACCAGGTAGTCCGCGATCAGGCTGCGGTGGCATCGCCAGGGCACCGCCTCGGCGCACATGACTGCGGTTCGGGCGCCGCGAGCTGCGGCGAGCAGCTTGCGCACGCCGGAGCGGAACTCGGGAGTGCGCATGTGGTCCGCGTAGTTCCGGAACCCGCGGTTCTGCCAGCACGGGCGCGGCGAAGGATCGGCGCTCTTGCCGCGGCGGCCCGCGAGCTCCGGGATCGGCAGGTAGCGGATCCCGACCCTTTCCAGCGCCGCGCGGAGCCGGCGCTCGTTGAAGTGCGGGAAGGCGCGGGATCCCCGCAGCTTGCGGACGTCGGCCACCAGCCCGACGCGATGCGCGCCGAGGAGCGCGAGGAAGTCGCGCAGCGTGAGATTCGAGTGCCCGAGCACGAGGATGCGCGCAGGCCTCGTCAGGGGGCCCGCAGCCTCTTCTGCATGGTGCGCCGGACGGTCTCGTACCCGAGGTCCTTGAAGAGATCGCGCGCGCGCCGGTTGTTGCCGGCCACCTCCAGCGCGACCACTTCGATGCCTCGATCCTTCGCCTCCTGCTCGGCCTTCTGCATGAGCAGCCGTCCGTAGTTCTTCCCCCGCGCGTCGCGGACCACGCCCAGGGTGGTCACTTGCAACGTCGGCGTCCCGTGGCGGGCGTCGTCGCGCTGCGAGAGCCAGAGGTGCCCGAGGTAGCGGCCGTCCTCTCCCTCCAGGATCCAGAGCTGCGCGCCCGGCCGGCGGAACCCGTTCCGGGAGAAGCCCATCTTGACGTCGAGCAAGGCGGAAAAGCGCTCGCGGAAGATGGCGCGCTCCTCTTCCGTGGAGTCGCCGAGCGCGTCGAGCTGCGTCTCCAGCTCGAGGGCGATGAAGTGCGGCCAGTCTCTGGGAGCGTACGGGCGGAGCTGCGGCATGGGCGGGTGTTAGCGAAATGTGGGCCGCGGCACAAGCAGGGCCTTGCATCTGTCGCCGGTTTCCGCTTGAAGAGGCGTTCCGGTTCCGGAGGACGCGTGGCGCGCAAGAAGGGCAGGGGCACAGGACAGCCCGCGGGGCAGCAGCCGCAGAAGCCGGCGGGCGGCGGCGGCGGAGGGAGCGGCGGCGGATGGGCGCCGCTGCGCGATTCGGTCCGGCGCGACGTGGAGCAGGCGGTCTCGGCGCTGGCGTTCGCCGAGCGGCTGCACCAGAAGATGGACACCCAGCGGCGCGCCTTTCTCGACTTCCCGCGGGTGATGGAGCAGCTCCGCTCCGGCGCGATGGAGCGGCTCACCGCCGCGCTCTCGCGGCTGTACGAGGGCGGCCAGGGCTTCGATCTCCAGCGCTTCCTCCGCGATCTCCCGCTGGCGCTGGCGCAGCTCGCCGCCGCCGACAAGGGCAAGTCGCAGCCGCCGCCGGTCCCCAGGGAGTCCGCGGCGCCCGCGGAAGCCGCGCCGGGTCCCACGCCGGAACCGGTGCCGCATCCGGCGCCGGAGCCTCCCGAGCCTGCGCCGATCCCGGAGCCGGAGCCCGCGCAGGCCGCGCCCGAGGCTTCCGCGCCGCTCAGCCCGCGCCTCGAGCTGCGCTCGAAGTTGCTCGCCGCCGCTCCGAACCTGGCCAAGGCGGCGCAGTCGTACCGGCGCAACGTCGCCACCTTGCGGCGGGCAGCGCTGCCGCGACGCTCTCCGGGCCCCTGGCGCGCGGATCGCGAGGTCCTGGAAGAGGCCAACCGCGCGGTCGAGTTCGTGCAGAAGCTCTACGACGCGTATGCGGAGGCGTGGGCCGACCAGCCGCTGACGAAGGATCTCGGCGATCAGACCGCCGCGGAGCTGGATCGCTTCCTCGCCTGGACGCAGCTGGATCGCTATGTCGAGCTGGCCGTGCTCGCGTCCACCAGCGCACCGCGTCCGGCCAAGGCCGGCCAGCACATCGTCGGCGCGCCGCGCGAAGC
The DNA here is from genome assembly GCA_035651935.1 of Myxococcales bacterium. Lineage (GTDB taxonomy): Bacteria > Myxococcota > Myxococcia > Myxococcales > 40CM-4-68-19 > 40CM-4-68-19. The sequence continues at coordinate 2,132 of DASREU010000079.1, read as the reverse complement.
GGCGGTCCCGGCCCTGCCGGTCACCGAGGCGTCTTCCGGCGCCACGGTCGGCGATTCGGAGCCGGGGCCGGCAGGAGAAAGCGCTCCCGACGAGGGAAACGGCGAGCACCAGCCTGTCGCGGAGCCCGAACCCGGGCGTGCATAGCCTTTCGCTGCGGGTTGGGTTAAGAAGCGCCCGCAAAAAGGAGACGCGCCCGTGAGCACGACCAGCCTGCGGCCCGTCCGGTCGACCCCGGCTTCAGAGCTGTCGCCCGACCTGCTCCTCCGGCTGCACACGCTGATGGTCAAGGCGCGCGCCCTCGAGGAGCGGCTGATCCAGATGTACCGCCAGGGCGACGGGTACTTCTGGATCGGCGGCCCCGGCGAGGAGGCGTTCAACGTTCCCCTGGGGCTCCTCATCCACAAGGGGCAGGGGCCCCAGTACGACTATTGTCACTTCCATTACCGGAACTCCGGGACGCTGCTGGCGATGGGCGCGGAGCCGATCGATGCGCTCCGCCAGATGAAGAACACGGCCACCGACCCCTACTCGGGCGGCCGCAATTTCGTCGGCCATTACGCGATCCGCAAATGGAACGTGGTCCCGATCTCCAGCCCCATCGAGGTGCAGTACTCGATGGCGCCGGGCACCGCGATCGCGAACAAGCGCGCCGGCGGGCGCGGGATCACCGTCGTCACGGGCGGCGACGCCGGCACCCACGAAGGCGATTTCTCCACCTGCCTGGTCTGGTCCTCGCGGCCGGCGAACCCGCTGCCGGTGTTGATCATCGTCACCAACAACCACTGGGGCATCTCCACCAGCTACCAGGGCCAGCACGGCGAGAAGCGGATCAGCGACCGCGGCAAGGCGTTCGGGATCGAGAGCAAGACCATCGACGGCAACGATCCCGAGGTGAGCTACCGCGAGATCGCGGCGGCGATGGATTACGTGCGCAGCGAGCGCAAACCCTTCCTGCTGGAGGCGGTCCTCAGCCGGCTCTACGGACACAGCTCGGCGTCCGGCGCGAACCGGGTGAACGACGAGGCCGACTGCATCACCGGATTCGAGCGGCGCCTGGAGGAGAAGGGCCTGCTCACGCGCCAGCAGATGGACGCGATGCGCGCGCAGTTCAGCGCCGAGCTGCTCGCGGCGCACAAGCAGGTGAAGGAAGAGCCGCAGCCGGACGGCAAGAGCATCTACGACAACGTCTTCAGCGAGCGCGACCTCGTCCGGGGCGACTCGTGAGCAACATGGTCCAGGCCATCCGCATGGCCCTGCACGTCGGCGAGGAGCGCCATGGCGTCACCGACATCTTCGGCGAGGACGTCGGCCCGCCGCTCGGCGGCGCGTTCACCGCGACGCAGGGGCTGAAGACGGCCTGGAACTCGCCGCTCGACGAGCGCGGCGTCGTCGGCACCAGCATCGGCCTCGGGCTCGCGGGGTGCCGGAACGTCGCGGAGATCCAGTTCTGCGACTACGCCTTCAACACCATCGATCTGCTCAAGCTCGCGGGGATGCAGCACTGGGCGTCGAACGGCGAGTGGAACTGCCCCATCACCATCATGACGCCGGTCGGTTCCGGGATCCGCGGGAGCATCTACCACTCGCATTCCTTCGACACCCAGGCGACGCACATCCCGGGCTTCCGGATCGCGATGCCGTCCACGCCGCGCGATGCGTACGGGCTCCTGCTCTCGTGCATCGTCGATCCGAATCCGTGCTTCTTCCTCGTTCCCAAGGCGCTGATGCGGGTGCGCTCGCTGCCGGGCGAGGAGATCCCCGGCGAGCCCGGCGACGATCGCGCGCTCTCGAAGATGATCGACGCGCCGCTCGGGGATCGCGCGTCCTGGAAGCCGCAGTGGCCCGACACGCCCGATCACTTCGTGCCGTTCGGCGAGGGCCGGACGGTGCGGGCGGGCCGCGACGTGACGGTGGTGAGCTACGGGCGGACGCTCCCGCTCTGCGTCCGGGCCGCCGATGCGCTGGCGCGGCAGGAAGACATCGACGCCGAGGTGATCGACCTGCGCTCGCTCCATCCGTACGACTGGGAGCGAATCGCCGAGTCCGTCCGGCGCACCGGGCGCGTGCTCTACGTCAACGAGGACACCGAGATCACGAACTTCGGCGAGCACCTGATCCGGCGGATCTGCGA
>DASREU010000078.1:0-31583 GCA_035651935.1 Myxococcales bacterium | reverse complement strand
TCCGGCGAAGTGGTTGTTGTTGACCACGTAGACGTCGGTGACGCCCGGCTCCTCCGCCAGGGCCTTCGTTCGCTCCGCCCACGGCTTCAGCTCGCCCGACGAGTACAGGTAGTCGTACCGCTCGTCCCTCCCCGCGGTCTTCCGGAACCAGTCCTTGTAGTTGCGGCCGTGCACGCGGATGTACCCGATCGCGGACGTGGCCCGCGCCGACGGCGGCAGTGAATTGCGGAACATCGGCTGATCGACGTTGACGATCCCCATCCCCGACGCCACCAGCTCGGCATGGAAGTCGGGCGCGTTCCAGGAGATGTGCCTCACCTCCACCACCCGCGGGTACTCGCGGAACGCCTTCGCCAGATCCCGCAGCCACTCGCGGTTCTCTTCCGTGTTGCGGAACGACCAGGGAAACTGCAGCAGCAGGGCGCCGAGCTTTCCCGCCTCGGCCATCGGATCGAGGCCGCTGCGGACCTCGTCCACTTCCTCGCGCGACCACGCCGACGTCCGCTCGTGAGTGAACCGCCTGTAGAGCTTGGCGGCAAACCGGAAGTCCGGATGCTCAGCGACGCGCTCGACCCAGCTCCGCGCCGCTTTCGGCGACGGTGGCCGGTAGAAGGTCGAGTTGATCTCGATGGTGTCGAAGTATCCGGCGAGGTATCGCAGCGGATCGAATCCCCTCGGCTTCGGCGCCGGGTACACCTTGCCCGCCCAGTCCGGATAATCCCAGCCCGCAGGACCAAAGCGGACCGTTCCGCGGCGCGAACGCGTTCCCATCGGCCGCCCATATCACTCTCCAGGCGGACGCAGATCGTCGCACCGCAAGCTCTGCGCGACGCGAAACGGCAGGCGCAACCTGCTCGTCCCGGCGAGATGGCCCATCTCGCGCAGGGTCGTGGCACGTGCGGTGCACGCCCTTCACGCGCGTCTACGCGCGACTTGCGCCCTGCGCGCGGGCTCGCGTCAGGCCCGGCGGGTTTGCGACAGGAGGTGCACGTGCTCGTCCACCGCCTCATCATCTCCGCTCTCCTCGGCGCCGCCCTGTTCCCCGCCCCGGTCGTCGCGCACGACCCTGCGCCCGTCGGCAACGCACGCATCGGGCGCGCCCTGTACAGCGGCGCCGTCGCCTTCGAAAAAGGCGGACCTCCGTGCGGCGCGTGCCATGCGATCGGCGGCCAGGGGGCGGCGATGAACGCGAGCTTCGGCCCGGATCTCTCGACGTCCCAGGCCGCGCTCGACGGGGACATCCTCGACGGCGTCCTCACCGATCAGCCGTACAAGAGCATGAAGCCGCTGTACGCCGGGCGCCCCATCTCCGCTGCCGAGCGCGCACACCTCGCGGCGTTCTTCCAGGAGGTCGGGGGGAAGGTCCCCGCCGCCGGAGGAGGATGGTTCGCATTCCAGGCTGCGCTCGCGGCGGCCGCGCTGGGCGCCTTGCTCGCCTGGGGCCGAAGGCGCCGCCCGCCGGTGCGCGAGCAGCTGAAGACGAACGCCCGCCGCATCGAGGGAGATCTCCGATGAGCTGGATCCAGGACATCGTCGGCCCGGGGCACCGGCGCTGGGAAGAGCTGTACCGCAACCGCAACCAGACCGATCGGGTGGTGCGCAGCACGCATGGCGTGAACTGCACGGGCAGCTGCTCCTGGAACGTGCACGTGAAGAACGGCATCGTGGCGCTGGAGACGCAGGCCACCGACTACCCGAAGATCTCCTGCGACGTCCCCGGGTACGAGCCGCGCGGCTGTGCGCGCGGGATCTCCGCCTCCTGGTATCTCTACAGCCCGCTGCGGGTGAAGTACCCGTACCTGCGCGGCGTGCTCGTCGACCTCTGGCGCGCCGCGCGCGCCCGCCACCCCGACCCGGTCGAGGCCTGGGCCTCGATCGTCGACGACCCGGTCTCGCGCAAGCGCTACCAGGAGGCGCGCGGCAAGGGCGGCTTCCGGCGGGCGACCTGGGACGAGGCGCTGGACATCGTCGCCGCCGCCACCGTGCACACCATCGCGCGCCACGGCGCCGATCGCATCATCGGCTTCTCGCCCATCCCCGCGATGTCGATGCTCTCGTTCGCCGGCGGCTCGCGGTTCCTGCAGCTGCTCGGCGCGGTCAACCTCTCCTTCTACGACTGGTACTGCGACCTGCCCAACGCCTCGCCCGAGATCTGGGGCGAGCAGACGGACGTCGCCGAGAGCGCCGACTGGTTCCATTCCAGGTACATCGTCTCGATGGGCTCGAACGTGGCGATGACCCGGACGCCCGACGCCCACTTCGCGACCGAGGCGCGCCACGCGGGCGCCAAGCTCGTGGTCCTCTCTCCCGACTTCAGCATGACGTCCAAGCTCGCGGACTGGTGGATCCCGGCCGCCGCAGGGCAGGACGGCGCCTTCTGGATGGCCGTCAACCACGTCATCCTCAATGAATTCCACGCCGGCCGCGCCGTGCCGTTCTTCCAGGATTACCTGCGCCGCTACAGCGACGCGCCGTTCCTCGTCGAGCTTCGCGCGGAGGACGGCGCCTTCGTGCCCGGCCGCATGCTCCCGGCGAGCGCGCTGCCCCGCTACGCCGGTGCGGAGAACGGCGACTTCAAGTTCCTCGTCTACGACCGCGCCACCGGCCCGCGCATGCCGCAGGGATCGCTCGGCTTCCGCTGGCAGCAGAAGAAGGGCCAGTGGAATCTAATGATGAAGGACGGCGCCGACGGAACCCCGCTCGACCCGCGGCTCAGCCTGCTGGAGGAGAACGGCGCCACCTGCGAGGTGGAGTTCCGCGACTTCGCCGCCGGCGCCGCGGTGCGGCGTTCGGTTCCGGTGCGATACGTCGAAACCAGCCGGGGAACGGTTCCTGCAGCCACCGTCTACGATCTCCTCTTCGCCCAGTACGGAGTCGGGCGCGGTCTTCCCGGCGCGTATGCCGCGAGCTACGACGACGCGTCGGCGCCGTACACGCCGGCCTGGCAGGAGAAGCACACCGGAGTCCCGCGCGCCGACGTGATCCGCTTCGCGCGCGAGTGGGCGACCACCGCCGAGAAGACCTCGGGCAAGTGCTCCATCATCGTCGGCGCGGGGGTGAACCAGTGGTACCACGGCGATCTCGCCTATCGCGGCGCCATCGCCAGCCTCGTCCTCTGCGGCTGCGTGGGCCGCAACGGCGGGGGGCTGAACCACTACGTCGGGCAGGAGAAGCTGGCGCCGGTGGCGCCATGGGCGGCGCTGGCCTGGGGGCTCGACTGGGCGCGCCCGCCGCGGCTGCAGAACGCGCCGAGCTTCCACTACGTGCACACGGATCAGTGGCGGTACGAGCGCACCGCCGACGAGGAGAAGGTCAATCCCGCCGCGTCGCGCGATGCGCTCACGGCCGGGCACACCATCGACCATCAAGTCCGGGCGGTGAAGCTCGGATGGCTGCCGTTCTTCCCGCAGTTCGACCGCAACCCCGCGCAGGTGGTGCGCGACGCGGAAGCGGCGGGGGCGAAGACCGACGCCGAGATCGTCCAGTGGATCGTCGGGCAGTTGCGCGAGAAGAAGCTGCGGTTCGCCGTCGAGGATCCGGACGCTCCCGGGAACTGGCCGCGCCTCTGGTTCATCTGGCGCGGCAACGCGCTGATGTCGAGCGCCAAGGGGCAGGAGTACTTCCTTCGCCACTACCTCGGCACGCACCATCAAGTGATCGCGCAGGAGTGCGCGAAGGATTCCGTGCACGAGGTGAGCTGGCGCGAGCAGGCGCCGGAAGGAAAGCTCGACCTGGTCGTCGACATGAACTTCCGGATGGACACCACCGCGCTCTACTCCGACGTCGTCCTCCCGGCAGCCACCTGGTACGAGAAGGACGACCTCAGCACCACCGACATGCACTCGTTCATCCACCCCTTCCAGGCGGCCGTGCCGCCTTGCTGGGAGTCGAAGAGCGACTGGGACGCCTTCAAGGCGATCGCGGCAAAGGTCAGCGAGCTTTCCAGGGTCCACCTCCCCACGCCGGTGCGCGACGTCGTCATGACGCCGCTCGCGCACGACACGCCGGCGGAGATGGCGCAGCGGGAGGTGCGCGACTGGAGCAAGGGGGAGTGCGAGGCGATCCCCGGCAAGACCATGCCCGGGTTCTCGGTGGTCGCGCGGGATTACGCGCATCTCTACGACCGCTTCGTCTCGCTGGGGCCGGCGGTGCGCAGCGGCGGTCTCTCCGCCCACGGCATCACCTGGCCGGTGGACGACTTCTACGACGACCTCGTCCGGCAGCGCCCGATCGAATGGGGCGGCGTCCGGTACCCGTCGCTCGAGCGCGCGGTGGATGCCGCGGGCGCGATCCTCCACCTCGCTCCGGAGACGAACGGCGAGATCGCGTACCGCGCCTTCCAGGCCGAGGAGAAGAAGGTCGGGCTTCCGCTCGCCGATCTGGCGGAGAAATCGCGCAGCGTGCGCACCACCTTCGAGGACATCGCCCGGCAGCCGCGCCGCCTCCTGGACAGCCCCTGCTGGACCGGGATCACCGGCGGCGGACGCACCTACTCGGCGTACTGCCTGAACGTGGAGCGGCTCGTCCCCTGGCGCACCCTCACCGGCCGCCAGCACTTCTACCTCGACCACCCGGTGTTCCTCTCCTTCGGCGAAGCCCTTCCCACCTGGAAGCCGCGGCCCGATCCGGAGGTGCTCGGGGATCTGATCGAGACGAAGAACGGCGCGAAGTCCATCCGGCTGAACTACCTGACGCCGCACGGCAAGTGGAACATCCACTCGACGTTCGGCGACAACCTGCGCATGCTCACGCTCTCGCGCGGCACGCACCCGCTCTGGATCAGCGAGCGCGATGCTGCGAGGGCAGGCATCTCCGACAACGACTGGGTGGAGGCCGCGAACGATCACGGCGCCGTGGTGGTGCGGGCGGTGGTGAGCGCCCGCGTTCCCGACGGCCTCTGCATCCTCTATCACTCGCCGGAGCGCACCATCGGCGTCCCGAAGAGCCCTTCGCGCGGCGGCCGGCGCGCGGGCGGGCACAACAGCCTGACCCGGGTGCGCCTCAAGCCGACGCTGATGGCGGGCGGGTACGGCCAGTTCACCTTCGCCCTGAACTACTGGGGGCCGACGGGAAACAACCGCGACACCTACGTGATCGTCCGCAAGCTCGAGGGTGAGCCGCGCTGGTAGCGGCGGACCGGAGAAACAGGCCATGACCGTGCGCGCGCAGATGTCCTCGGTGTTCCACCTCGACAAGTGCATCGGGTGTCACACGTGCAGCGTCGCCTGCAAGAACCAGTGGTCCGATCGGCGCGGCGTCGAGTACGCGTGGTGGAACAATGTCGAGACCAGGCCGGGCACCGGATACCCCGTGCTCTGGGAAGACCAGAAGCGGTACCAGGGCGGCTGGAAGAGCGAGGACGGCAAGCTCGCGCTGCGGCAGGGAGGGAAGGCGGCCACACTCTCCCGGCTCTTCCACAACCCGTCCCTTCCTGTCCTCGACGACTATTACGAGCCGTGGACGTACCAGTACGACGAGCTGTTCAAGGCGCCGGCGGGGAACGACCAGCCCACGGCGAGGCCGGTCTCCCTGATCGATGGGAAACCGATGGAGATCCGCTCCGGGCCGAACTGGGACGACGACCTCGGAGGGTCCGCGCTGCATGCTGCCAACGATCCGAATCTGGCGGCGCTCACGCAGCCCGAGCGCGACCAGCTCGCGGACGTCGAGCGGCTCGCCTTCTTCTACCTGCCGCGCGTCTGCAACCACTGCGTGAACCCGGCCTGCGTCGCGGCCTGCCCCTCCGGCGCCATCTACAAGCGCGGCGAGGACGGCGCCGTCCTGATCGCGCAGGACAAGTGCCGGTCCTGGCGGATGTGCATCTCCGCCTGCCCGTACAAGAAGGTGTTCCAGAACTGGTCCACGGGGAAATCGGAGAAGTGCATCTTCTGTTACCCCCGCCTGGAGGCGGGCGAGGCGCCGGCGTGCTTCCACACCTGCGTCGGCCGGATCCGCTACTTCGGCGTCCTCCTCTACGACGCCGATCTGCTGGTCGCGACCGCCACCCGGCCGGACGAAGAGCTGGTCGAGGCGCAGCGGGCGCTGATCCTCGATCCGTTCGACTTCGGCGTACAGGCGCGGGCGCTCGCGGACGGCGTGAGCCCCCAGGTGCTCGAGGCCGCGAAACGCTCGCCCGTCTACCGCTGGGTGAAGGAGTGGGGTCTCGCGCTGCCGCTCCACCCCGAGTACCGCACCCTGCCGATGCTCTTCTACGTGCCTCCGCTGCTGCCGGCGCTGGGGCAAGGCGCTGACGGCGATCTCTTCGCCTCCGGCGCGCAGGCGCGGCTCCCGTCGCGCTACCTGGCCAGCCTCTTTTCCGCCGGGAACACCGCTGTGATCGAGGACGCTTTGCGCAAGCTGATCGCGGTCCGCGCGCACCGGCGCTCGCGCGACGTCGGAGATCTCCCGCCCGAGACCAGGGCAACGCTCCTCGCACAGGCGGGCCTGACCGCGCAGCAGGCCGACGAGATCTTCCACCTCACTTCGCTCGCGCCGATGTCCGAGCGCATCGCCATCCCCGGGCTCGGGCGCGAGGACCAGGCCGATACGCGCGCCGAGCCGCAGCCCCACCGCGGCGCGGGGTTCGGCTTCTTGCGACCGATGGAAGGGCGGTGACACCATGACGACGCCTCACACCACGGAACGGGCAGTCCTCGCCACCTTCGCCGAGCTGTTCGCGTATCCCCGCGGCGACGTGGCCAGCACGGTGAAGCGTTGCCTCGCCCTCCTCGAGCCGGGGCACCCCTCCGCGCCGAAGCTGCGGACGTTCCTCTCCTGGGCGAGCCGCTCGAGCCACGGTGAGATCGAGGAGGTCTACTCCGCGACGTTCGACCTGCAGCCTTCCTGCGCTCCGTACGTGGGTCACCAGATCTGCCCGGAGCCGGCGCGGCGGAACCTGTTCCTCAGCGCGCTCGCCGCGGTCTACTCCGGCGAAGGCTTCCGGCCGCAGGAGGAGCTGGGCGATCACCTCTCCGAGGTGCTCCGGTTCCTCGCGGTCGCGCGCGATCCGGAGGCGCGCCTCAGCTTGATCCACGAGGGCCTGGTCCCGGCGGTCGAGCGGATGATCAACTCGCTCGCTCCCGCTTCGACCCCGTACCGCGCGCTCCTCGACGCGCTCCTCGCTTCTGTCAACCCGCCCGCGCGCAAGCACCGCGGCGCGCCGCCGGAGGCGCGGCCATGAGCAACCTGTTCCTCTTCGCGGTCTTCCCCTACCTCGCGGTTGCGCTCGCCCTCTTCGGGGGCGTGTACCGCGCGCGGCGCCTGCGCGACACGTTGACCGCGCGATCCTCGCAACTGCTCGAGTCACGGCTGCAGGGGTTCGCCGCCGTTCCCTGGCATTCCGCCATCCTCCTCGTCCTCCTCGGGCACGTGCTCGCCGCGGTGTTCCCCCAGGCCTTTGGCAGGCTTCTCGCCGATCCGGCCCGCCTCTACCTCGTCGAGCTCTCCGGGCTCGCGCTGGGGATGCTCGCGGTGGCCGGAGTCGCGCTGCTGCTCTTGCGGCGGCTCGCCCTCACGGCTTCGACCAGCCGGATGGACTGGCTGGTGCTGGTCTCCCTCGCGCTGCAGGCGGTGAGCGGGGTGTACATCGCCCTCGGGCTGCGCTGGGGCTCGGGCTGGTTCCTCCACACCGGAGCGCCTTGGCTTTCGGGCCTTCTGACGCTCCAGCCGCAGGTCGACCGCATCGCCTTTCTGCCGTTCGCGGTGAAGCTCCACTTCGTCAACGCCTTCGTCCTGATCGCGCTCTTGCCGCTTTCGCGGCTGATGCACGTGGTCACCATCCCCATTTCCTACCTCTGGCGTCCGCCGCAGCTCGTCAGCTGGCGCCATCCTCCCGCCGTGCGCCCTGCGCCGCGCGCCGGCTAGCCCGCAACCACGGGGTCCTCCATGATCGACCGCCGATCCGGAAATGCCGTCCAGCTGACGCTCGCCACCGGCGCCTTCGCGGTCTGCTTCGCCGCCTTCGGGTCGGTGTCCGCGATGATGCCCATCCTCCGCAAGTCGCTCGGGCTCAGCCCGGTGCAGACGAGCGTGGCGCTCGCCATCCCGGTCCTCCTCGGCAGCGTCGGGCGCATCCCGCTGGGGATGCTGACCGATCGCCTGGGTGGCCGCCGCGTGTTCATCGCAGTCCTCGCCGCGAGCGCCCTCGCGGTCGCAGCGATGGCCTGGGTCGGCAGCTACACGGGCCTGGTGATCACCGGCTTCTTCCTCGGGATCGCGCTGGCGAGCTTCGCCGTCGGCGTCGGCTTCTGCAGCGGGTGGTATCCGCCCGAAAGGCAAGGCACCGCGCTCGGCATCTATGGCGCGGGCAACATCGGCCAGTCGCTCGCTGCATTCGGCGCGCCGTTCATCGCCCGCGCCTGGGGGGCGCCCTGGGGATTCTGGACGTTCGCCATCCTCGCGGCTGCATGGCTCGCGGTGTTCGCGGTCGGCGCGCGCGATCCGGAGCGGATCGCCCCGCCGCGGACGTTGGCGCAGACGATGACGCCGCTGCGCGAGCGGGGAAGCTGGGTGCTCAGCCTCTACTACTTCCTCACCTTCGGCGGATTCGTCTCCATGGCGATCTATCTGCCCACCTTCCTCACCGACCTCTTCGAGATGACGCCGCAGGAAGCGGGCCTGCGGGCCGGCGGGTTCGTCCTCGTCGCCACCGCGATGCGTCCGGTGGGCGGGTGGCTCGCGGACAAGCTCGGCGGCAAGAAGATCCTCGTCGCGGTGTTCCCGACGGTGATGCTGATGGCGTTCGCGCTGTCCATCCCGGGGCTCGGCTGGTTCAGGATGGGCGCGCTGGGAATGGCGGTCGCCATCGGGTTGGGGAACGGCGCCGTCTTCAAGCTGGTGCCCGAGATGTTCCCCAAGAGCGTCGGGGCGGTCACCGGGCTCGTCGGAGCAGCAGGCGGCCTTGGGGGCTTCTTCCCGCCCCTGGTCCTCGGCACCGTGCGGCAGGCGACCGGCAGCTTCACCCTCGGCTTCGCCTTCCTCGCCGTCTTCGCCCTGTCCTGCATGGCGGTGCTGCTGTTCTCGGGCGGCCGCGCCTCGCGCGCCGCCACGGTCGCCACCTGACCGCACCGGCCGCGTTGGCGCGCCGGGAGATCGTCCCCAGCTTGAGCCATGGCATCCGTCGTCGGAGCGGCTGCCCGGCTGCGCCCCATGATCGATCTCATCGACATCAAGGACCGCGTCCGCCTCGACGATTACGCCGCGTACCTGCAGCTCGCCCAGACCGTGCAGGACCTCCGTTCCGAGGCAGCGCTTTGCGTCCCGGCGCTCCGGGGGCGCAAGGTGTGGATGGTGAGCTCCACCGCCGCGGGCGGCGGGGTGGCGGAGATGATGCCGCGGCTCGTCTCCATGCTGCGCGAGCTGGGGGTGGCGACCGAGTGGGTGGTGATGCGGACCTCCCACCGCGAGTTCTTCTTCCTCACCAAGCGATTGCACAACCTGATCCATGGCGAGGGAGATCCGCGCCTCGATCCCGGCGACCGCGAGCTCTACGACACCGTGAGCCGCGAGACGGCGGCGGCGCTGCAGCCCCTGCTCCGGAAGCAGGACATCCTCGTCGTCCACGATCCCCAGCCGCTGGGAGCCGGAGCGTCGATCAAGCGGGCGCTCGGAATCCAGGCCATCTGGCGCTGCCACATCGGCCTCGAAGTCGACTCGCCGGCGGCGCGCGCCGCGTGGTCGTTCCTCCAGCCGTATGCCCAGGTCTACGACAACGCGGTGTTCTCCGCGCCCGAATACATCCGTGACTTTCTCGCGGGGCGCGCGACGGTGATGCGCCCAACCATCGATCCGCTCAGCCACAAGAACCGGGAATTGCCGCCGCACAAGCTCGTCGGCGTGCTCTGCAACGCAGGCCTCGTCGCCGCCAACCATCCGGTGCTGACGGAACCCTTCCCGAAGCCGGCGCTCCGGCTGCAGCCGGACGGCACGTTCGCGCCGGCCGATCGGCCCGCGGACGTCGGCCTCCTCTTCCGGCCGGTGGTGACGGAGGTGTCCCGATGGGACCGGCTGAAGGGCTTCGGGCCGCTGCTCGAAGGGTTTCGCCGGCTGAAGCGGCGCCTGCGCAAGAGAGAGTATCCGCCGCGGCAGCGCCGCCGGCTGGAGATCGTCCGGCTCGTGCTCGCCGGTCCGGAGCCCGGATCGGTGCAGGACGATCCCGAGGCGCGCCAGACGCTCGCCGGGCTCAGCGCGGCGTTCCGCGATCTGGAGCCGGAGGAGCGCGCCGATATCGCGCTCCTCGCGCTGCCCATGGACTCGGTGAAGAACAATGCGCTGATGGTCAATGCCTTGCAGCGCTGCTCCACGCTGATCGTGCAGAACTCGCTGCGCGAAGGGTTCGGCCTCACCGCGACCGAGGCGATGTGGAAGGGTATCCCGGTGATGGGCACCCACGCCTGGGGGTTGCGGCAGCAGATCCGCGACGGCCTCGACGGGCGGCTCGTGAACGATCCGGAGAATCCGGAGGAGATCGCCCAGATGCTCGACGAGATGCTGGTCGATCCCGGCCTGCGCTCCGCCTGGGGACAGAGCGGGCAGCGCCGCGTGAACCACGAGTTCCTCGTCTTCCGGCAGATCCTCGAATGGCTGCGCTTGCTCGCGAAATGTGGTAGCGCGCACTGAAGCATTTCCCCATGGTGCGCCCGGAGCCCAGTGCGGCAGCACAGCACCCGGACGTCGCGCACGCCTCGCTGCGTGTCGTCGCCGAGCAGGCGCTGTCGCGCGCAGCCGGCGCCCCGCTGATCGCCGGCAACGCGGTCGCGCTGCTCCGCGATGCGCCGGCGAACTATCCCGCGTGGCTGGACGCGATCGGACAGGCGCGAAGCAGCATCTTCATGGAGAGCTACATCTTCGCGGAAGACCCGGTCGGCAACGAGTTCGCGCAGGCGATGATCGCCGCCGCCCGGCGCGGCGTCCGCGTGCATGTGCTCCAGGACTGGCTCGGCGGCCGCAGCGAGGCGTCGCGCCACTTCTGGAACCGGCTCCGGCAGGGCGGCGTCGAGTTCCGCTGGTTCAACCCTTTCCGCTTCGAGTCGCCCCTGGGCTGGCTGCGCCGGGACCACCGCAAGAGCCTGGTCGTCGATGGACGGGTCGGGTTCGTCACCGGCCTGTGCATCGCCGCGCGCTGGGCCGGAGATCCGGCGCGCGGGATCCCGCCCTGGCGCGACACCGGAATCCGGATCGAAGGACCGGCGGTCGCGGATCTGGCGCATGCGTTCTCCCGCACCTGGGCGGAGGCAGGAGCGGCGCTGGAGGCCGGCGAGATCATCCGGCGCGAGGACATGCCCATCGCGGGGGAGGTCGCCGTCCGCGTCGTCGCGACGGAGCCGGCGACTGCGGGCACCTACCGCCTGGACACCCTCGTCGCGGCGCTGGCGAGGCGGACGCTCTGGCTGACCGATGCCTACTTCATCGGGCTGCCTTCGTACGTCCAGGCGCTCCGCGCGGCGGCGATGGATGGAGTGGACGTTCGCTTGCTCGTGCCCGGGTCCACCGACCTCGGCTTCGTCAAGCGCCTCGGCGCAGCCGGATACCGTCCGCTGCTCACCGCGGGGATCCGGGTGTTCGAGTGGAACGGCCGGATGCTCCATGCGAAGACCGCGGTCGCCGACGGAAGATGGGCGCGCGTCGGCTCGACGAACCTGAACCTGGCCAGCTGGATGGGGAACTGGGAGCTGGATGTGGCGGTGGAGGACGACGGCTTCGCGCGCCAGATGGAAGAGATGTACGAGCACGATCTGGCGAGCTCGACGGAGGTCATGCTCGGCCTTCCCTCTCGACGCGCGCCGGCCGAGCCTCGCAGCCAGGGTCCGCGGCATCGCGAAGGATCGGCCGTGGCGGCCGCAGGCGCCCTCCGCGTCGGCGCTACCGTCGGCGCTGCCCTGGGCGGATATCGGGTGCTCGGCGCCGCAGAGGCGCGCCTGCTCGTCGGTGGAGGGCTCGTCCTGATCGCCTGCGCCGTCCTCGCCGTCCTCTTTCCCTGGTGGTTCGTCGTTCCGGTGGCGATCCTCGCGGCATGGCTGGGCGTGACGCTGGTGATCGACGGGGTCCGCCTGCGCCGCGGGCGTGCGCTGGCTTCCTCCGGGGGAGATCCCGTGGCTCCGCCCCCGGTGCCGTCCACCGCGCGGGACGGCACCTAGGTCTCGCCAGCGGCGGCTTCGGCGCGCCGCTTTCGTCGCGAGAGAGGTGACGACGTCCGCCCGCGGGCTGGTTCGTGCCCGGACCCGCAGGCAGCGACTACGCCCGCGGCCGGATCCCGGTGACCACGTCGACAGGGACGCCGAGCCGGTGCAGGACAGCGGCGTCGCGGGCCAGCAAGCCGTGCACGCGGATCACCCGCCCGGAACCCAGGCGCCGGATGGCGGCGGCAAGCAGGCGGAGCGCCCGCCCGTCGACGTCCGCGGCGGTCTGGAATTCGATCCGCACTTCGCGCGCGTCCACACCGGCGGCGCGCCACACCAAGGCCCGCATGGCGTCGTGGTCGCACTTGCCAACCACTTCCAGGACCAGCTTCCGGAATTCGCCCACGCCCGATACATACGAGCGCGAACGAAGCGGGACAATGGGTACGTGCCCGGACCGTCGACAACCGATCCGACGCGCGCCCGCTTCAGTTCCGCTCGTCCGGCAGCAGCCCGTGCTGCGCGGCAATGCGGACGAGGTCGAGCACCGACCGGGCATGCAGCTTCTGGAGGATCCGCGCCCGGTGGGTCTCGACCGTCCGGGGGCTGATGTCGAGCCGCGCCCCGATCTCCCCGCTCGTCCAGCCGAGGACGACGAGATCGAAGACGTCCCGCTCGCGCCGGGTGAGAACGGCGAGCACGTCCCCCGACGGCGCGCGCTTTCGCCACTCCTCCACCTCGGCGCTCGAGACCGTCGGGGAGAGGTAGCGTTGCCCGTCGCGCACCGCGCGGATCGCCTTGGCGAGGCTCTCGAACGGCTCGTCCTTCGTCGCGTAGCCGAGGGCTCCGGCATGAAAGGCCTCTGCGGCGCGCGCGGGGTCGTCGACCATCGTCAGCATCAGGACCCGGTAGCCGGGATCCTGGCGGAGCAGGTCGCGGAGGACCGTCACGCCTTCGCCGTCCTGCAGCTTGATGTCCAGCAGCACGACGTCCGCGTGCGTCGACGCCGCGATCGCGCAGGCATCCGCGACGCCCGACGCTTCACCCGCGACGCGGAACTCGGGATGCGGCCGAAGGAGCATCTTCAGGCTCTCGCGGAAGACCACGTGATCGTCGATCAGGATCAGATTGCAAGGTTCCATGGGTTCCTCGCGCCGGTTGTTCTTGCGCGCAGCGCCCAGGCGGACAATCCGTAACCCTACCGATGCGTCGCAGAAACACTGTGCAGTTTCATGAGCGCAGCTGCGCTTCGACCGCCGCTGCGTCGCCGCGCTCCAGCGCCGCCTCGATCTGCAGGCTCTCGCGATCGCGGTAGATCGAAGCGACCGCCTGGACGCGTCCCGCCTGCCGGTACGCCACCAGGCAATTTTTCTCCGCGACGCTGCCCGCGACCGTGATCGAGTCCCAGCTCTCCGCGTGCCCGACGTAGTTGATCGGAACGTCGTAGTGCTGGCTCCAGAAGAACGGCACCGCCCGATAGGCGTCGCGCGCTCCCAGCATCGCGCGCGCCACGTGCTGCCCCTGCCGCTCCGCCACCACCCAGTGCTCGACACGGATCTCCCGGCCGCTGCGAGCATCGGGGAAGCGTGCGATGTCGCCGGCCGCCCAGACGCCGTCCGCGCTGGTCCGCAGGGTCGCATCGACGACGACGCCGCGGTCGAGCCGCAGCCCTGCCTTCTCGGCGAGGCCCAGGCGGGGCCGCACCCCGACTCCCATCACCACCAGGTCCGCCGGGAGCGTGGAACCGTCGTCCAGGGCGACCGACGCCTCGTCGATCCGGGCCGGCGTGCGCCCCAGATGGAAGCGCACGCCGTGCTCCTCGTGCAATGCGCGCACGAAATCGCCCAGCTCCGCTCCGAGCACCCGCTCGAGAGGACGTGACTCGGGCGCGACCACCGCCACCTCGACGTTCCGGGCGCGCAAGGAAGCCGCGGCCTCCAGGCCGATGAAGCTCGCTCCGATGATCACGGCCCTCCGTCCCGCCTGGGCGCGCGCGACGATCTTCTTGCTGTCCGCGAACGTGCGCAGGAGGAGAGCTCGCTCCGCTCCCGGGATGCCCAGCCGGATCGGCTCCGAGCCTGTGGCCAGCAGGAGCGCGCCGTAGCGCAGCGTCTCCCCGGTCGAAAGCCGCGCCTCCCGGCGGGAAACGTCCAGGGCAGCCACCTCGACGCCGACGCGGACGTCGATGGAGCGCTCCGCGTACCAGTCGCTGCCGCGCAGCGGAATCCAGTCCTCCGGGGCGGTCCCGGCGAGATAGTCCTTGCTCAGGTTCGCGCGATCGACCGGCAGCGTGCCCTCGCCCGCGAGCATCGTGATCGCGCCGCCGTAGCCCTGCCGGCGCAACTCCTCGGCGCACGCATTTCCCGCCGCGCCGCCTCCGATGATCACCGCGCTCTGTGGACCTTCGGCGGCCTTTGGCGGCGCGGGCGGGATCCGCGCACCGACCCGGACACGGCCCCCCTGCTGCTCGACGCGGTAGCAGGGAATCGGGTCTCGTCCGGGGCGCTCCGGCGCGCCGGTCCGCAGATCGAACCGGGCGTGGTGCCAGGGGCAGCGGATGGTTCCACGCTCGACGATCCCCTCCGCGAGCGGCCCTCCGTAATGCGTGCAGGTCGCTCCGACGGCGCAGATCTCGCCGCCGGTCCTGATGAGCACGATCGGCTCGCCGCCTCCATGGCCGAGCAACGGCTCGGCCTCGCGCAGCTGCGAAACGTCGATGCCGGCGCCGAGATCGGGCCCCTTCAGCTCCTGGGTCGCGCCCATCACGCCTCCCTGGATTCCTTCCGCCGCTCCAGCGCGTTCCGATCCCAGCCGGCAAGATTCGCGGAGGCGTCATAAGTGCTCTGCAGGAACGAGAGCAGCGCCTCGTCGGGGTTCGCCGCCGTCCGCACCGCTTCGTACGGCAGGATGAACTCGCGCAGATCGCGGTGGTAGTACGCGCCGCGCGGCAGGATCGCCGCGTCGCCGAGCGCTTTCGGCTCCGGATACGCGTAGGCGTAGAAGGCCGCCTCGCTCATCCCGCCACCGCCGGGCCACCATCCCGCGCTGGCGCACTCGTGCGAGTACGCCTCGTGCATGACGTAATCGGGACAGTTCGGCGCGCCGCCCGGGTGAATTGGAGCTCTGCGGCCGGAGAAGCGCGTGCAGGCGAGATCGAAGCTGCCCCAGAAGAAGTGGACCGGGCTGCACTTGCCCTGGAACCGTCCGCGAAACTCCTTCATCACCCGATCGATCTGGACCAGGGCGCGGAAACAGCGCTGGGCAGCGCCGGCGTCGTAGGAGGCGTGATCGCGATCTTCCGCGAACGGCACCGCAACCACCACCTCCACCGGGACCGGCCGCATCCGCACCTCCAGGTCCAGCGACCGGAGAGCTTCGCGGTACTCGCCGTAGAAGTCCGCGACCGATCGCGGGCGCAGGGCGAGGGTCCGCTCGGCCCCGTCGCTCGTCCGCACCCGGAGCAGATGCGCGAGGAAGTCGAACTCCACTTCGAACGTGCGCGTTCCGGAAGGGATGGGAGAGGTCGTCAGGCCGCAGGTGCTGACGTAGAGCGGCACCTGCCACCAGTGGTTCATGGAAGGGGCGAGCGCCAGCCGCGTCTTGCCGACGATCTGGGTCCACATGTGCAACGTGGCATAGGTGTCCTCCCAGGTTTTGAGCGGCAGCGGGGGCCATTTATCGATCGGAGCGGGCGGAGCGGGCGAAGCGCGCGGAGCGGTTTCCATCACGTAACTCCCCAGATGTTCGGGGCGCGGAAAGGTGACCAACTAACACCCGCGGCGCCAACAGCCAAGTCGCGCGGCGGGCGCGAAGCGTAAGCTGAACGCACGAGGCGGCAAGCGCATGGCGAACCACGGCGGAGTGGCGCTTCGTTCGCGCGCGGGGCGCGGAATCCTCGGCGCCACCGTGCTCGCTTCCGGGCTGGCATTCCTGGACAGCACGGTGGTCAACGTCGCGTTGCCCACCCTCGGCCGCGAGCTCGGCGCCTCGACGGCGGGCCTGCAGTGGGTGGTCGACGCCTATCTGCTCTCGCTCTCCGCCTTCGTCCTCCTCGGCGGATCGCTCGGCGACGTCCTCGGCCGGAAGCGATCGTTCCTCGCCGGAGTGATCGCGTTCGCCGTCACTTCCGGCCTCTGCGGGGTCGCCTCCTCGATCGGCGTCCTCTGCTTCTCGCGGGCGCTCCAGGGCGCGGCCGCCGCGCTGCTCGTGCCGAACAGCCTCGCGCTGGTGAAGGACAGCATGCGGGCGCAGGATCAGGACTCCGCGGTCGGCGCCTGGGCCGGGTTCTCGGGGATCACCAGCGCAGCCGGACCGCTGCTCGGCGGCTGGCTGATCGAGACGCTCTCCTGGCGGGCCGTCTTCTTCCTCAACCTGCCGCTCGCCGCCGCCGCCGTCGCCATCGGACACCGCTGCTTGCCGCGCGATCGCGAGGCGCGCGCGGGCGGGGTGGACGTCGCCGGCGCGGTCCTCGCGGCCGTCTCCCTCGGAGCGATGGCCTATGCGCTGATCGACGGCCTCGCGCACGGCTGGGGTTGGGGCTCCGGGGCGTGCGGCGCCATCGCCCTCGCCGCGCTGGCCGCGTTCCTCGTCCGCGAGCGGCGCGCACGCGCGCCGATGCTCCCCCTCGGCCTCTTCGAAGGCCGCCAGTTCACGGCGGCGAACCTCGTGACGCTCGCGCTTTATTTCGCTCTCTCCGGCGCGATGTTCCTCATCGTCCTCGCGCTCCAGCACGGGCTCGGCTACAGCGCCTTCGGCTCGAGCCTCGTGCTCTTGCCGGTGGCGGCGATCCTCCTCGTGCTCTCGCCGCTCGCCGGACGGCTGGCGCGCCGCATCGGCTATCGCTGGCCGATGGCGGCGGGCTCGATCTGTTCGGGGGTGGGGTTGGTGCTGACCGCGCGCGCCGGCCTGTCGGCGGATGGCTTCGCCGCGCTCCTGGCCGGGATGTGCGTGCTCGGCGTGGGGCTCGGGCTCGCCGTCGCGCCGCTGACGGCGGCGGTGCTCAACGGAGTGGACGATGCCAAGACCGGCGTCGGCGCCGCCGTGAACAACGCCGTCGCGCGCCTGGCGGGGCTGCTCGGAGTGGCCATCCTGCCCGGCATCGGCGGGGTCTCGATCGCGGTGACGGGCGACCCTTTCCTGGAATCGGTGCGCCGATCGCTGCTTGCGGCGGCGGCAGCCTGCGCCGCGGGCGCGGCAGTCTCCTGGTTCGGGGTCCCGCGGCGCCCGCGCGCCGCCGCGTGAGGTCCCCCGGCAGATCGGACGCGATCCGGACGTTCGAGGAGGCGAGGCTGCAGGCGGTCGAAGGCGATGGAGCGGCGGACGTTGCGGTTGCCGGTGCGCTGACAGGCAGGCGCGCATATCCTAGGCTGCGCCTGAGGAGCCGACATGCCCACCCGATCCACGCTCAGCAAGTCGCAGCTGGAGACGCTCCGCCGCGGGCTCGAGGACGAGCGCAAGCGCGTCCTCCGGGTGCTCGAGTCGTCGGCGAAGATGCCCTCGCTGGAGGACGCGCGCAGCGAGATCGAGGAGACGGCACAGCGCGCGACGGAGTGGACGCACCAGACCGGCGTCGCCGAACGCGAGCGCGCGCTCCTCGGCGAGATCGACCGCGCGCTGGCGAAGCTCGCCGCCGGAACCTACGGCATCAGCGAGACGACCGGCGCTCCCATCCCGTACGAGAGATTGCGGGCGGTCCCCTGGGCCCGCCGAGGCGCCGACGAGTAAAGGAGACCCCGATGGCCGAAGACATCTGCGCTCATCTCGAGAAGCTCGATCCCGACGGCCGCGAGCCCGTGCACCCGAGCGGCCACGGTTGCAAGGAATGCCTCGAGGCCGGGGGCGAGTGGGTCCACCTCCGGCTGTGCATGAGCTGCGGCCACGTCGGGTGCTGCGACTCGTCGCCGAACAAGCACGCGACGAAGCACGCGCACCGGACCAAGCACCCCACCATCAAGTCGTTCGAGCCGGGAGAAGACTGGGCGTATTGCTATCCGGACGACCTGATGATCGACGGGCTCAGCTTCCTTCCGGGCGAGTCCACGTCGCGGCACTACTCGGCGCCGTCCGCGCCACACGTCTGACCGATGGAGACCCGCGCGCTGGCGCGCACCGGGCCTGCCCTCACCCGCTTCGGCCTGGGGATGGCCGCGCTGGGACGGCCGGCGTACATCACCCGCGGCCACGGCGAGGATCTTCCGCCGGGGCGCTCCCTCGAGGCGGTGGAAGCGCATGCGCACCGCGTGCTCGATCGCGCGTTCGCCGCCGGGATCCGCTACTTC
This sequence comes from Myxococcales bacterium, assembly GCA_035651935.1. GTDB lineage: Bacteria > Myxococcota > Myxococcia > Myxococcales > 40CM-4-68-19 > 40CM-4-68-19. The sequence goes on along the minus strand of DASREU010000078.1, from coordinate 13,189 downwards.
GACGCGGCGCGATCGTACGGGCGCGCGGAGCAGTTCCTTCGCGCCTGGATCGACAGCCGCGGGATCCGCGATGCGGAGATCGTGGTCGGGTCGAAGTGGGGATACCGCTATACCGGCGAATGGGAGGTCGACGGCCGCGTCCAGGAAGTGAAGGATCACAGCGTGGCGATGCTGCAGGCGCAGGCCACGGAATCGACCGCCATCCTCGGGCCGTACCTGCGCCTCTACCAGATCCACTCGGCGACGGCGGAGACGCGGGTGCTCGAGAACGAGCAGGTCCTCGCCGCCCTGCGCCGCCTGCGCGAAGGAGGCCTGTTTCTCGGCGTGACGGCGACCGGCGCCGCGCAAGCGCAGACCATCCGGCGCGCCATGGACATCCGCTTCGACGGCCTGCCCCTCTTCTCCGCTGTGCAGGCCACCTGGAACCTGCTCGAGCCGAGCGCGGGTCCGGCGTTGCGGGAGGCGCACCAGGCAGGCTTCACGGTCCTGGTGAAGGAACCGCTGGCGAACGGCCTGCTCACCTCCAGGGAAGCTGCGCGGGGGCCGCTGGCGGAGGTCGCGGAGAGGCTGCACGCGACCGAGGACGCGGTGGCGCTCGCGGCCGTCGTCCAGCAACCGTGGGCAGACGTGATCCTCCTCGGCGCCGCCACCCCGGAGCAGGTCGACTCGAACCTGCGCGCGGCCGATCTCTCGCTGTCGCCGGAAAATCTGATGACGCTGGCCGGCCTCCGGCAAGTGCCCGCGGAGTACTGGGATCGCCGCTCCCGCCTTCCCTGGAACTGACCCGCTTCGCAAAGTCGATCGGAAAGCGCGATGATGCGCACTCTCGCGGGAGGAGCCATGCGCAAGATCCGGCGGCGTACCGTGCTCGGGTGGGGACTGGGAATGGCGGCGGGAACCGCTCTCGCGCAGGCGGGACGATCCGAGCCGGTGTTCAAGCCGGAGAAGGACGCGTCGCTGCGGCTGCTCCGCTGGTCCGGCTTCGTCAAGTCGGACGAGGAGCTGTGGAACGCGAACACGAAGAAGTTCACCGAGGCGACCTCCGTCCCGGTCGCAGTCGAATACATCACCTGGGAAGACGTGCGGCCGAAGGCGGCGCTCGCGGCCAACCTCGGGACCGGCCCCGACATCATCATGGGGTGGTACGACGACCCGCACATCTATCCGCAGAAGCTCGTCGACGTCAGCGACGTCGCCGAGGGCCTGGGGAAGCAGCTCGGCGGCTGGTACGACGTCGCGCGCACCTACGGATACAGCGAGCGCATGAAGCACTGGATCGCCGTGCCCGTGGGCGGCACCGTCGAGTGCCTGACGTACCGGACGAGCTGGGTGAAGGAGGCGGGGTTCGATCAGTTTCCCAAGGACCCGGCCGCCCTGCTGAAGCTCGCCAAGGCGCTCAAGGCCAAAGAGCATCCCGTGGGCTTTGCGCTCGGCCACGCCGTCGGCGACGGGAACAACTGGACGCACTGGCTGCTCTGGACCTTCGGCGGCAAGGCGGTGGAGAAGGACAACAAGACCATCGCCATCGCGCAGAAGCCGGCGCTCGACGCCCTGGAGTATGCGAAGGAGCTGTACCCGCAGATGGCCCCGGGCGTCGGATCGTGGCTCGACCCCAACAACAATCGCGCGTTTCTCGCCGGCGAGGTCTCCGTCACCAACAACGGGATCAGCATCTATTACTCGGCGAAGAAGGACTTTCCCCGGATCGCGGAAGACATCAACCACTCGCCGTTCCCCATCGGGCCCGTCGGGCGCCCCACCGAGCTGGCGAACTTCACCCAGGCCTTCATCTTCAAGCATTGCCGCTTCCCCAACGCGGCGAAGGAGTACATCCGCTTCATGCTCTCCGCGGACCAGGCGGGCCCCTGGGTGGACGCGATGAACGGATACGTGACGCCAGCCCTGAAGAAGTACCAGGAGCTCCCGGTCTGGACGAAGGACCCGAAGGCGACGCCATTCCGGGACGGGATCGCCCGCATGCTGCACAACGGCTACGCCGGCGCTCCGGGACAGCAGGCGGCCGCGGCGCTGGCGGAGTTCATCGTGCTCGACATGTTCGCCGACGCGACCGTCAACGGGATGAGCGCGAAGGATGCGGCTGCGCGCGCCGAGAACCGGCTGCGGCGCATCTATCGCGGCTGATGGCGCGGCTGTCGCCGGTCCTCGATCGCACGCCGGTGCTGGCGACGCTGCTGCTCCTGCCGGCCGCGGTGCTGGTCGGCGGCCTGCTGGCGTTCCCGCTCACGCTCGGAGTCCTGCTCGGCTTCAAGGACGCCACCATCGGCGATCCGGGATCGTTCATCGGCCTGGAGAACTACCGCTACCTGATCACCGATCCCGTCCTGCGCCTCACCGCGCTCAACACCGGCCTGTACACGCTCGTCACGCTCGTCTTCAAGCTCGCGCTCGGGCTCGCGCTGGCGCTGCTCCTCAACCAGCGGTTCGCGGGCTATCGCTTCTGGCGCTCGGTCCTGCTCCTGCCGTACGTCGTTCCCACGGTGCTCTCCGCCTTTGCCTGGTGGTGGATCTTCGACCCGCAGTTCAGCTTCATCAGCTGGGCGCTGGTGAAGGCCGGGCTCCTGCATCACAACCTCGACTTCCTCGGCACCCCTTGGCTGGCGCGCGGCTCGCTGATGGTGGCGAACGTCTGGCGGGGGATCCCCTTCTTCACCGTGGGGTACCTGGCCGGGCTGCAGGCGATTCCGAAAGAGCTGCACGAGGCGGCCCAGATCGACGGGGCCAGCGCAGGACAGATCTTCTGGCAGATCACCTGGGTGCTGCTGCTGCCGCTCACCACCATCCTCACCATCTTCTCCGCCATCTTCACCTTCACCGACTTCCAGCTCGTCTGGACCATCACCCGCGGCGGACCGGCCAACGCGACCCACCTCTTCGTCACGCTGGCGTACCAGCGCGCGATCGCCGGCGGCGCGATGGGCGAAGGCGCCGCCATCGCCGGCTTCACCCTCCCGTTCCTCGCCGTGCTCGCCTGGGCGGCGCTCGACGCGCTCCGGCGGCAGCCTTGAAGCGCATCTGGACGCTGTGGCTGCCGCTCGGCGCGTTCGCGCTCTTCCTGCTCTTTCCCTTCTACTGGATGGTCCTCACCTCCATCAAACCGAACGAGGAGCTGATCAGCGTCACCGCCAATCCGTTCTGGGTCTCGCGCCCGACCCTCGCGCATCTGCAGTACCTGCTCTTCTCCACGAGCTACCCGCGCTGGTTCTGGAACACGATGGCCGTCGCTTCCGCCGCCACGGCGCTGAGCGTCTCGGTCAGCTTCCTCGCCGCGTTCGCGCTCGCGCGGTTGCGCTTCCGCGGCGCCGAAGGCGTGAGCCTGGGGATCTACCTGGCGTACCTGATTCCGCCGGCCATCCTCTTCATCCCGCTCGCGGAAGTGATGCTCAAGCTCGGTTGGTTCGATCACCTGTGGGCGCTCGTGCCGGTGTATTCCACCTTCCTCGTCCCCTTCTCCACCTGGCTGCTCGTCGGTTACCTCAAGAGCATCCCGATGGAGCTGGAAGAGGCGGCGATGGTCGACGGCGCCAGCCGCCTGCGGATCCTCTTCCAGATCATCCTGCCGCTCAGCGCGCCGGGGCTGATCTCCGCCTTCATCTTCTCCTTCACGCTCTCCTGGAACGAGTATCTCTACGCGCTCGTATTCATGTCCGCGCCGGGGAACAAGACGGTCCCGGTGGGCCTCGCGACGGAGCTGGTCCGGGGCGACATCTACCAGTGGGGCCCGCTGATGGCGGGCGCGCTCCTCGGCAGCCTGCCGGTGGCGGTGCTCTACTTCTTCTTCGTCGAGCACTACGTGGCGGGAATGTCGGGAGCGCTCAAGGGCTGACCGGCCGGAGCGATGTCTGAAATCGTGGGATCGATGTCCTTGCGGACAGACGGCCCGCGGGGCAGGATCGCCGGCATGGAAACCCGTCCGTTGCGCATCGCGCTGTTCGCCTATCCCGGAGTGCAGGCGCTCGATCTCTCCGGGCCGCTGGAGATGTTCGCTCGCGCGACGCGGCTGTTGCGCGACGAAGGGCGGCCTCACCCGGGCTATTCGCTCGCCGTGGTCGGGACGGAGATCGGTCCCCTCGCGGCCTCTTCCGGATTCCGCTTCCTTCCGGACACCACCTTTCGCGCGCTGCGCGGGCCCGTCGACACGCTGCTGGTGGTCGGCGGCGTCGGCATCGACGCGGTCACCGGCGACCGGGCAGTGCTCGCCTGGCTCCGCCGGATCTCCCGGCGCGTCCGCCGCCTCGGCTCCGTCTGCACCGGGGCCTTCCTCCTCGCCGAAGCGGGGCTGCTGGACGGGCTCTCGGCGACGACGCACTGGTCGCGCGCCGCTGAGCTGGCGCAGCGCTATCCGCGCGTCCGCGTCGAGGAGGATCGCATCTGGGTGCGCGACGGCGGCATCTACACCTCCGCCGGCGTGACCGCGGGGATGGACCTCGCGCTCGCCCTGATCGAGGAAGACCTCGGCGCGGACGTGGCGCTGGCGGTGGCGCGCGCGATGGTGATGTACCTGCGCCGCCCCGGCGACCAGAGCCAGTACAGCGCCCCGCTGCGGCTGCAGGCGGCGGAGACGCCCTCGCTCCGCGCGCTGGTCGCCTGGGCTGCCGAGCACCCGGCGACCGATCTCTCCGTCGCCGCCCTCGCCCGCCGCGCCGGCCGCAGCCCGCGGCACCTGACGCGGATCTTCCGAAAGGAGCTGGGAGTCTCCCCCGGCGAGGCCGTCGAGCAGCTCCGTCTCGAGGCGGCGAGGCACGCGCTGCAGCAGTCGGCCGCCGGCCTTGCGGAGGTCGCGGCCCGCTGCGGATTCGGCAGCGCCGAGGTGCTGCGCCGCGCTTTCTTGCGCACGCTGCACGTGACTCCGTCGGCATATCGCGCGCGATTCGCCGCGCGGGAGGCGCTCGCTTCATGATCCGGAAACTCCATCCCGCCTTCGTCGTCGCCGGCGCCGTCTTCGTCGTGCTGCTCTGCGCGGCGGCGGTGCGGGCCACGCCCTCGATCCTGATCGTTCCGCTGGAGCGCGAGTTCGGGTGGAGCCGTGCCCTGCTCTCCTCCGCGGTGTCGGTCAACCTGGTCCTCTACGGCCTGGTCGGCCCGTTCGCGGCGGCGCTGATGGAGCGCTTCGGGATCCGCCGGACCGTGCTCGTCTCGCTCGCGCTGATCTGCGCGGGCGTCGCGCTCACCTCGCAGATGCGCTCCAGCTGGCAGCTCGTCCTCTGCTGGGGAATCCTGGTCGGGCTGGGCACCGGCACCACCGCGATGGTGCTCGGCGCCACGGTGGTGAACCGCTGGTTCTTCAGCCGCCGCGGCGCCGTGATGGGCGTGCTCACCGCCAGCACCGCGACGGGGCAGATGATCTTCCTTCCCCTCGAAGCGCACGTGGTCGAGCACTCCGGCTGGCGGGCGGTGACGCTGCTGGTGGCCGCGGTGATCGCGCTGCTCCTGCCGCTCGTCGCCCTGCTGGTCCGCGATCGCCCCGAGGACGTGGGCGTGCTTCCCTATGGCGCATCGCCACAGACGCCGGTTCCCGAACGCTCGCGGCAGAACCCGCTCGCGAACGCCATCCGCGTGCTCCGCGAGAGCTCGCGCAAGCCTGACTTCTGGCTGCTCGCGGGCACGTTTTTCGTCTGCGGCGCGACCACGAACGGTCTGGTCGGGACCCACCTCGTGCCGGCCTGCATGGACCACGGCATCCCCGAGGTCCGCGCCGCGGGCCTTCTGGCGGTGATGGGCATCTTCGATCTCATCGGCACCACCGGGAGCGGCTGGCTCTCCGACCGGTACGACTCGCGCAAGCTCCTCTTCTGGTACTACGGCCTGCGCGGCCTCGCCCTCCTCTGGCTCCCGCAGGCCTTCGACGCCCACGTCTTCGGCCTCCCCGTCTTCGCCGTGTTCTACGGCCTCGACTGGATCGCCACCGTGCCTCCGACCGTGCGCCTGACCACGGAGGCGATCGGCGTCCGCGACGCCCCCATCGCCTTCGGCTGGATCGTCGCCTCGCACCAGATCGGCGCCGGCCTCGGCGCCCTCGGCGCGGGCGTGATCCGCTCCACGATGACCACGTACACCCCGGCCTGGGTGGCCGCCGGCGCCATCTGCCTGATCGCCGCAGTGACCGTCCTTCGCATCGGCCGCCGCGCGCCTCACCCCGCCCTGGCCGCCATCGCCCACCCCTGATCCGCCGAAACCGGGGACACGATACAGGTTGAATTTCTTGCGCCGCTGCGGTGGCGCAAAAAAAGAAACGTGTATTGTGTCCCCGATTTACCGGCGGCGGCGCGGTCGCCAGCTGCCCACCTTTGTGCCGGGCTGCTGCTCTTTGGCCTGCGGCGACGGCGCGGAGTGGTGGCGGCCGGCATGTCCTTGAGACTGGCCGTGCCGGGAGGGCTGGCGGCGGTGCTGCTGGTGCGGGTGGCGGCCCGGCGGCGGAAGCTCTGCGACGCGCTTCACTTCGCTGCGGAAGGCGTCGTGCTCCCGAGGGACGGCGGCGCGCTCGACGGACTTGCGCGTGAACCGCTCGATCCCGCGCAGAAGCTCGTGCTCTTCGGGGGAGGCGAAGCTCGAGGCGCGGCCGCTGGCCTCCGCGCGCGCGGTGCGGCCGATGCGGTGCACGTAGTCCTCCGGCACGTGCGGCAGGTCGAAGTTCACCACGTGGCCGATCTCCGCCACGTCGATGCCGCGGGCGGCGATGTCGGTCGCGACCAGCACCCGGTGCTCGCCGGCGCGGAATCCTTCCAGCGCTGCGCGCCGCTGTCCCTGGGAGCGGTCCGCATGGATGACGGCGACCTTGTGCCCGGCCCGGAGCAGCGCCTTGGCCACGCGGTCCGCGCGCCGCTTGGTGCGGGTGAAGACCAGCGTCGAGAGATCGTCCTGCTCGAGCAGGGCGAGGAGCAGCGCGGTCTTCTCCTCCTGTCCCACCAGGAAGACCTGCTGCAGGGCGCGCTCCGACGTCGCCCCGCTCCGCGCCACCTCCACCCGCACGGGGTCGCGCAGGTTCTCGCGCGCGAAGTCCGCCACTTCGCCAGCCATCGTCGCCGAGAAGAGCAGCGACTGGCGCACCTTGGGGACGTGCTTGAGGATGCGCCGGAGCTGGGGAAGGAATCCCATGTCCAGCATCCGGTCGGCCTCGTCGAGCACCAGGATCTCGATCTGGTTGAGGCGCGCGCTCCCGGAGTCGAGGTGATCGTTGAGCCGCCCGGGCGTGGCCACCACGATCTCCACGCCCTTCTCGAACGCGTGCGTTTGCGGCGTCATCCCCACGCCGCCGATCACCACCGCGCTGCGCAGGTGGTGCCCGTGGCGGAAGCGCTCCAGCTGCTCGTGGATCTGCACCGCGAGCTCGCGGGTCGGCGCCAGCACCAGCGCGCGAGTCCCGTGCTTCCCTTCCAGCCGCTCGAGGATGGGAAGCACGAACGCCAGCGTCTTCCCGGTGCCGGTCGCCGCCGAGCCGATCACGTCCTTGCCCTGCAGCGCGGGAGGGATGGCCTGCGCCTGGATGGGCGTCGGCGCCTCGAAGCCCGCCCTCTCCAGCTCCGCGAGGGTCTTTCTCGAAAGGCCCAGCTCGGCGAACGTCATGGCGCGGCACGTACCACCCGCGCCGGCTTCCGCCAAGCCGATTCAGCCGGACCTCTTGCGAGACCTCACTGCGCGACGGGCTCGTCGGCGAAGTCGTCCGCCTTCAGCGCGGAGTCCGGCGGCGTCTTCTCCAGCTCCGCGAGCACCAGCCGCTGGTGCTCGATCTCCTCCGCGCGCAGCTCCTCGAAGAGCGCCTTCACCCCGGGCTCGCGCACGCGCGGCAATGCCTCGTTGAAGAACGCATACGCCTTCTTCTCCGCGCGGAATGCCGCCTGCAGGGCCTCGCGCGCGGTCATGAAGGCCCGCGCCTCGTCGTACTCCGGCGCCTCGACGTCAAAGATCATCTGCCGGGTGACCCGGGGAGCCGCGTCGCTGAAGAGCTCGCGCCGCTGCGCCGCCAGCTGGACCCGGTGCTTCTCTTCGTTGCCCGCCATGAAGAGGAAGAACCGCGCCGCCTCCGGCGTGCGGTGCGACTTCATCTGGTCGGCGAACTCCTCGTACCGCTCCTTCGCCTCCTCCTCGATCAGGACCGCGAGATCGAGCGCGTCCTTCAGCGAGAGACTTGCGAAGTCGATGCCTTTGATGGTCACGCCCGCCTCCGTCACTTCTGCACGAACAGGTCGAGGATCTTCTCGCGCGGCAGCGCATTCAGCGCGAGCTGGTTCTGCCGCTCGCGCACCAGCCCATCCATGGTGGAGGGGGGCTGGGGGTTCTTGTAGAACACGCCCGTGTACAGCTCGGTGCCGTAGGCCCGCGCCAGATCGAGGGCTGCGAGCAGGTTCGTGGGATCGTGCTTCAGGCTCGCGAGCGACTTCATGTTCGCCTTCTGCGCCTTCACCTGCTGCTCTTCCTCGCCGTAGGTGACGCAGGGCGACTGCACGTTCACGAACGCGAACCCCGGATAGCGGATCGCCTCCTCGATGATCGCGGCGAGCCCCGCCATGTCCGCCGGCGTTCCCTGGGCGACGAAGGGCGCTCCGTACGCCAGCACGTACAGGAGCGGGTTCACCGCGCTCTCCAGGCTGCCGTACGACGAGGTCACCGTCTTGCGCCCCTTGGCGCTCGTCGGCGAGAGCTGCCCCTTGGTCAGGCCGTAGATCTGGTTGTCCATCACGATGTACGTGAGGTCCGCGTTGCGCCGGATCGCATGCGGCACGTGGCCGCCGCCGATGGAGAAGCCGTCGCCGTCGCCGCCCGCCGCCAGGACCAGGAGATCGGGACGGGCCAGCTTGATCCCCTGCGCGATGGGCAGCGCCCGTCCGTGCACGCTGTTGAACCCGTACGCCGTGGTGTAGCCGGGGATTCGGGAAGAGCATCCGATCCCGGAGATGAAGGCGATCTCGTGCGACGGCCGGCCGATCGCCGCCAGCGCGCGATACATCGCCTGCAGCACCCCGAAGTCGCCGCAGCCGGGGCACCAGATGGGCTTCAAGTCGCTCTTGAAGTCCTTGGCGGTGAACGTGGGAAGGGAGGTCATCCTCATCACTCCTGGGGTTGCTGGGTGTCTTCGACGCGGCGCTGCATCTCGAGCACCGCGTCGCGCAGGGTGTCGACCACTTCGCTGGGGCGGAACGGATTCGCGCCCGTGCGGCAGAAGGGACGGAGGCCCTTCGGCAGATCGAGCTGCGTGCGGAGGATCCGGTAGAGATGTCCCTGGTGCGACTGCTCCACCACCAGCCCCGCCTTCACGGACTCGAAGAAGCGCCGGTAGACGCCTTCGGCGATGGGATAGAGGAGATAGGGAACCAGCAGCTTCACCCGGAGGCGCTCGGCCCGGGCCAGCGCGAGCGCTTCGCGGCAGACGCCCGCGATGGAGCCCCAGGCGATCAGCGCCAGCGGCGCGTCGGCGTCGCCTTCGATGCGGAAGAGATCCTTCCGCTCGCGCAGCGGATCGAACTTGCGGAACCGCTTCTCGGTCATCCTCGCGTGCATCGCGCCGCTCGCGGTCGGCTCGCCGTGCTCGGTGTGCTCGATGCCCGCTCCGAGATAGTTGCCCCCCTTCATTCCGGGGTGGCTGATCGGGCTGATGCCGCTGTCGGTGAGCTTGAAGCGGTCGTACCCGGCTTCCAGCTCCGCCGCGGTGGGCCGGAGGCGATCGATCACCTGGAAGCGGGAGGTGTCGATCGGGTCGATCACTTCCTTGCGCTGGGCGATCTCCTGGTCGGAGAGGACGATCACCGGGGTCTGGTACTTCTCGGCGAGGTTGAACGCCTCGACGGTGACGTCGAAGGTGTCGCTGACGGAGGTGGGCGCGAGCACCGGGCGCACCACGTCGCCGTGCGCGGAGTACACCGCCTGGAAGAGGTCGGACTGCTCCGACTTGGTCGGCATTCCCGTGGACGGCCCGCCGCGCTGGACGTTGACGATCACCAGCGGCAGCTCGGCGATGCTGGCGAGGCCGATCACCTCGGTCTTCAGCGACATGCCCGGCCCGGAGGTGGCGGTCATCGACTTCTTCCCCGCGAACGACGCGCCCAGGGCGGCCCCGACGCCGGCGATCTCGTCCTCCGCCTGCAGGACGGCGCCGCCGTACTTCCAGATCTCGCGGGTGAGGAACTGCATCACTTCGGTGGACGGCGTGATCGGGTACCCGCCGAAGAACTGGCATCCCGAGAAGACCGCGGCCGCCGCGCAGATGTCGTTGCCGTCGGTGAGCAGCTTCACGCCCGGCTTCTCGGGCTTCTCCATCAACCGGGAGGTGCGCAGCGGGTGCGCCGCCGCGTACTCGATGCCGGCCTGGAACGCGCGCTCGTTGGCCGCAAGCAGCTCGGGGCCTTTCTTCGCCAGCTTCTTGCGCAGGCCCTTCATCACCCCTTCGCGGACGATGCCGAACCAGCCGGAGAGCAGGCCGAGCACGATGGTGTTCTTCGCCTTGTCGGTGCCGGCCGACTTGCGCGCCATCTCTCCGATGGGCACCGCGAACACCTCGTCCGGGACGACGCCCGTCAGCGGCAGCTTGTCGGTGGGGACGCCGGTCGCGGAATCGTAGATGACGACGGTGTTGCCGCCGACCGGCAGCTCCGCCCCGAACTTGAGGAAATCCTCCCAGTTCAGGGCCACGGCCACGTCCAGCGCGCCGCCGGGATTGAGCACGGGGTCGATGGCCAGGCGCACGCGGCAGGACGACTCGCCCCCGCGGATCTGGGAGCCGAAGCTCTTGGTCATCATCGCGTGGTAGCCCTCGGTCGCGCACGCGGCCGTCAGCGACTCACCCGCGCTGACGATCCCGTCGCCGCCGGAGCCCGCCATTCCGATTATCAGATCGCGTCTCATCCATCCCTCGGGTTGCGCAGAGTTCTCGGGGGTTCCTATGCAAGAACAGGGACAGCCAGGGGGCGCGACGCGCGGGAGAGCGCCGGACGCAAGGATTGCGTGGCGCCCGAGAGAAGCGCGCAAATTGCAGCCCGGGCCGATCCGGACCCTCGGCCAGGCACGTTCGCCTCGACGGGGTCGGCCGCGGACGCGGTCACCGGCGATGTAGGGCAAAGGAGGCGCACCGGCGTCCGAAAGCGCCACAGGTGGTCGGCCGCCCCTCTGGCGGCTTCCCGGGGCCTCCTCCTAGAGTCGTCGATCGGCCTCCCGCCAACGATGACGCTGACCGATTCGCCCCGCTCCCGTCGCAACTGCCGCTTCGCGCTCGTGGCGATCCCGCTCGTGCTCGGGTGCGCGGCGCCGGGTGTCTCCTTGCGACCCGAGGGAGACCGAACGATCCCCGCGGCCGATCCGCAGGCGCGCGAACCGCGCGCTCGCCCGGCCGGCTCCGTGGAAGCGGTGCTCGCCGGCGCCCGCGCAACCCTCGGCCAGACAAACCCCGAGATCGACGGCCGGCGCATCCCCACCGACTGCTCGGGGTACGTGCGCGGCCTGTACACGCGCGCCGGGGTGGACCTGTTCTCCGAAAGCCTCCCGGGCGACAACGGCGTCCGCTCCATCCTCCGCTGGATCGAACGCCACGGCTTCTTCCACCGCCAGAAGCTTCCCGTCGCGGGAGATCTGGTGTTCTTCGACAACTCCTACGATCGGAACGGCGACGGGCGGCTCAACGATCCGCTCACGCACGTCGGCCTGGTGGAGCGCGTGCTGCCGGACGGGACCGCGCTGATCGTCCACGCGACGAATCACGGGATCGTCAGCGAGCCGATGAACCTGATCCGGCCGCACGAGGTGGCGGACCTCGACGGCCGGCAACTGAATGCGTTCCTCCGCCGCAAGGGCAGGCGCGATGGTCCGCGCACGCCGCACCTGATGGCGGAGCTGTTCGCCGGGTTCGGCAGCGTCTTCCGCCGCGAACCAGCCACGGCCGCAAGAGTCCAGGATCCCGCGAGCGCGCCGCACGGCCGGGCTTCGCGACGCCTCGCCCGCTGAGCCGATTGGCGCTCAGGCCGACGTGGTCTTCACTGCCCAATACTCGTAGAGCGTCCGCGCCTCCTGGTACTGCGTGGCGGAATGGAAGACCAGCCGGTAACCGGCCCGCTCGAACTGCGCCTGCTGCCGCAGAAGCGTGGCGAGGTCCTGCTCCTTCTCCAGCGCCGCGGCGAGGTCCTGCTGCTCGCAGAGCACGAAGGTCTTCCCTTCCACCTCGACGAAGAGCGCCGCGGCGATCTGCAGAGGCCCGGCGGCGAGCGGCGCCGCCTCGGTCGCGGCCTGCCGCGCCTCCAGCCGGATCATCCGCGCTTTCGCCTCGGGGATGTTCGCTTCGACGGCCGCGCTCACCCAGTCGAGCAGCCTCTCGCGCACCGTGGAGATGTCTTCGGCGGTCGCCAGCGGGCGGATGTCGCCCTCGCGCCGCACCGCCGCCGCGAGCGAGGAGATCTCCTTGAGGTAGACGTTCTTCTGCGACTCGGGGATGTAGTACATGACGACCAGGTGCACCTTCTTGCCGTCCGCCGCCCCGTAGTCGATGCCAGGCGGGCTCCAGCCGACCGCGCAGACCAGATCGCCGCTCCCCGCGGCGCGCACGTGCGGGCAGGCCACCCCCATGCCGATGCCCGTGTTCATCGCCTGCTCGCGCGCCATCATCGCCTCGTAGAGCTCGGGGACGCTGGGCAGATCGGGGACGGCCTCGATCAGGTTGGCGAGGTACTCCAGCGACTTGCCCTTGTCGGAATCGGGCAGCTCGACGAGACGGCCTTCGCGGAGCGCGGCCAGAAGGCTCTTCATCGGGGCGGGTCCCCAGGCATCAGTCCGTCCCGTAGCGCCGGATGAAGCGCATCTTCACGAGGTGGGTGAGGATTGAGTACGCGACCACCGTCGCGAGCATCCACGGCCAGAAGGACAAAGGCAGAGGGACCAGCCCGAGATATCCCGCCAGCGGAGAATACGGCAGCGCACAGGCCGCGGCCATCACCAGCACGGTCGTCAGCGCCAGAGGCCAGCTGGCGCGGCTCTGGAAGAACGGCACGCGGTTGGTGCGGATGATGTGCACGATCAGCGTCTGGGTGAGCAACGATTCGACGAACCATCCGCTGTGGAAGAGGCTCTCGTAGTGCGCCTTCAGCGCCGGATCGGCGGTGGTGGTGAAGGCGATGCACTGGAAGACGTACAGCATGAGGAAGAACGTCGTGTAGTCGAAGACCGAGCTCATCGGGCCGATCCAGACCATGAACTT
>DASREU010000077.1:0-9799 GCA_035651935.1 Myxococcales bacterium | reverse complement strand
CTCCGTGCCCCGTGGACAGTCCATGCCCCTGAAACATGGCCGGTCGCGGCTCCTGGCCGGCATCGCCCTGTGCCTCGCGGTGGCAGGCGCGGCGGTGGTCGCCGTGCCGCGCGCCTGGCGCTCGGACTTCGTGGCCCGGCGCCGCTCGGCATTCGAGCTCGAGCGCGCGCAGGCGGAGCTCGCCTCCGGCCGTATCGCGGAAGCCCGCTCGCGCTTCCGGGCTGCGCTCCGGCTCCAGCCGTTCGACGCGGGGGCGCGGCGCCAGCTCGCGGCGATGGAGCTTGCGCAGGGGAACTGGGAGATCGCCTTTCTCGAGATCCAGGCGCTCACGGACCTCCATCCGGAGGATGCGGACGGGTGGATGGCGCTCGCGGACCTGATGGAAAAGCAGGGCTGGCTGGAGGCGCCGGAGAATGCCCTCGACCGGGTCGTCGATCTCGTGCCGCAGCGCCCCGATGCCCGCGTGCGACGCGGGCAGATCCGCTTCCGGCTGGGCAGGTACGCCGGCGCGCGGGCGGATGCGGAAGCGGCGGTTGCCGCCGCGCCGAAAGACGCCGCAGCGTGGGCGCTCCTCTTGCGAAGCGTGGCCCGCGCGGAAGGCGCAGCGGCCGGGATCGAGACCGCGGCCCGGGCGATCGCCGCCGCCGGCCGCGATCGCTCTCTGCTGTTGCCGCTTTCCCGGCTGCTGGACGAGACGGGACAGACTGCCGAAGCGTTGCAGATCCTCGAGGAAACGGCTGGCGCCGACGAGGGGCTCCGCAAGAAGCTGGCGCTGGCGAGGGCGCGGCTGAAGGCCCACGATCGCGGCGCCGCTCACGATCTGGTTTCCGCGATCACCGAGGGCGAGCTCGGCCCCGCGCCGGCCGCTCCACGGCGATTCCGCGCAGACGCGCAGACCGATCTCGGGCGCCTCGGCGCATGGACCCGCGAGCATTGGCCCGGCAGGCTCGCCAGCGTCCGCGAAGAGCTGGAAAGCCGGATCGCCGAGCGGAACTGGACCGACGCGCAGCGGATCGTCGAAGGGGCGGCGCGCACCTATCCCGGCAGCCCCTTCGCCGGCTTCCTGGCCGGAACGGTCCTTCTCGCCCGCGGCGAGGCCGAGCAAGCCGCGAATAAGCTCGCCGATGCGCTCACCGATTCGCCGCGTTTCCCCACCTTGATCGCGGCGCTTGCCCGCGCCTGGGCATTCCGCAGAGGCGCCTCCTTTGCCGGCGACCAGCTGATGCAGTTGTCGGAACGCGATCCGGGCCTGGCCTCGGCGCGCTACATGGCGGCCCGGGCGTACGTCGAGGCGCGCGATCCGATCAAGGCGGAGGCGGCCCTCCGCCGCGGGCTTCAGCTCCAGCCGGATTCGCCGGTTCCGTACCAGCACCTGACCGACTACTACTTCGGCCTGGATCGCACCGCCGAGGCCGCCGTCATCTGCCAGGAAGGGGTCCAGCGGTTCCCGCAGAGCGTCGACCTGCGGATGATGCTGGCGCAGATCCAGGCAGGGCTGGGGAGCGCCGCGGAAGCGGCGCGCCTCTACGACGACACCCTCGCCCGGCGGCCCGATCTGGACCTGGCCCGGTACCGGCTTGCCGTGCTCCTCGCATCGCAGGAGGATGGCGCCTTGCGCCAGCGGTTCGTCGCCGTCGCGCGGGAGCTCCGCAACGACATGCCTTCCGATCCGCTACTCGTCGACGCGCTCGGATGGGTCCAGCTCAAGGCCGGGAATCTCCCGCGCGCGCGCGAGTTGCTCGCCGCCGCCGTCCAGGGGGCTCCGGAGGAGCCGGGCCCGCACTTCCACCTCGGAGCGCTGTACGCGCAGGAGCGCAAGCAGGAGCTCGCGCGCGGCGAGCTGAAGCTCGCGCTCGATTCACCGCGCCCGTTCGCCGAGCGCCTGGAAGCGATGCGGCTGATGCGCGACAATCAGCCCCCCTCCGGTGCCAAGGGCAACGCCGGCGCCACCTCCGCGAGGCAATGACGCCCATGCACAAGCAGCGCCGCAAGATCCTGGTGGCGATCTCGACCGTCGTCGCGCTCGTCGCGGCCGCCGCGGTCTTCTTCGTGCTCCGCTCCCGCAAGCGTTTCGACATGCCCGCGGCGCTCGCCGCGTTCGCGGCGCACGAGGACGTCTGGGACAACCAGTGGGACCAGGAAAAGGAGAAGATCGCGAGCCTCTCCGCGACGCTCGCATCCGAGCGCGAGCCGCCGAAGCGCTTCCAGCTGAAGAGGGAGATCGCCCGGCACTACCTCTATGACGGCGCGCCGGAGGGGGCGATCGCCGCGCTCGAGGACATCCAGAAGGAGTTCGGAAAGGTGATGCCCGCCGACGCCGCCGAGGCGGTGAAGGCGGATCTGGCGTTCGCCTGGTTCCGCATGGGCGAGATCCAGAACTGCGCGTCGAACCACAACGCCCAGTCCTGTCTCTTTCCCATCGAGGGCGGAGGGGTGCATACCCGCCGGCTGGGAGCGACGGAAGCGGCCAGGCTCTACGTCGAGCTGCTCGCGGATCCGGCGGTGAGCGCGGACAATGCCCTCCTCTACCGGTGGCTCTTGAACATCAGCTACATGACCCTCGGCCAGTACCCCGGCGGGGTCCCGAAGCGCTGGCTGATCCCTCCTTCCACCTTCGACTCCGGATACGACGTCGGCCGCTTCCACGACGTCGCCGTCGAGCGCGGCATCTCCGAATTCGGAGCCGCGGGCGGCGTGATCCTGGAGGACTTCGACAACGACGGCCACCTGGATCTGATGATCTCCCACATGGGGGTCCTCGATCAGCTCCAGTACTTCCACAACAACGGCGACGGCACGTTCACCCGGATGACGGAGCAGGCCGGGCTCAAAGGCCAGGTCGGCGGCCTCAACCTCGTGCAGACGGATTACAACAACGACGGCTGCATCGACGTCTTCATCCCGCGCGGCGCCTGGATGCACGACCACGGGAAGATCCCCAACTCGCTCTTGCGAAACAACTGCGACGGCACCTTCACCGACGTGACCGCGGAGGCGGGCCTGCTCAGCTATTACCCGACGCAGGCAGCGACCTGGGCGGACTTCGACGGCGACGGCTACCTCGACCTGTTCGTCGGGAACGAGATCGACGAGCACGTCAGCTGGCCGCAGGGGACGAAGAATTTCGAGCTGTACCTGAACAACCGGGATGGGACCTTCACCGACGTGAGCGACCAGTCGGGCATCAAGGTGAGCGGCATGATCAAGGCCGCCGTCTGGGGCGACTACGACAACGACGGCCGGCCGGATCTCTACGTCTCCGTGCTGGGGAAGCCGAACCACCTCTTCCGCAACCTCGGGCCGGAGGGAGCGCGCAAGGCCCGCTTCGAGGACGTCACCGCCAAGGCCGGCGTCGGCGAGCCCATCCACAGCTTCACCTGCTGGTTCTTCGATTACGACAACGACGGCTGGCAGGACATCTTCGTCACCGGCTACCTGGCGACGTTGCCGAACATCGCCCGCGAGGTGCTGGGCGACAAGGCGAATGCGCAGGGGGAGCGCCCGCGGCTGTACCACAACAACCGCGACGGAACCTTCACGGACATGTCCCGCGAGGCCGGGCTGGATCAGCTGCTCCTCACCATGGGCGCGAACTTCGGCGACCTGGACAACGACGGGTACCTCGACTTCTACCTGGGCACCGGCGCTCCCGCCCTGAACATCCTGGTGCCGAACCGGATGTTCCGGAACGATCATGGGCGGCGCTTCCAGGACGTGACCACCTCCGGCGGATTCGGACATCTGCAGAAGGGGCACGCGGTCGCGTTCGGGGACATCGACGGCAGCGGCAACCACGACGTCGTGGAAGTGATGGGCGGCGTGTACCCGAGCGACAAGTTCTGGACCGCGCTCTACAAGAACCCCGGCCAGGGCAACCACTGGGTGAAGCTCCGGCTCACGGGAGTGAAGTCGAACCGGCCCGCCATCGGGGCGCGGATCCGCCTGGTGGTCGCGGGCGAAGACGGAAAGCAGCGCGAGATCTTCTCCGCGGTCAACAGCGGCGGCAGCTTCGGCGCCTCCAGCCTGCAGCCGCACCTCGGGCTCGCCCGGGCGACCACCATCGACGTGCTGGAGATCCGGTGGCCGAGCGGCCTGGTCCAGCAGTTCAACGGCCCGATCGCCGCCGACCGGACTTACGCCATCCGCGAAGGCGATCCGTCGTTGACGGTGGTGGAGCAGGCCCTCAAGGCTTCTGCGCGGGCCACGAAGTAGCGGTCGCCCGGGGCGCGGCCTGCGCCGTCCGGGTCAGCGTGTAGTTCCCGGGCGGGAGCGACAGACCCTCGAGCGCCGAGGAGTCGCCGCCAGGCCAGGTAACCTTGATGGAGGCGACGGAAGGCCAGTTCCCCAGGCCGAAGAACGCCTGCGGCGCGTCGGACGAGGCGTACCCGCCGCTGCCCTTGATCTCGCGCATCTGCATCCGCCCGTCCGGAGCGCGGATCTCGATGCGCGCGCCGATCGCCTGGTGATTCGGCGAACGGCGATCGTCGAGCGCGATCTGCAGCCCTGGACCCTTGGGCGAATCGTTGCGCCAGATCACCGGCGTGAGCTGGAAGGGATGGGTGATGATGTCCAGGTCGCCGTCCAGGTCGTAGTCGAGATACAGGTACGCTCCGGTCGGGACGTGGTCCTCGAGACCGAAGGCCCGGGTCTGGTCCTTGAACGTGGTCCCGTGCTGGTTCTGGTAGAAGGTCGCGGACACGCTGCCCGGACGAAGCCGCGAGCCCTGCGAGACATAGAGATCCTGCCAGGTGTCGTTGTCGAGATCGGCGAACTTCGCATTCCAGGTCCAGCCGCCGAACCCCGCGTGCCAGTCGGAGGTGATGTCCTTGAACCGGTTCCCGTCCGGCGCATAGAGCAGGTTCGTGTGCTTCACCGAGGGCATCTCGTCCGCGTAGGTGACGTCGGACTCCTCGTTGTCCATCGGGCTGAGGGCGATGGTCCCGCAGACGTCGTGCAGGGTGGTGAAGTCCGCCGGGATCTTCGCGCACTCCTCCAGCACCTTCTTCTTGTCGGCGCCCAGGGCGGGCAGGCGCGCGAGGATGCGGAAGTAGTGGTGCGAGGTGACCACGCAGTCCCGCTGCTGCATGGGATCGGACAGCGCGACGCAGGGATCGACGCTGTTCAGGTTGCGCGCCTCGATCGAGGTGAGCTGGAAGCGGGCGGCCACGTTGCAGCGGGACCGCTCGGCGAGGTCGGGATAGATGTCGCAGCTCCCGATCGGCTGCGCCAGCGCCTTGGCCATCTGGCTGACGCTCCCCATCGCGATCTGACCCAGGTAGAGCTCGGCCTTGCCGTCGTTCATCAGATCCGCGGCATCCGCCGACATGGTGGTGGTGGTGCCCACGGGGATCGGGCTTCCGGCCCCTTTGACCGGCCGCAGCGTGCCCTTGTCGTTGAGGTAGACGCGATCCGGCTCGTCGAAGTCGTTGCCGACGTAGAGGTCGGGCCAGCCGTCGCCGTTGAGATCGGTGAAGAGCAACGTCAAGGTGTCGCCTTCGGGGCCGGCGAGGGCCTCGGGCTCGAACTTGCCGCCGCCGCGGTTGTGCCAGAGGCGGTTGACGGCCGGCGCGGGATAGAAGAACCGCGGCTGGGAGGTGCTGGCGCCGGTGACGATGTCCAGGCGGCCGTCGCGATCGACGTCGGCGAACGCGATCGCCGTCACTGCCGTCTCGGCGCCGCGGGGAAGCTCGACGTGCGCGGCGCCGGAGAACGAGCCGCCGCGATTGAAGAGGATGTGGCAGCCGTGCATCCAGGTGCAGAAGACCAGGTCCAGGGCGCCGTCCTCGTCGAGATCGACCAGCGACACGGTCGAGACGATCCAGTCGCTCATCTGGGGAAAGTCGATCTGCTGCAGCGCGAAGTGCCCGCCCAGGTTGACGTACAGGAACACTCCGTAGTTCGTCCCCACCGCCACGTCGGGCCATCCGTCCCCGTTGATGTCGCCGGCGGCCATGCCCCCGAGGTGCATGGGCCCAGGCTGCATCATCTGGTACGGCCGCGGCATCGGCAGCCGATCGAATCCGGCCTGGGCGCCGTCGATGCGGGTGAAGTTGGTGCCGGAAGCCTTGGCGGAGCCGGGGAAGAAGGGTCCGCCGCGGAGCTCCAGGTCGTTCGCCGCCGCCGCCAGCGTCGCCTTCGGAAGCGGCGGCGAGAGCCCGCGGAGCTCCGCGCTGCTCTTTCCCTTGGGGAGCATCACCGGCTGCGGCTTGGGGACGGGGAGCGTCTCGAGCAGCGAGGCCGCCTGCCGGATGGTGTTCAGATCGTGCCAGCGGTTCACCACCGCCGCGGTGGCTCCGGACGCAATCCCCAGCACCACCACCGCCGCGCCGGCGAGGGCGGCGATGCGCCAGGAGAGCGTGGTCCCGATCAGGCTCCAGGGATAGACGCTGTAGATCCCGAGCGTGACCAGCAGCGTGGCGACCACGTACATCGGCACCCCGGCATTCCAGAGCACCGCGCAGACGACGATGTCGAACGCGATCGGGACCGGCAGCAGCATGCCGAACACCGCCACCACCACCAGGACCGCGGCGTTGGGCAGCCAGCCTTCGACGGTGGCGATCTGCGCCACCCGCGTCCAGGGCAGGAGCTCGACCATCGCCGCGCCGAAGAAGCCGGCGAAGACCATCAGCGGCAGGGAGATGAGGACGACCGTCCAGAGGTTCTTCGCGTACCGCAGCACCACCCAGCCGAAGGAGTGGAAGATGCCCTTCGGCGCGTCGCCGGCGGGCAGGAGGAGCGCGTCGGAGACCCGGGAGAAGGTGGTCTCGATCCACTGGAAGGCGCGGAGGCCGGGGAGCCGCGCAGGCGCCGTGATCGGCTTCCGCCATCCCGGCTGATCGGCCTTCTTCGAGAGCTGCGGGACGACCACCAGCACCATGATCAGGCTCGCGCCGAGCTTGAGAGCGGTCAGGTACCAGGGGAAGAGCGTGAGCAGCATCCCCAGCACGATCACGTTGAAGCTCGGTGAGGCGAACATCGTCGCCAGCGCCACCTCCACGCGGCTGCCGCCTTTGAGCATGGCCTGCCCGATGGGCGCCGCGCAGTTCACGCACACGCCCAGGGGCGCTCCAAGCAGCATGCCCTGCACGGACCCGGCGAACTTCCCGCCTCTTGGGCGCGGCAAGAGCGGCACCAGCGTGAGGAGGGCCGCCGCGAGGAGGATGCCGAAGGTCATCCCCTGCTTGTTCGTCACGCCCCACTCCGCCGCGACCCAGAGGATGCGCTTGAAAGTCTGGTCGGCGCGCGGCTCCGGGAAATGCCCCTCGAACCCGAGAGGAGTGGAGAGCGCTTCGTCGGGATCCGCGCCGGCCTTGCTCTGCAGCGACGGATAGCGCGAGCCGAGCCAGAAGATCGCGCAGAGGGTGGCGATCCACGCGACGGTGATGAAGATGCGCGAATCCATGCGGCGAGCGGTGAGGCCCGGTTTGACGGCCAGCTCTGGCATCATGCGAACGGCTCCCCGATGAGCCCGCCCGGACAAGCTGTCCGCGCGGGACCGTCAGGGATACGCGCGGTGCCGGAATCGTGTCAACCGAGGAATCCGCCGCGAAATCACGCCCTCAGGACGCGCCTGACCCGGCGAGCGCCAGCCTGAGACTCGCGCCCAGCGCCTCCAGCGCCGCGAGGTGGGCCGGCCCTTCGGCGTCGAGCCCGGAAGCGACGGGAGCTTCGACCACCCGGAAGGAGGTGCCGAGCTCGCGCGCGGTCTCTTCCTGCAGCCGCACCGAGGCGTGCACGTAGCGGCGGAACGCGCGCGATTCGGCCGTGCCGCCGTCGAGAGGGAGCGTCAAGAGCGATCGCGGCAGCGCGCGGTTCAGGACCACCGGGCCGCGCGCGAACCCGAGCGCGTGCAGCTCCTCCGCGAGGAGCCGCGCGCCGGCGGCCGCGCCCGGCCGCGCGACGTACACCAGCAGCAGCTCGGTGCTCTCGTCCCGGAGCCAGGACCGCGCCCGCTCGAGGCGTCCGATCATCGCCGCCCCGATGCGCTCCATCAGGAGCGAGAACTCGGCGAGCTCGACCAGGACGCCCCCGCCCGCGATCCGCGAGAGCCCCCGCAACACCCTCCGCGCTTCCCTCTCCGCGGTCCCCGCGGTCGCGGCGGCGGAGAGCCAGCGCAAGAGCCGGCCGTGCAGCACCGAGAGCAGCCGCTCGGGCTTTCCCAGGAACTCCAGTCCGTGAAGGCCGGGAGCTGTGTCCACCACCAGGTCGTCGAGCGCGGGATCGCTTTCCGCCCACTCCGCGAGGCGGACGGCGGCAAACGCGTCCGTGGCGGCGGCGAGGCGATCGGCGAGAGCGAGGAAGAACGGGTTGTGCAGCAGCTTTGCGGTCCGCTCGTCCTGCCCGAGCTCCTCTCGCGCCCAGCGCCGCAGGCTGTCTCCGGGCCGCAGCAGCGCCGCCCGCACGCCGGGCGCTCCGGGCACCTCGACGGGGAGCTCGGCGATGTCCGCCATTCCCAGCGCGTCGCGCAAGCGGCCCGCGGGGTCGACCCCGAGCAGTCCCACACGGCGTCCGCCGCGCGCGAGCGCGAGCGCATATCCGGAAGCGAGCGTGGTCTTCCCCACGCCGCCCTGGCCGAGCAGGACGTGAAGCCGCGCGGTCACGCGACGTCCCCGAGGATGAAATCGAGCTCCCGCGCCATCGGCTGCACCACCTCCAGCGGCGAGGTCACGTTCGCGGCCAGCAGGCGATCCTCGAGCGGGACGGCGCCGAGGTCGGCGAGCGCGCCGCCAGCGCGCCGGAGCTGCCGCTCGCGCTCCTTGCGCAGCACCAGCTCGCGGTAGAGGGTCCGCAGGGCGCTGCGTTCCGCTCTTCCGGACGAAGCGGCGAGCTCCTCCAGCCAGTGCGGGTCGACCTCGCCGGAGAAGGACCGGTCCACGCTGCGGTTGATCAGCAACGCGAGCGGCGGACGGCCCAGATCGCGGTGCACGCGCGGGACCAGCTCCAGCGTCTCGTCGACCGCCAGCTCCTCGGCGAGCGTCACCACCACCGCGCCGGTCCATTCCGGGTCGGCGAACATCCGCGTGACGCGCTCGCGCTCGAGGGCGAGGAGCCCCGCCGCGTCGAACGCCGCGAGCGTCTGCGGGATGGCGAAGAGCGGAGCGCCGTGGCCGGTGGCGGGCGCGTCCACGACGATGCGCTGGTAATCGACCCCGATCTCCTCGCGCGCCAGCGCGGTGAGCCAGAAGATCCGGCCGCAGAAGAGCAGCTCGGCGATCCCGGGGGCGGCATGGATCAGCCGCTGCACGTGATGATTCGCGATCACCACGTCGTGCAACAGGCGCAGCTTGAGGTGGCCGACGAAATACTCGCGGAGCGTGGAATCCAGGGAGAAGTTCATCACCGACAGCCGGGGCCTCAGCTCGCGCGCCTCGTGGCCCGCGGGCGGCTGTCCGAACCAGGGCGCGATCGCCTCGGAGAACGTCCACTCGACGATCAGCGTGTTCTCGCCGCGCGCGGCGAAGCACGAGCCGAGGGCGGCCGCGACGGAGCTCCGTCCGGTGCCGCCTTTTCCCAGCACGAAGAGCACGCGCGGGATTTTCGTCACGCTTTCCGGCTCCTCCGTCTGCCGCTTGTGCAGCGTCTCGAAACCATGCACTTGTCGTGCCTTGGGCCACGAACCCGGTCTCCCCACGATCGACGCCCTGGACGGGACCTGGCGCGGATATGCGCCGTGGGCGCGGACCGTGGCGGAGTGCCGCCGGGAATTCGTGCGCGTCGCGCGCAGCTTCTGGCTGATCCCCGAGATCATCCCCAAAGTCGCGCGGGACGACGTGGCGCTGCTCTACTGCGTCTGCCG
>DASREU010000076.1:0-8141 GCA_035651935.1 Myxococcales bacterium | reverse complement strand
GCATTGCGCAAGGCGCTCTTCCAGACCTCCAGCGGCATCGGGATCGAGCCGCTGTATTCGCCGCCCGAGCCCCCGGCGGCGATCGGGTTCCCCGGCCAGTACCCGTTCACCCGCGGCGTCCAGCCGACCATGTACCGGGGGCGCTTCTGGACGATGCGCCAGTACGCCGGGTTCGGGTCGGCGGAGCAGACGAACGAGCGGTTCCACTACCTGCTCGCGTCCGGGCAGACCGGCCTTTCCACGGCCTTCGATCTCCCCACGCAGATGG
Organism: Myxococcales bacterium; assembly: GCA_035651935.1. Classification (GTDB taxonomy): domain Bacteria; phylum Myxococcota; class Myxococcia; order Myxococcales; family 40CM-4-68-19; genus 40CM-4-68-19. Next base: position 7,873 of record DASREU010000076.1, on the reverse strand, counting down.
GGCACGACTCGGACAGCCCGCGCGCCCGCGGTGAGGTGGGCCGCGTCGGCGTGGCGATCGATTCGGTCGACGACCTGGAGCTTCTCTTCAAGGGCATCGATCTCGGCAAGGTCTCCACCTCGATGACCATCAACGCCACCGCGGCGACGCTGCTCGCCCTCTACCAGGCGGTCGGCGAGGCGCACGGGACGAAGGCGGCGGAGCTCTCGGGGACGATCCAGAACGACATCCTCAAGGAATACACGTCGCGCGGCACGTACATCTATCCGCCCGGTCCGTCGATGCGGCTGATCACCGACACCTTCGAGTACTGCTCGAAGGTGGTGCCGAAGTGGAATCCGATCTCGATCTCCGGCTACCACATCCGCGAGGCGGGCTCGACGGCGGCGCAGGAGATCGCCTTCACCCTCGGCGACGGCATCGCGTACGTCGACGCCGCGGTGAAGCGTGGCCTGGACGTGGACTCGTTCGCCGGACGGCTGAGCTTCTTCTTCAACGTGCACAACAACCTGATCGAGGAGGTCGCGAAGTTCCGCGCCGCCCGGCGCCTCTGGGCGCGGACGATGAAGGAGCGCTTCCGGGCGAAAGACCCGCGCTCGTGCACGCTGCGCTTCCACGCGCAGACCGCCGGCTCGACGCTGACCGCGCAGCAGCCCGACAACAACGTGGTCCGCGTTTCGCTGCAGGCGTTGGCCGCGGTGCTCGGCGGCTGCCAGTCGCTGCATACGAACAGCCGCGACGAGGCGCTCAGCCTCCCGACCGAGGCGAGCGCGCGGATCGCGCTGCGCACGCAGCAGATCGTCGCGTACGAGAGCGGCGTCTGTGACTTCATCGACCCGCTGGGAGGCTCCTGGGCGCTGGAGTCCCTCACCGACGAGCTCGAGGGCAAGGCGGTCGACTACCTGCGCAAGATCGACGAGATGGGAGGGATGGTGGAGGCGATCTCGCGGCAGTACCCGCAGCGCGAGATCGAGGACGCCGCCTACGTGGCGCAGAAGGAAGTCGAGGAGAAGAAGCAGATCGTCGTCGGCGTCAACGAGTACAGGACCTCGGGCGATCCGCCGTTCGAGATGCTGAAGCTCGACCCGGCGCTCGAGGAGCAGCAGGTCGCGCGGGTGCGGGCATTCCGCCGGCAGAGGGACAACTCGGGCGCAACCCGCGCCGTCTCCGACCTGAAGCGCGCCGCCGAAGGCACCGAGAACCTGGTGCCGCGCATCGTGGCGGCGGTGAAGGCGAGGGCCACGCTGGGCGAGATCGCCAATGCCATGCGGGACGTCTTCGGCGAGCACACTGCATAGCCACCCTCAGCGTGCTGCTGCCCGCGAAGGATGCCGCCTCGACGCTGCCGGAGGCGCTCGCCGGCATCCTCGCCCAGCGCGAGGCGCCGCCGTTCGAGGTGATCTGCGTCGACGACGGATCGGTCGATTCCACCCCTTTGCTGCTCGCCGAAGCTGCGCGCAGGGACCGGCGCATCCGCGTCGTCCGTGGCGTCGGGAGCGGGCTCGTCGCGGCGCTCAATCTCGGCCTCTCGCATTGCCGCGGCGAGTGGATCGCGCGGATGGACGCCGACGATCGCGTGCATCCCGACCGGCTGCGGCTGCAAGCCGCGCTGCTCGCGTCGGATCCGTCGGCCGGCGCGGTCGGCAGCCTCGTCCACTGCATTCCCCGCCCGCTCTCGCCCGGGCTCGCGCGCCTCGAGACCTGGCTGAATCAGACGGTGACGAAGGACCAGTGCCGCAAGGCGCGCTTCGTCGAGGCGCCGCTGGTCCATCCCAGCGCCACGTTCCGCCGGGAGGCCCTGCGCGAGGGATGGGAGGACCACGGCTGGGCGGAGGACTGGGACCTCCTCCTGAGGATCGTCGAGCGCGGCTGGGAGCTCCTGAAAGTGCCGGAGGTGCTGCTCGAGTGGCGCGACTCGCCGGGCCGGCTGACGCGCACCGGTTCGGCATACAGGGAAGAAGCGATGTTCCGCCTCCGGGCGCACTACCTCGCCCGCGGACCGCTGCGCGGACGGCCGTTCGACGTCTGGGGCGCGGGGCCGACCGGAAAGCGCCTCGGGCGCGAGCTGGAAGCACATCAGCTCCGGCCGCGGGCCTTCTTCGACGTGGACGCGAAAAAGCGCACCGCGCGCGGGAGGCCCGTCCTGGGCGAGCGCGATCTGCCGCCGCCGGGCGACGCTCTCCTGCTCTGCGCGGTGGGCGCCGCGGGAGCTCGCGACGAGATCCGGGCCATGCTGGAGGGCCGCGGGTACCTCGAAGAACGGGACTTTCTCTTCGCCGCCTGATCCCACCACCGCCGGGGCGGGCTGTGGTAATCAAAGGGTTCCGTGGCATCGCTGGATCCCATCGTCCGTCTGCTCACGGAGCGCAAGACGTTGCCCGAGGCGGTGCTCCGCCGCGCGCAGAGCCAGTCGGCGACGACGTCGGCGTTCCTGGGCACGATCCTGGACGCCGGCGTTCCGGAGGTCGACCTCGTCGCGGTGATGGCCGAGCATCTGGGGATCCCCGGCGTCGACATGTCGCGCACCTCCATCGACCTCTCCGTGCTCGAGTCGGTGCCGCGTGCGGTGGCGGAATCCGACATCGTCCTGCCTCTCTCGATGGAGGGCGGCCGCCTGCACGTGGCGGTCAACGCCGCTGCGGAGAACTTCGACGTCCTCGAGGAGCTCCGGTTCATCACCGGCCAGGAGGTGTCTCCGTACGCCGCGATGCCGGCGGCGCTCGAGCAGGCGATCACCGCCGCCTACGATGCGAAGGAGAAGGGGGAATCGGTTTGGCGGGGAATCGCGGCCGAGGCCTCTGCCGCCACCTCGTTCGCGGCCGTCCTGCCGGAGCCCCGCGCCGGCGAGCACACCGAGGTGATCGCTCTCGGCGAGGTCGTCGAGGACGCCGAAGAGCTCGAGGAGCTGGAAGAGCTGCCCGCCGAGGAAGACGTGGAGCTGGAGGTCGGGGCGGACACCGACGACGACGAGGTGCTCGAAGCGGTGGCGGTGCGCTCCGGGCCCGCCCGCATCCTCGCGGTCGACGACGATCCCGACATCCTCCGGATCCTCGACCGGACGCTGCGCTCCGCCGGATACCTCGTGGAGCAGGCGCGCGACGGGCGCGAAGCCGAGCAGAAGCTGAAGGCGGGGCGCTACGACCTGGTGGTGCTCGACGCCATGCTGCCGCACGTGCACGGATTCGAGATCTGCGCCCGGCTGAAGGCGAGCCCGCGCACGCGCACGCTGCCGGTGATCCTGGTCAGCGCGGTGTATCGCGGCTGGCGGTACGCGCACGACGCGCGCGAGACGTTCGGCGCCGACGATTACCTGGAGAAGCCGTTCCACATCCCCGAGCTGTTGCGCAGGGTGGAGGCGCGCCTCTCCGGAGGCGCCGCCGCCGCGACGGCAGCGTCCACCGCCAAGGCGGACAAGCTCTACGAGGAGGGCCTCGAGCTCCTCGAGAGCAAGAAGCCCGCGGAGGCGCGGGCGGTGCTGGAGAAGGCGGTGAAGGAAGACGCGTTCTCCCCGCGCGCCCACTTCGCCCTCGCGCGCGCCATGCACGAGCAGGGCGAGCTCTTCCACGCCATCACCGCCTACGAGCGCGCGGTGGAGCTCCGGCCGAACCTGTTCCAGGCGCTGCGCGCGCTCGCCGGCCTGTACGAGCAGAAGGGGTTCCGCCGCAAGGCCGTGGAGGCGCTGGAGCGCGCCGTGCACGCCGCGCCCGATCCGCAGACCCGCGACAGCATGCGCCAGCGGCTGCTCCGCTTGCTCTGAGCCTCCATGGACCCGCGCGCGGCCGCCACGCCGTCGATCCGCAACTTCGCGCACGCCATCGATCGGCAGCGGCAGCGGCTGGAGCGGATCCCGTTGCTCGACCCGAAGCGGGCCGATCTCGTCGCGGTCGCGCAGGCGCTGGACGAGGCCGAGGCGGCGGCGCTGGCGGTCTCCGGGACCGCGTTGCCGGCGTTCGCAGCCGTCGCGGGTGCGGTCTCGATTCCCGTGCTCCGCGCGGATGCGCTCGCCGAGGAGTACCGGATCTACGAGTCGCGGACCGCCGGAGCGGACGCGGTCGTGTTCAGCGCCGCGTCGCTGCCGCAAGAGCTGCTCACCCGGCTGGTGCAGGCCGCCAGCTCCACGCACATGGCCGCGTGCGTGGCGTGCGCGAGCGCGGAGGAGGTCACCCGCGCGGCCGCGGCGCGCGCCCCCGTCGTCGCGCTCGCTCCTGCCCTCTTGCACCTGCGCGTTCCGCCGCGCACCTTGGTCCTGGCCCTGTCCTTCTCCGCGGAGGTCCGGGGTCGCGCCGATGCAGCGCTCGATTCCAGCCTGGCCGATGTCGATTCCTTCCGTCGGGCGCTGAGCGAAGAGGATTCCTGATGCCGCCTCCCTTCCGCAAGCACGTCTTCGTCTGCCTCAACGAGCGTCCGCCGGACTCGCCAAAAGGCGACTGCACGCGAAAGGGGTCGCCCGCGCTGCTCAAGGCGTTCAAGGAAGCGCTGCGCGCGCGCGGGCTCGACGACGAGATCCGCGCCAACAAGGCGGGGTGCCTCGACAATTGTGAGAACGGCTGCTCGGTCGTGGTCTACCCGGAAGGGGTCTGGTACGGCCGCGTGACGGCCGCCGACGTCGAGGAGATCGTGGAAAAGCACCTGATTTCCGGAGAGCCGGTCGAGCGGCTTCGCCTTTACCGGAAGCCGTAGCAGGGTCGCCGGACGGAGTGCGTGTTAGCATCCTCTGCGTGGACGGAGCAGATGCGTCTCGCCGCTTGCTGAAGAGGTTCGTGGGCCAGGAGCCCATCGACCTGGCGCGCGCCGCGCTGGCCGTCGCGCGCGAGGAATACCCGGACCTCGACGAACGCCGCTATCTGGAGCTACTCGATCGGCTCGCGGAAGGCGTCCAGGCCGGCCTGCCGCCGGGAGCCACCATCGAGCGCCGCGTCGGCCGGATGAACACCTATCTGTTCCACGAGCTCGGCTTCAACGGAAACCAGGCGCACTACTACGACCCGCGCAACAGCTTCCTGAACGAGGTCCTCGACCGCCGCACCGGCATCCCGCTCACCCTCTGCATCGTCTACATGGAGGTGGGCCGGCGTTGCGGGCTGCAGGTCGACGGCGTCGGGTTTCCCGGACACTTCCTCTGCAAGGTGCACCTCGCCGGCGGCGAGCTGGTCGTCGATCCCTTCCAGCGCGGGCAGCTCCTCGGGCTCGAGGATCTGAAGAAGCGGCTCGCCAGCTCCGTCGGCCAGCACGTGAGGTTCGATCTCCGCCTGCTCCGTGCGGCGCGGCCGCGGGAGATCCTGGTCCGCATGCTGCAAAACCTCCGCTCGGTGTACCAGGACCGGAACGACATGCCGCGCGCGCTCTCCGCGGTCGATCGCCTGCTCTTGCTCGCGCCGGACGACGTGCGCGGGCTGCGAGAGCGGGCGCAGCTCTACGAGAAGCTGGGCGGCGCGTCCGCGGCGGCGGCCGATCTGGAGAAGGTGCTGCAGATCGAGCCCCGGACGGCAGATGCGGCGGCGCTGCGCGCGCGCGTGCGCAGGCTGCGCGACGCAGGCCAGTACCTGAACTGAAGCGCCTGCTTCAGAACGCTTCGTTGATCATCCGCTCGAAGTCGGCCGGGGTGACCGGGCGCGGATTCGACCGGTGGCACGCGTCCGCCATCGCCTTCTCGACCAGCTGCGGAACCATCTCGCGGCGGACGCCCGCCTGCGAGAGCCGTCGCGGCAGCCCGCAGGCGCCGCGCAGATCGTCGACCAGCTCGGCGCAGAGATGCGCTCGCTCCTGCGCGCTCATGGTCGGGTCCGCCCCGAGCGCGACCGCGGCCGTGGCGAGCCGATCCTCCGCAGCCATTCGGTTGAAGCTCACCACCGTCGGCAGCATCAGCGAGTTCGCCAGGCCGTGGTGCGTGCCGGCGACGGGCGTGAGCGCGTGCGCGACCGAATGGCAGGCGCCCAGGCCTTTCTGGAAAGCGATCGCGCCGAAGGCGCTGCCGAGAAGCATCTGTTCCCGCGCCTCGAGGTCCTTGCCGTCGTGCACCGCGCGCTCGAGGTTCGCGGCGATCCGCCGGAGGCCGTCGATGGCGATGGCGTCGGCGAGCGGATGATCGCCCTTCGCGATGTACGCCTCGAGGTTGTGGGTCAGCGCGTCCATGCCCGTCGCCGCCGTGATGAACGGGGGCAGCCCGACGGTGAGCTCGGGATCGAGGATGGCTGCCTTCGCCATCAGCGCCGGGGAGAAGAGGACGGTCTTGGTGCCGTCGATCACCAGGACGGTGCTGCGGCCGACTTCGCTTCCGGTCCCGGCGGTGGTGGGCACTTGCAGGATGGGCGGGACCGGAAGGGTGATCTTCGCGTCCCCGCCTTTCGCGTCGTCGTACTGCGCGAGCGGCGGCGGGTGGTTCACCAGGAGCGCGACGGCCTTCGCCATGTCCAGCGAGGCGCCGCCGCCGACCCCCAGCACGCTGTCCGCGCCAAAGGCGCGGTACGCCTCGATGCCCCGAATTGCGTCGGCGTCGGTGGGATTGGCCTCGAACTCGCTGAACACCTGTGCCTTGATGCCCGCCTGCTCGAGGAGCGGCGTGATGAACCGCAGGAGGCCCGCCTGGAGGATGCCCTTGTCGGTGACCAGCAGCGGCCTGGACGCGCCCGCGCGCTCGAGCTCGGCCGGCAATTCCCTGATCGCGCCCTTCCCGTAGACGATGCGGGTGGGGAAGCTCATCACGCTCGCCATGTGCGTCCTCTCAGATGATCTCGAAATACCGCTCGAGCTCCCACTTGGTCACCGCGCTCTCGAACTGCCTGCACTCCCATTCGCGGGTCCGTACATAATGGTCGACGAAGGTTTCGCCCAGGAGCTCCCTGGCTTCCTTCGATGCCGCCAGAGCGGCCGTCGCTTCGCGCAACGTCGAAGGAAGCGGCGGGGCCTTGGCGTCGTAGCCGTTTCCTTTCGTCTCGGCCGAGAGCGGCAGCTCGTGCTCGATGCCGTAGAGCCCGCTCGCGATGGAGGCGGCCATGGCGATGTACGGGTTCATGTCCGCCGCCGCGAATCGGTATTCCACGCGCGTCGCCGCGGGAGACCCCGGGATCACCCGCAGCGCGGTGGTGCGGTTCTCCACGCCCCAGGTGGCCATGATCGGCGACCAGGCGCCTCGGACCATCCGCTTGTACGAGTTGATCGTCGGCGCGATCAGCGCCGTGAACGCCGGCATCAGCGCCACCTGCCCGGCGACATAGTGCTGCAATGTCTTGCTCATCCCGGAAGGTCCGCGCGCGTCGTGGAACGCCGGCTGCCCGGAGAGCGACCAGAGCGACTGGTGCAGGTGCCCGCTGCACCCGGGCAAGTCCTTGTTCCACTTCGCCATGAAGCAGGGCATGACGCCGTGGCGCGCGCAGATCTCCTTGGTGGCGGTCTTGAACAGCGCCGCCTTGTCCGCGGCGCGGAGGAGCGCGTCGTAGCGGATGGCGGCCTCGTAGACGCCCGGCCCGGTCTCGGTGTGAAAGCCCTCCACCTCGATGTCGAACGCTCCGAGCTTGTCCTGCAGGTCGTGCACCAGCGGCGCGTTCTCGGACGCCCGCAGCCAGGAGTAGCCGAACATGCCCGGCGACAGCGGCGTCATCCCCGCGTAGCCCTTCGCCCGCACCGACTCCGGCGTCTCCTTGAAGAGGAAGAACTCGTACTCGCACGAGCACTTCACGGTGAACCCGAGCGCGCGCGCTTTCTGCTCGATCTTCTGGAGGATCCCGCGCGGCGAGACGGGCACGTCGAAGTCGAGGAGGAACGCCGCCGTCCCCTCCTCCCAGGGGATGCGCCGGTAGGTCGAGAGATCGACCGTCGCGTGGATGTCGGGGTACCCGGTGTGCCATCCGGTGACGGAGGCGTTGTCGTACAGCAC
>DASREU010000075.1:0-5925 GCA_035651935.1 Myxococcales bacterium | reverse complement strand
ACGCCCGACGCGACAGTTAAACTGCGGCGCATGCGAACCGCCGCCGCCGTTCTGCTCTGCGCCGCCTGCGCCACCTCCAAGGGCATCGAGGTCACGCCCCAGGACCGGCAGCTGCACCTCGACGCGCTGGTGGTGGACGCTCACACCGACGTCACCGAGGCCATGTTCTACGAGAAGTACGATCTGCTCTCGCGGCACAAAAGCGGACACGTCGACGTGCCGCGGCTGCAGGAGGGCGGCATCGACGCCGAGTTCTTCTCCATCTTCGTGCATCCCGAATCCGTCGACCTGACCCGGTTCTTTCCCACCGCCCTGCAGGAGATCGATCTCTTGCAGCAGGTCGCGCGCGACAGCGGCGGCGCCCTGGCGATGGCGCGCAACGCGGACGAGGTGCGCGACAATGCCGACAAGGGCGTCATCTCGATGCTGCTGGGGGTCGAGGGCGGCCACCTGCTGCTTCCCGGCTCGGAGGAGGAGCAGCTTGCGCATCTGAAGACGTTCGCGGACCGCGGCGTGCGGTACCTGACCCTCTCCTGGTCGAGCTCGAGCCCGATCGGCGGGTCGACGGCCGAGGACGCGAAGACGGGGCTGACGCCGTTCGGCGCGCGCGTGGTGGCGGAGATGGAACGGCTGGGGATCGTCGTCGACCTCTCGCACGGCAGCGACGCGCTCTTCTGGGACGTGATCCGGCAGGCGAAGAAGCCGGTGCTGCTCTCGCACTCGGCGTCCCGGGCGCTCTCGAATCACCCGCGCAACGCGAGCGACGAAATGCTGCGGGCCTTGGCCGGCAACGGCGGCGCGGCTTGCGTCGACTTCTCCCCCACGTTCCTGGACGACGGGTTCCGGCGGGCCAGCCAGGGTCTGCTGCAGCGCACGAAGGGCATGCGCAACGCGGAGAAGACGGCGCTGTACCGGCGCGAAAAGCTGCCGGAAGTGCCTCTCTCCACGCTGGTCGACCACATCGAGCACATGGCGAAGGTCGCGGGGATCGACCACGTCTGCCTGGGGAGCGACTTCGACGGCGCGCCGGTGATGCCCGCGGGCCTCGAGGATGCCTCGAAGCTGCCGGCGCTCACCGCCGCGCTGCGGGCGCGGGGATGGCCGGCGCAGGACATCCGCAAGCTGCTCGGGGAGAATCTCTTGCGGGTGCTGGCCGCGAACGAATAGCCGATCCGGCCGAAGGCAGGACCGCCGCTACGCTCTTTGCGGGAGGCCCGGGTTACCGGGCGGCCAGCGTCTGCCCCAGCGCCGGGGTATGCCCGTTCGAGTAGAGGAACTGGTACGCGGCGAAGCTGCGCAGACAGCGCTTGACGTATCCGCGCGTCTCGTCGAGCGGGATCTCCTCCACGAACGCGTCCAGCGGGAGGGACCCGCGCGCGCGCAGCCAGCCGGAGACCGCGCCCGGACCGGCGTTGTACGAGGCGAGCGCCAGCGCCGGATGCTGGAACCGCGCATACAGCTCGCCCAGGTACGTTCCTCCCAGGCGGATGTTGAGCTCGGGCTCGAGCAGCCGGTTGACGTTGAAGCTGTTCACCTTCAGCTTGCGCGCCACCATCCTGGCAGTCGCCGGCATGAGCTGCGTGAGCCCGAGGGCGCCGGTGGGCGAAAGCGCGCGCGGGTCGAGCGCGCTCTCCTCGCGGAGGAGCGCCTGGAGAAGGTCGGGCGGAATGGCGGCTCCGTCGGAGACGCGGGCGATCTGCTCGCGGAAGGCGAGCGGATAGGCCAGGGAAGCCGCGCGGAGCGACAGCGCGGATCCCGGACGGCGCAGCAGGCTCCGCAGCTCGATGCGCACCACCGCGTGCGCGTTGCGCAGATCGCCGGCGCGCGCGTACAGCTCCGCGATCAGCGTGAGCGGCTCGTACCCGGCCTCACCGGCCGAGCGCGACACCGATCGATCCACCGCGCTGATCTCCTTCTGCGCCTCGGTCTTGAGGCCCAGCCGGAGCAACTCGATGGCGGCGAGCAGGTGCGGATCCCGCGCCAGCGGTCCCGCGTGCAGCGACGGCGGAGCCGGGGTCTGCACCAGTCGATCCTGCGCGAGCTCGATGGCGTGGGCGCGGTCGGGATCGAGATCCGCGAGCCGGCCGTGGGCGAGCAGCCCGTAGTAGGTCAACGGCCGCCCTTCGACCAGCCAGATCAGGTCGGCGCGCGCCGCCTCGCGCGCGGCGTTCCGGGCGAGGTCGCTCTCTCCCGGCACGGGCTCGAGCAGTGCGCGGGCGCGCCAGTAGCGGGCGCGCTCCTCCTCGTAGCCGTCGGAGTCGGGGCTCGCCGCCAGCTGGTCGAGCCAGATCAGGCCCTGGCGCGGCTTGCCATCGGTCCACTGCGCCCAGAAGAGCCGGAACAGCGCATCGCTGCGCAGGTCGCTCTCGGGATGGTGATCGACGAGATCGCGGAGGAGCGCGCGCTCCTTCTCCAGATCCAGGGCGCGGCGCGCCGAGACGGCCTGGTTGTAGAGCGCGTCGTCGGCGAGCGAGGACTGCGGGTACTTGCGCGCCAGGGCTTCCCAGAGCGGCCCGGCGCTGGGCTTGCCCGCGATCGACTCGATCTGCGCGAGCACGAACAGCGCCCGCGAGCGCACGTCGGGCTCGGCGCAGCGCAGCACCACCTGCGCCAGCGCGGCGCGCGCGCGCCCGTACTCGCGCTCCTTCCGCAGCGCGCGGCCCTGGTCGAGCTTCACCCGGCAGGCGAGCGGATCGGCGGGCTCGGCCGGCGTCTGCTCCACCTCGGTCGGAGTGGGCTGGTGCTGCTCGGGCAAGGCGCCCAGAGCCGCCAGCGCCGCCTTCAGATATCCGGCGGTGCTGCGGTCGCCGGGGCAGCCGCCGGCACACAGAGACGGAACCCGGATGTGCGAGAGCTGGTCGAGCGCTTCGCGGTTGCGGTGCGCGTCGAGCAGGATCTCCGCGCGGCGCACCAAAAGCGAGGCGGAGATGGAACCGCCGGGCCCGAGCTGGCTTTCGCGCTCGCGGGCGGAATCGGCAGCCGGCGAGAGCGGATGCTCCACCCACGCCGCCCGCCAGTGGATGCGGGCTTTCGCCGGGGCGCCCGCCGCAAGCTGCGCGTCGCCGGCGATCAGGTGCGCGGCGGCGACGTCGGCGCGGATCTGACCACCGAAGATCGGATCGAGGATCTCCTCCACGCGCGCCGCGGTCCGCGGGCCCGCCACCAGCCGCTGCAGCGTCTGGCGCGCGCGCTCGAGGAGCACCTGGTCGGCGTTCACGTACCGCAAGGAAACCTGCGCGAACAGGCGCTCCGCCGCCGCCGCGTTTCCCTCGTCGACGGCGCAGAGCCCTGCGAGGTGCAGCGCGCGATCCGCGAGCGGGCCGCCCTCCAGCGCGAGCTGCTCGAACAACAGCCGCGCGCGATGGGCCTGATCGTCGGCCTTCAGCGCCAGGGCGCGGAGCCACTTCACCGGAGAGGTGTCGGGGTTGCGCGGCAGGCGCCGGAGCGCGCTCGCCGCGCGGCCCGCCTGCAGGTCGTCGAGCGCGGACTGCAGCGCAGGGGTCGTGAAGTACGGGGCGAGCTGGGGTGCGCCGATGGCCGGGCCCCGCTCGACCGAGGCGATGTCCTCGCTGACCAGCAGATCGGTGGGCGCAGGCTCCCAGGCGACGCAGAGCGCCGAAATGGCTGCCAAAGTTGAGAATCGGAGGATCATCTGGGGCTCGACTGCTTGCTGCAATGTGGCATTGAGCAGCGCTCTCGTCCAGTCGCCAAACCGCCGTGGGGACGTCCGTCATTCCGGGCACTTCCCCGGCCGGTCACCGTGCTACGCTCCGGGCCGGTGGATGCCAGGACCCAGAGCGCGCTGCTCGCGGCCATCGTCTGCACCGCGCTGGCGCTCGCCATGCTCCTCCGCCAGGGGCGGACGAGGCTGTGGACCGCCTTCGCGATCCTCAACCTGGCCCTGCTCGCGTACCAGATCGGCGACTTCCTGTACGGCATCTTCGGCGTCACCCGGCCCTGGCCCCTCCGCCTGACGCTGGGCGCCGCCGGCTTCATACCGGTGGCCGTACTCGGCTTCATCGTTGAATTTCAAGGAGAATCTGCCGGGCGCGTGCTTGGCCTCCGGCGCTTCTCGACCGCGACGGCGCTGGCCACCCTGGCGGTCGCGCTGTCGCCACTCGCGATGGTGCCCGCGGCGCGCGTCGCCGCCGCGAGCGCCGTCTTCATCCAGCTCACCGCCGCGGTCAGCCTCCTCTATGCCCGGATGCGGAGGGCGGCGTCGCGGACCGAGCGCGCGCGGCTCTTCTACCTCTGGGTCGGCGCCGCGCTCTGCGTCGGGCTGACGTTCGGCGAGCTCCTGATCCGGCTCGCCGGATGGCCGCCTCCGCCCTTCGCCAACGTGGCGATGACCATCTACCTGTACTTCCTCTCCCAGACCATCCAGCGGCACCGGCTCCTCGACCTCAACGAGCTCCTGGGAAAGATCGTGGTGCTGGCGAGCGTGGGCGTGGTGCTGACGCTGATCTACGGCGTCCTCGTCCGCTGGACGGGCTCCACCGGCCTGTTCCTCTTCAACACCATGGTCGCGTCGTTCGTGATCCTCATCCTCTTCGAGCCGCTGAAGACGAAGGTGGAAGAAAAGGTGCTCTCCATCTTCTTCGCCGAGCGGTTCCAGTTCGTGCAGTCGCTCTCGGCGTTGCGGCAGCGGATGGCGGGGATCATCGACGTCCGCGAGCTCGCGCAGGTGGTGCTGGACGGGTTCTACGAGACGCGCCGGGTGACCCACGCCTCCATCTACCTGCTGGCGGACGACGGCCTCGGTTTCCGCCGGCTGGATTTCCGGGGCCCCGCCCCGACTCCGTACATCGACGCGGCGACGGTGCGCACGCTGGTGCAGAGCGCGCAGGCGGGTCAGAAAGCGCAGCTCGTCGAGCTGGTCGAGCGGCGCCTCGCCGAGGTGCGCCAGCTCCTGCCGGAGTCGGAGACCGAGTCGAGCGCGCTCTCCGACGAGCGCGCGCGCCTCTCGGAGATCGGGGCGGCGATGGCGGCGATGCGCGCCGGCGTGACCATTCCGCTGGTCGCCTCGCAGCGGGTGGTCGGCTTCCTCTGCGTGCTCGACGATCGCGTTCCCGAGGCCTTCGCTTCCGACGAGCTGGCCGCGATGCTCGACGTCGGCGAGCAGGCGGCGATCACCATCGAGAACAGCCGGCTCTACGAGAAGATGAAGGAGCGCGACCGCCTCGCGGCGCTGGGCGAGATGGCGGCGGGCCTGGCGCACGAGATCCGCAACCCGCTCGGGGCGATCAAGGGGGCGGCGCAGTACCTCGATCCCACGCAGCTGCACGGCGGCGACGGCGAGATCCTGCAGATCATCGTCGAGGAGGTGAACCGCCTCGACGGCGTGGTCGCGCAATTCCTCGACTACTCGAGGCCGTTCCCCAACGCCGCCTCCGAGAAGTTCCAGAACACCGACCTGAACGACGTGATCTGGAAGACGATGAAGCTGATCGAGAGCAACTTCCCCGCGAACGTGGTGCTGGAGATGGATCTCACCCCGGGGCTGCCGCCGATCCACGCCGACGCCGAGCAGCTCAAGCAGGTGTTCATCAACCTGGCGCTCAACGCGGTGCAGGCGATGCCCGACGGCGGCCGGCTCACGGTGCGCACCCGCCGTCCGCACGCGCCCGTCGAGCTGGGCCTCTCCGAGAGCACGCCGCGCTACTCGGCCGATCAGATCGAGGTGCGGTTCGCGGATACCGGCGGCGGCATCCCCGAGGACGCGCTCGACCGCATCTTCATCCCCTTCTACACCACGAAGACCAAGGGCACCGGCCTCGGCCTGGCGATCTCGCAACGGATCATCAAGGGCCACGGCGGCTCGATCGAGGTCCAGAGCCGCGTCGGCGAGGGCACCGAATTCGTCCTGCGCTTCCCTTCCGCCGCCGCCCTCGACACCGCCGGCCGCCTGGGCATGGTCCAGACCCC
>DASREU010000074.1:0-2039 GCA_035651935.1 Myxococcales bacterium | reverse complement strand
CGACAGGGCTCGCCAGTTCCAGTTCGGATTCCCCTGCGCAGACGACAAGCTCAGTCGGGTGTTGCATCGGATAGCTGCGATCGCGACACTTCATGCGGACGCAGTCCAGCGGCGACTTGCCGTACCACACAGAGCGTGCCTGGCGACCTCGCAGCGCGATCGATTCCATTTCCGCGTAACTCGGGTCGACCAGTTCGACGAGCTCGAACGCGACTGGGCCGCGCCCTTCGATTGAGCACAGGATGTCTGGTTCTGGAGGCTCGCGGCTTTCGATGCTGTTGGGCAGCACGTCGAGCCCGGCCGCCTTCGTGAATCGTTCGAAGTTCTCGCGCTCCCTCCGCGAATTCTTCGCGTTGTCTCCCACAACGCAACTCTAAGGTAACCTGGCGGGCGAGCACTGAATCGCATTCGGGAGCGTAGAATGGCGGGCGCTACTGGATTCGAACCAGTGGCCTTCGGCTTCGGAGACCGACGCTCTATCCAACTGAGCTAAGCGCCCGCGAGCGGCCGTGTCTACCCCGCTCGCGCCGCTGTGGCAAGGGTTTCGGCCGGACGAGCCTGCACTGCAGGGAGCCAGCCGCCGCTCCCGCGACCAGCGATCACTTCTCTCCCATCTTCACGATCCGCTCGTACTCGTCGTTGCCGACCGGCTGCACCGAAAGCCGCTGCCCGCGCTGCACCAGCGGCATCTTCGAGAGCGCCTTCGTCCCGCGGATCTCCTCCAGCGTCACCGGCCGCGGCAGCTTGCGCACCGCCTTCACGTCCACCTGGAACCACCGAGGGTTCGCCGGATCGCTCTCCGCGTCGTAGTGGTCGTGCCTGGCGTCGAACTGCGTCGGGTCCGGATACCCCTCGCGCGCCACCTCGGCGATCCCCACCACCGCCGGGACATCGGTGCTCGAGTGGTAGATCAGCACGCGATCGCCCTTCTTCATCTCGTCGCGGAGGAAATTGCGCGCCTGGTAGTTGCGCACGCCGTCCCATCCGGAAGTGCGGCCGGGCGACTGCAGCAGATCGTCGAACGAGAAAGTCCCCGGCTCGGTCTTCAGCAGCCAGTGGCGCATCACCTGCCCTGGGCCCGCCCCTGCGGCGCCGCGCTGAACTTCCAGCCCTTCTCCTTCTGCCACTGGAGCTCGTCGTCCACCGTGAACGCCAGGTACCACGGGCGGATGGGCAGCCCGTTGAGCCGGCCGTCGATGAAGAGCGCCGGAGTGCTCTCCACTCCCGCCGCCGCGCCTTCGCGAATGTTCTTCTCGACCGCGTCGTCGAACTTGCCGGAGTAGACCTGCTTCAGCATCTCGTCGCCGTTGAGCCCGACCTGCTTGGCGTAGCGCTTGAGGTCCTCGTCCTCGAGCGCATCCTGGTGCTCGAAGAGGATCGCGTTCATCTCCCAGAACTTGCCCTTGGTGCGCGCGTACTCCGAGCAGGCCGCGGCCAGGCGAGCGCGGGGGTGCGAGGGGAAGGGGAAATACTTCGAGCAGAGCCGCACCTGTCCCTTGCGGGTGCGCGAGACCAGCTCGTCCAGCGGGGCGACGGCGGCGGCGCAGTGCGGGCACTGATAGTCGCTGAACTCCACCAGCGTGACCGGACCCTTGCCCAAGATGGGGCAGTTCTCCGCCTTCACCGCCGTGCGCTGCGAAGGCTCGAACGAGGCGTAGTAAGCCTCGACGGCCTGGATGATCTGGGGCGCGGCGAAGCCTTCGCTCGCGAACTGCTTCACCAGCGCGGCCATCCGCAGGGCGTGCGGATCCGTCTGCGCGGCGGCGAGGCACTTCGCGAGCGTGTCCTGGCACCCGGCGTAGTTGAACACTTCGGTCGCCACGTCCACGAAGACGCCCCGCTGGGCGTCGGTCAGGCCGGTGAGATCGGCGCGCGGGACGATGTTCCGCGCCTGCTCGGCGGAGACGGGATTCGACGGCGCCGCCTGCGCGAGCGCGGCCGAGGCGACGAGGGAAAGGAGGGCGATGAGGCGCATGGAGGCGGGTTTATAGCAGACCCGCGAGAGGCGGGCCGGCGAATCCGGGGAAGATGCGGCCGGC
>DASREU010000073.1:0-2482 GCA_035651935.1 Myxococcales bacterium | reverse complement strand
TCGACGGGCACAAGTGGTTCACCAGCTCGGCCGACGGGGCGACGTTCGCGGTGGTGATGGCGGTGACCGATCCGGAGGCGCCGCCGTATCTCAGAGCGTCGATGATCATCGTCCCTTGCGACACGCCGGGATTCGAGAGGGTGCGGAACATCCCGGTGATGGGGCATGCGGGAGACGGCTGGCCGACGCACTCGGAGATCCGGTACACGCGCTGCCGGGTGCCCGAGGAGAACCTGCTCGGCGGACGCGGGGCGGGGTTCGCGCTGGCGCAGGAGCGGCTGGGGCCGGGCCGGATCCACCATTGCATGCGCTGGATCGGGATCTGCGAGCGCGCCTTCGAGATGATGTGCCAGCGCGCGGCGGGGCGCGAGCTGGCTCCGGGCAAGCCGCTGGCCACCCGGCAGACCGT
This sequence comes from Myxococcales bacterium, assembly GCA_035651935.1. Taxonomy (GTDB): domain Bacteria; phylum Myxococcota; class Myxococcia; order Myxococcales; family 40CM-4-68-19; genus 40CM-4-68-19. Next base: position 2,073 of record DASREU010000073.1, on the reverse strand, counting down.
GCAGGAGTGGATCGCGGACAGCCGTGCCGCGATCGATGCCGCGCGCCTGATGGTGCTGCACGCCGCGTGGAAGATGCAGCGGGTGGGGCAGCGCGAGGCGCGCGTCGAGGTGTCGACGATTAAGTTCTTCGTCGCGAACGTGCTGCAGGACGTGCTCGATCGCGCGGTGCAGGTGCACGGCGCCCTCGGGGTCACCGACGACACGCCGCTGGCGTACTGGTACCGGCACGAGCGGGCGGCGCGCATCTACGACGGGCCCGACGAAGTGCACAAGGGCGTGGTGGCGAGGCGCGTGCTCCGCGGGTTCGGAGCGGAGATCAAGTGATCGAGGACGCGCCGCGGCCGGTGCGCGCGGGAGAGGAGCTGGATCTCCCGCGGCTCGCCGCGTTCCTCCGCGAGCAGGGACTGCCCGCCGGGGATCTCTCGCAGGAGCAGTTTCCCAAGGGTCACTCGAACCTCACGTACCTGGTCCGCGCAGGCGGGCGCGAGTACGTGCTGCGGCGGCCGCCGGCAGGCAGCAAGGTGAAGAGCGCGCACGACATGGGCCGGGAGGCGCGGATCCTGCTCAAGCTGCAGCCCGTGTTTCCCCTGGCGCCGCGAGTGGTGGCGGTGTGCGACGACGCTTCGGTGCTCGGAGCGCCGTTCTATCTCATGGAGCGGATCCGCGGCCTGATCCTGCGCGGACCCGAGCCCCGCGGGATCGCCATCTCGCCGGAGCAGGCGCGCGAGGTCGGGGTCGCGTTTGCGCGGACGCTGGCGGCGCTCCACGCGGTGGATCACCGCGCCGCGGGGCTGGAAGGAAAGCCGCAGGGGTACGTGCGCCGGCAGGTGGAGGGATGGACGAAGCGCTGGGTGGATGCCCGGACCGAGGACGTTCCCGAGGTGGACGCGATCGCGCGCTGGCTGGCGCAGCGGATTCCCGCGGAGAGCGCGGCGGCGTTCATCCACAACGACTTCAAGTACGACAACCTGGTGCTCGATCCGGCGGATCCCGCGCGGGTGGCCGGGGTGCTGGACTGGGAGATGTCCACGGTCGGGGATCCGCTGATGGATCTGGGCACCGCGCTCGGGTACTGGGTGGAGGAGGGGGATGCCGAGCCGCTGAAGGCGTTCGCGTTCGGGCCCACCTTCCTGCCCGGCAGCCTGACGCGGGCGGAGGTGGTGGAGGAGTATGCGCGCGCCGCGGGGCGGGAGCTTCCGCCGATGCTGTTCTACAGCTGCTTTGCGCTGTTCAAGACGGCGGTGGTGGCGCAGCAGATCTACCGGAGGTACGTGGAAGGGCTGACCCGGGACGAGCGGTTTGCCGCGCTCGGGCTGGGGGTGCGCATCCTCGCCGGGACGGCGGTGGCAGCCACGGAGCGGGGAAGGTTCTGAGCGGCGGTCTCCGTTTCGCGCTCGGCGTCGGCGGCCAAGGGCCGTCGCGTGATGGTGCAGACGCCGCCGGTCCGCCTTGGCGACGAGAGGAATGCTTGAAAAAACGACCGGTCGTGCTTTTTTTGTTGCACTCCAGGCCGGCTCTGCGTAGGGTATCGGCATGGCGAAGGGCCTGCAGACGCGAGACCGCATCCTCGACACGGCGTTCCGGCTCGCCGCCCGCGACGGGCTGGAAGGGCTGAGCCTCGCCGGGCTGGCGGGCGAGCTGGGGATGTCGAAGAGCGGGCTGTTCGCCCACTTCGGCTCGAAGGAGGAGCTGCAGCTGGAGATGCTGCGCACCGCCTCCGACCTCTTCGTCGCCAAGGTGCTGGCCCCTTCGTTCCGGCAGCCTCGCGGGCTGCCGCGGGTGAAGGCGCTGTTCGAGAACTGGCGGCGCTGGGCCACCGATCCGGGGCTCCCCGGAGGGTGCATCTTCGTCGCCGCCGCAGCGGAGCTGGACGACCGCGACCGCAGTCCGGTGCGCGACTACGTCGTGTCGCAGCAGCAGGCGCTCCTCCAGGCGGTGGCCCGGGCGGCGCGCCTGGCCGTCGAGGTGGGGCACTTCCGGCGCGATCTCGACGCGGAGCAGTTCGCCTTCGAGTTCCTCGGCATCTACCTGGCATTCCACCAGTCGCACCGGCTGCTGCGCGATCCGCGCAC
>DASREU010000072.1:0-5903 GCA_035651935.1 Myxococcales bacterium | reverse complement strand
CCTGGACGGCGACGACCCTCCAGGTCAGCAGCTCGACGCAGCCGCGGATCCTCGCGGTGGACCCGGTCGACGAGAAGAAGGTGTATCTGCGCCTGCTCAACGGCCCTTCGGACGCGATGTCGATGACCGCCGACGGCGGGCAGACGTTCCAGACGGTGCTGACGATCCCCGGGCAATTTTCCTCGTTCCTTCGCGCCGGGGACGGCGCGCTCTACGCAGGGACCCGGGACGGGAAGCTCTACGTGCAGCCGGCGGGCGCCACGACGTTCGGCGCAGGACAGAACGCGCCCCACTTGCGCTGCCTCGGGCAGCGCCCAGGGACGACGCGCATCTACGCCTGCGGGGACATGATCGTGGACGGGTTCAGCCTGGCGTACAGCGACGACAATGGCGCGACGTTCCACCCGCTGATGAGCTTCACCCAGCTGCTCGGGCCACTGACCTGCGCGCCGGTGCAGACCAACTGCGCCGCGCATTGGGAGCGGATCCAGGGCGTGCTCGGGATCGGCGCCGTACCGGACGCCGGCGGAGGAGGGGGAGGGGGAGGAGGAGGCGGCGGCGGGTCCTCCTCGGGCGGCTCGGGTTGCGCGAGCGCTGGCGTGGGTGGCGCAGCTTTGTTGCTGTTGGTCGCTTTCTCGATCCGGAGGAGGATGCACCGATGATTCGATTCGCTTTCGCCTGTGGTCTCGCGGTGCTGGTCGTCGTCGCCTGCTCCGGTTCCGACGGGCCGACCGGTGGGCCCGTCGCCGGCGCGGCCGACACCCACTGCACGCTGCCCGACGGCGGCATGCAGGTCCAGGCGGTCAACCAGGCCTCCTGCACTCCGACCGGCGGCGATGCCGGCAGCCAGTACGGTCCGACGGAGTTCAATTCGGAAGGTGACGACGACGACTGCAAGTACCACGTTCGCTTCACGAGCACTCCCGTGCGGCAGAATACGGACGTGAGCTTCAACGTGGTCGCGGTACAGAAAGCGAATGGGGCGGCCGCAACGGGCGCCGCGATCGACGCCGAGGTGTTCCTCAACGACACCCACCCGGCGCCGAACACGACGCAGCACGTAACCGAGAACCCGCCAGGGACGTATAACCTGGGGCCGATCCGCTTCGACGCCACGGGGCGGTGGACGGTCCGCTTCCATCTGCACGAAAACTGCGCCGACGACGCCCCGGATTCTCCCCATGGACACATCGCCTTCTTCATCAATGTCCCATGACTCCGGCCCCGCAAAGGATCCCGGCGCCTGTTTGCCCGAACGATCTCCCGGCGGGTCGCGCCTCGCCGGCGCCGAGCGTGTACAAGGCGCTCAACAACTGAAGGAGTCGGTCATGCAGCTCCGCCATCCCGTCGCCCTGTTCTTCCTCCTCGCGCTCGCGGCCTGCGGAGGCGGTTCCAGCAGCCCGGACGCAGGAGACACCGTCAACTGCGCGACCGACCCGCGCGTGACCACCTACAAGCCAAACCTGACGGTCGCCTCGAAGACGAGCGGGACCAAGGTGACGCTGGTGAGCTCCGATCCCTCGCCTCCGGCGAAGGCGGTGAACACCTGGAACCTGCACGTGACCGACGCCGCGGGGAATGCGTTGCCCAGCGTCGCGCTCAACGTCGACACGCTGATGCCGGACCACGGGCACAAGAGCACCACCATCCCCCAGGTCACCAACAAGGGCGGCGGCGACTACACGGTGACGCTGCTCGATCTGTTCATGCCCGGCGTCTGGCACGTCTGGTTCTTCACCGGCACCGCGACCACCGACACCGCCGACTTCTGGTTCTGCGTCCAGGGCTGAGGATTCCATGAGACACGCTGCTCCACTGGTGGTCGCCGCGCTCGTCTGCGCCTGCGGGTCGTCGTCGCAGCAAACGACCCTCACCCGCGAGCAGCTTCTCGATCCGCAGACCTGCAACGGGTGTCATCCGGACCAGTTCTCGGAGTGGCAAGGGAGCATGCACGCCTACGCCTCGAACGATCCCGTGTTCCTGGCGATGAACAAGCGCGGGCAGCGCGAGACACAGGGAGCGCTGGGGAAGTTTTGTGTGAACTGCCACGCTCCGCTGGCCGTCCGCGAGGGATTGACCACCGACGGCCTGAACCTCGAGCAGCTGCCGCAGAGCATGAAGGGCGTCACCTGCTTCTTCTGCCACACGGTGGAGAGCGTGCAGGGGGACCACGACAACCCGCTCACGCTGGCGACGGACAACGTGCTGCGCGGCGCGATCTCGAACCCGTCGCCGAACAACCGGCCGCACGCCTCCGCATACTCGCCGCTGCTCGACCGCGACAATGCGCAGTCATCGACGACCTGCGGCGCCTGCCATGACATCGTCAACGGCCATGGCGCCGCCATCGAGCGCACCTTCAGCGAGTGGAAGACGTCGGCGTTCGCTCTGATCAGCGGCACCACTTGCGGGCAGTGCCACATGCCGCAGAGCCTGACCGAGAAGCCGATCGCCTCGACGCAGGGCGCACCGCTGCGGCGCTCGCATGGACACACCTTCCCGGGCGTGGACCTGTCGCTGACGGACTTTCCCGACAAGGCGCGGCAGAAGGAGCAGGTGCAGGCGCTCCTGGAGACCACGCTGCAGACGGCGATCTGCGTGCAGCAGTTCGGCAGCGCCGCGCAGGTGAGCGTGATCATGGACAACGTCGCGGCGGGGCACTCCTTCCCCAGCGGCGCGGAGCAGGACCGGCGCGCGTACGTGGAGCTCAAGGCGTACGACGCCTCGAACAACGTGCTCTACCAGTCCGGCGTGGTGGCGGACAACGTGGCTGCGGCGGCTTCCACGGACCCGGACATGTGGATGATGCGCGACTGCATGTTCGACGACACCGGCAAGGAAGTGCACATGTTCTGGGAAGCGGCGAGCTACGAGACGAACGCGCTCCCGGCGCTGACCACCTTCGACATCACCTCCCCCGAGTTCTACAAGGGGCACAAGTTCAAGATGTTCCCGAACACCGGCGCCACCATCCCCATACCCGACCGGATCGATCTGCGCGTGCGCGTCGAGGCGGTCGGCTACGACGTGCTCGACAACCTCATCGCCAGCGGCGATCTCGATCCCGCCGTGCGCAACATCTTCACCGTCCTCGACGTCGGCGGCCCGGTCGAATGGACGAAGGCCGACATCTCGGCTTCGAACACGCACACGTACCTCGATCGCAACACCGGTCAGCGGGTGTATTGCGCCACCAACACCAACCTGAACGTCACCGCCGACCGCTTCCCCGCCGGCACCCGCACGAAATGCAGTCCCTAACCCCCGGCTCGAGCTCCGCTCGAGCCGGAAGATACAACGCCAAAGCCCCTGCTCCCTTATCTCTAACCACGAGATCCGGGGACACCATACGTAACTCGTCCTGCCGTGGGAGATCCGGGAGATCCGGAGATGTCCGGTGTTCCGGAATCTCCGCATGCGGCCAGGTTGGGCGCGGGGAGTTGCGTACGTGCCCCCGAATCTCGGCGGAGTTTCGTATGGTGTCCCCGGATCTCCCGCGTCTCCCAAACACGAAGGGCCGCCCCGGTTGAGCAGGGCGGCCCTTCGCAACTCCTCGCAGCTGCTCCGACTAGAAGATCACGTTCCAGTGGGCCAGGAAGGACTTCTGGGCCGGGGTGCGCAGGTTCGTGGTGATCCCCGCCGGCGCGTATCCCGCGTTCGCGACCGTGATGCTCTGCGGTCCGAATGCCGACTGCCCGTGGTTCACCTGGAACTCGAGGTTCAGGTGGTTCAGGTTCTTGTTGAAGAAGAAGTTGAGGCCGGCCTTCCAGTTCCGGCTGTTCGCGCTCGTCACGCTCGCGTTGCAGGTGTTGGTCTGCGCCGTGGTGAGGAGCAGGCCGCTGCAGTCCGTGGCGTCGAAGTAGTTGAACGCGGCGTACGGAGCGACGAATCCGAAGCGGTAGCCAGCCATCACCAGAAGGCCCTTGCCGGTGTTCGGGTTCCCGCTGCCGTATCCGTTCAGGTAACCCTCGGCCTCGACCACCAGCTCGGCGGCCTCGGTCTGCGGGAAGTTCAGGTAGATGTCTGCCGACGCCAGCCGCTGGTTCGTGATGTTGCCGGTGGCGTTCACGCCCGTGTTCCGGATCGCATCCGCCTGGTAGATGCCCGAGACGCCGACGCTGAGGATGGGCTCCTTGCCCCACTTGTACGCGCCGTACAGCCAGCCGCCTTCCTCGGACCCGATGATGTTGAAGTTCGCGAACCCGGCGAACTGCGGATACCGGTGCGGGGTGATGCAGCCCGCACCGCTCGCCGTGCAGGTGCCCGCCGGCTGCGTGATCGGGGTGTAGCCCTCGTAGACGCCGCCGCGGAACCCGACCTTCTTGTCGAGCCACCAGCCGCGGATCTGCACGCCGGTCTCGCGCAAGGCGGGGAAGCCGTTGCCCGGGAACCGGAACTCGTCCGTGTTCACGTCGGCGGTGATGAAGTTCGTCGTGCTCTCGAGCAGGTGGTGCGAGATCGGGATCAGGAGGATGCCGGCGTCGATGTAGATGACGTTGCCGCCGGTCTGACCCATCGGCGCCCAGCCCACCCACGCGTCCTGGACGACCGCGCGGCCGGTGAAATTGCCGAACTTCCCGAAGTTCGCGTTGTCGACCTGGAGCAGGTACGTGAAATTCGGGCTGATGTCGCCGTTCGCGAGGAGCCGCGTCCGGCGGACGTACATGTCGTAGCTCAAGTCCTTGCCATTCGGCGCGCCGCTCTCATTGATCAGGACCTGCGTCTGTATCTGCACGCTGACGTTGAGCGTCGCGCCTTCGATCGGGATCGGCACTTTGGTCGCAAACGCTGCCGGCGCGAGTAGGAGTGAAGTTGCAAGAACAGCTTTCAAGGTGGCCTTCATTCGGCGATCCTTTCCGTCAGATGCGCTGCGCAACGAGGGGTGCGAGTGCGGCGTGTGACGAAAGCTGCGACTGCGTCCAGCGGCACTCTACGAAAAATGAACACACACATGCAAATCCACGGACTGCGAATCCGAAGTCAAGCCGCACTGCGGCTTACTCCATGTGCCAGCCGTGGCTGACGATCACCGACTGCCCGGTGAGCGCATTGGACGGAAACGCGGCGAAGAACAGCGCCAGCTCGGCGACGTCGGCGAGCGTGGTGAACTCTCCGTCGACGGTGTTCTTCAGCATCACGTTCTTGATCACGTCCGCCTCGCTGATCCCCAATTCCTTCGCTTGTTCGGGGATTTGTCGTTCGACGAGCGGAGTGCGCACGAATCCGGGACAGATGGTATTCGCGCGGACGCCGAAGGCCGCGCCCTCCTTGGCGACCGACTTGCAAAGGCCGATCAGCCCGTGCTTCGCCGTGACGTACGGAGCCTTCAGCGGCGAGGCCTCCTTGGAGTGGACGGAACCCATATAGATGATCGCGCCGCCCCGCCCCTGGTCGCGCATCCGCCGCAGGCAGGCGCGGGTGGTGAGGAACGCGCCGTCCAGGTGGATGGCGAGCATCCGACGCCAGTCTGACAATTGGAGATCGACCAGGGCGGAGATGTGCTGGACGCCCGCGTTGGAGACGAGCACGTCGACGCCGCCGAGCTTCGCCGCCGCCTGCGCGACGCCTTCCTCCACCTGCTTCTCGTCGGTGACGTCCATCTGCACGCCGATCGCGTCGCGCCCCAGCGCGCGCGCCGCGTCCTGCGCGCCGCGGACGTCCGCGATGGCGACGCGGGCGCCTTCCCCGAGGAACCGCTCCGCGATGGCGCGGCCCAGCCCGCTCGCCGCTCCGGTGACCAGCGCAACCTTCCCGGAAAGTCTGCTCATAGAGGCCTCTTCAGGAGCCGCGACAGCTCCCCGATCATCCCGCGGCGGAAGGCGAGCACGGACACGACGAAGATGGCGCCCTCCGCGACCAGCACCCACGACCCGGTCTGCGACAGGTAGTTCTCGATGGTGATG
>DASREU010000071.1:0-17006 GCA_035651935.1 Myxococcales bacterium | reverse complement strand
CGTTCAGGAGCGTGGTCTTTCCGGATCCGGTCCCGCCCGAGATCACCACGTTGCGCCGCGCCCGCACGCAGGTCTCGAGGAACTGCGCCATCGCCGGGGTGAGCGCGCCCAGGCCGACCAGGCTGTCCGCCGTGAGGAGATCGCGCTTGAACTTGCGGATGGTGATGCAGGGGCCCTTCACCGCCAGGGGCGGGATGATGGCGTTCACGCGGCTGCCGTCGGGGAGCCTGGCGTCGACGAACGGTGAGGACTCGTCGATGTGGCGGCCGAGCGGGGCGACGATGCGCTCGATGATCCCCAGGACCGCCTGCGAAGAGCTGAAGGCCTTGTCCACTTTCTCCAGGCGGCCCGCCCGCTCGACGTACACCTGCGACGGGCCGTTCACCATGATCTCGCTGACGGAGTCGTCGGCCAGGTAGGTTTCCAGCGGCCCCAGGCCGAGCGCCTCGTGGAGCACGTCCTGGATCAGCTCCTCCCGGTCGAGGTGCGGATCCAGCTCCCCCGCCTGATCCATCCGGCCGACGATCTGCCGGACCGCCCCTTCCGCCTTGCTCCACAGCTCGTCGGACCCCAGTGCGTCGAGGTCGAGCCGGCGCAAGTCGAGGGCTGCGATCAGGCGATCGTGGACCGATCGGAGCAGCGCGCCGCCAGCGGCCGGCGCGGCTCGAGGGGGCTCCGGCGCCGGGCGCGGAGCGGGCGCCGGCGCGCGCGGCGGCGGAGGATGCGCATCCCGCCGCGTCGCCTCGGCGCCGGCGTAGCGAGGCATCGCCGGCGTGATCGTCGGCTCTTCCCCCTCCGGCGGGTCCTCCTCCGGCGCCGGAGCGGGCCGCGAGAGATCCGGCGGCTCGACGTTGAGGATGAAGTCGCCGATGTAGACCTTGTCGGCCGAGGAGATGACCTGCGGGCCGGCGAGCTTGCGGCCGTTCACGTACGTCCCGTTCGTGGACTTGAGATCGAGGACGATGATCCGCCCGTCCTTCACCACGATCCGGGTGTGCTTCTTGGAGATGTTTCCCTTGGGCAGGCAGATGTCGTTCTCGTCGATCCGCCCGATGGTGATCTCCTCCGCCTCGAAGTCGAGCCGCTGCGTGGGCCCGCCCTTCTCCGTGAGGATGACGCTGAAGGACATCGCTCGACTCCCCCTGCCCGGAGAGTACTTGCAGCGGCTTCACAGATCAAAGCAGCGAACCGATCAGTCGAACAGCGAGAAGGACACCGAGTCCTCCGCGTTCCGGTAGAGCTTCTCCGCGCCGTCCCGCGGCTCGCCCGGGGCCGCGATCAGGCGCGGAGTGACGTAGATGGCGAGCTCGGTGCGGTGCTCGATGAAGCTGCGGCTCTTGAACAGCTCGCCGAGGATGGGGATGTGGCCGAGGAGGGGCACCTTCGCCACCTCCTTGCTCTCGTCCGCGCTGTAGAGCCCGCTGAGGACGATGGTCTGGCCGTCGCGGACGGTGACGCTGGTGCGGAGGTTGCGGACGCGGAACCCGGGCATCTCGATCCCGTTGGCGCGCACGGAGACGCTGCGGTCGACGTCGCTCACCTCGGCGTAGATGGCAGCGGAGATGTTCCCGCTCGCGTCGGCCGTGGGCGTGACCTGCAGGACGATGCCGAACTTCTTGAGCTCCACCGAGAACTGGCTCTGGGTGGACATCAGCAAAGGGATCTCGCCGCCGGCGAGGAACTCGGCCTTCTCGCCGCTGGCGCACACCAGCCTGGGCCGGCTCAGCACCCGCGCCGCGCCTTCGTCGAAGCGGGCTCCCAGCGAGAAGTCGGAGGCGGCCTGGGCGTGGACCGACAGGCTGGCTTCCCGCTGCGTCTGGCCGGAATCCAGCGCGCGGATCGGCTGCAGGATGCTGACGCTCGCCGTCGCCCCTTCGCCGCTGGAGACGATGGAGGAGGGAGGCCTGAGCCCGACCACCTTGTTGGCGCCGGCGCTCACCTCGACGAACTCGACCTCCACCAGGACCAGCTTCTTCGCCGTGGCCGTGACGAGGTTCTCGACCGGCTCGCCGGCGGAGCGCGCGACCAGGTCGAGCTTCTTCAGCTCGTCCGCCGATTGCACCGATCCTTCCAGCACCAGCGCGCCGCCTCCGACGGTCGCGGTCACGCCGCGCAGGCCGCTGCCGCGCAAGGCCTTGTTCAGCGCTTCCGCTGCGAGCCGGCGCGCGTTCGGGCCCGGGCGGACGAAGTTCCGCAGGGCAGGAAAGAGCTGCGCGATCTGCTGCACGCGGATCGAGTCGTCGGGGGTCAGGGTCTCACCTTCGAGATAGACGTGGTCGCCGACGACGCGCACCTGGACGCCCTCGCGGTCGCCGAGCAGCGCGCGGACCTCGCTGACCAGGTCTTTGGGATCCTGGGCGCGGACGGTCACCAGGTAGCTGAGGCGGGCGCGGTTGCGGCGCCAGACGAGCAGGGAGGTGCGCCCTTCGCCGATGCCCGTGAGCAGCAGCTCGCCTCCGCCGCCCACCTGCTTGACGTCGGCGATCTCCGGCTCGCCGATGGCGACGCGGGAGACGTCGGCGAGCTGGATGACCCTTTGCTCGCCGACGCCCAGCGCGATGACGCTGCCGTCAGGCTGCGCGGCGGAGCTCGGGCTTGCGAGGAGAAGGCTTGCGAGAAGCGAGAAGCGCATGGGTCCACGGTGGCACCCGCGGGCCGCGGTGGATATCGGTCAGATGTACGGTGTGCCGGCGAGGAAGGCCCACGCGGTGCCGGCCGCGATGGCCACTCCGTACGGGACGTGGCGGGGCGCTTGCCCGCCTCGTGCGCGAGAGACGGCGATCCAGAGCAGGGCCTGCACCCCGCCGGCGAGGGCGGTATCGAGGAGGAGCGTGAGCGCGAACGGCCAGCCGGCGGCAGCCGCGGCCACGAGGCCGGCAAGCGCGAGCAGCTTGACGTCTCCGGCGCCCATCCATCCGCGCAGCATCGCGAGCGCGAGGGGAGTGGCGCAGAGGAGCGCGCCGAGCAGCGCCTGGCCGAGGAGCGCGAGGCCCCCGAGCCACAGGACGCATCCCATCGCGACCAGGAACGCGGGGTAGGTCACGGCATTGAGGATCCGTCGATCCCGCAGGTCGGTGACCACGCTGACGGCGACGGCGATCGCCAGGCTCGCCAGCGCGAGCCTTGCCGGAACCGAAGCAGCATCATCGGAAATCGCGAACACGGACTCGTTTCTCGCCCGCAAGATCCGGGGACACCATACGGAATCTGGTGGATGTCGACGCCCCGGGCTCCCCCCGTGAATCAGCGTCTCGAATCCATGTCTTCCGCTCCGAGCTCCGCTCCGGGCGGTGTCAGCGCGCACCGGAGCTTTTCCGCGCAGACGAAATACTCGTCGCCGTCCTGGATCTGCCGGCGGGTGATCCGGCGCGCGTCGAACCAGGTGCCGTTGGAGGAGCCGAGGTCCTCGATGAACCAGGCGCTGCCCTCCCGGACGATGGCGGCGTGCTCGCGGCTCACCTTCCCGGAGTTGATCACCAGATCGCAGTGCTTGCCCCGGCCGATCACGAACCGGTCCTTCCGCACGCGTTCGAGCTCGCTCCCGTCGTCCGCCAGCAGCACCAGCGATGGCCCGGCGCCGGCAGCCGCTTGCTGCGCGATCGACACCGGCGGCCGGAATCCCGCCACTCCGTCGAGGTCCATCGTCGTCGCGTTGCTGTCGTCCGTCGGGACCGACCGCCGCGCCATGCCGGAGGCGAGCTGGGCCACCCGCCCGGAAGCGTCCTGCACGCGCGCCGTCGGCGGCTCGGGCTCCTCCTGCGTGGTGGGCTCCGGCGCGATGCGCAGCCGCCCCGAATCGGTGAGCGCCGCGCGCGGGACCATGCCGAGCTTCGTCAGATCCGCCGGGACGAGAAACCCGTTCAGGCGCGCGAAGGTGTACAGCGCCTGGTTGAGCAGCGCGTCGCGGTCGCTCCCCATCTCCTCCGCCATGGTGGAGAACGCCTCCCAGAGATGGTCGGCGATCAGCAGCGTGCGGGGCGTCTTGACGCGATCATCCTTCATGGGAGCGCCGCCAGTGTACCGGACCGACCGCGGTGGGGAATAGCCTGAAGGCCGCTACCGGTACGCCACGAGGCCCAGGACCAGGTCCGAAGCGAGCAGCGCAGGATTGGCCTGCAGGACCTCATTCCCGCCCGTGATCGACGTGAAAACGAGGCTTTGCACGCGCGGCGAGCTGTAGGGGGTCACTGCCGTCGAAAGTCCCCCGACCGCGACGGCGACGGTGTCATTGAACCCGACCGGGGCCTGCCCGCTCGTCACCGTCCAGGTGAAACCCGAGCGGGGGATGGTGTTCGTTCCGACGATGTTGAAGGTGAACGCCACGTCCCTGCTGGCCACGGGCGGCGACGCTGGATCATACGTGCTGTGCGGATAATCGAAACGACGCTCGTGCGCGACGAAGGTGTTGTCGGGCAGGACGCGACCTCGCGCGGTGGAACCGTCGAACACCAGCCATGGCTGCGTGCCGCCGGTGCGCACCTCTGCGACCGCGCCGAACTTGCAGGGGGCGTCGGGGTGAAATCCGACGCTCGCTCCCACATCGGGCAGCGTTCCGAGCTCCATCGACCCTGCCGTCATGGCGAGGATGGGCAACTCGAACCGATACGGGCTTTCCCTGGTGACGGTGTCCTGGCATGCCGCCGGCGTGCTCGGGTCGGCCGTATACGCCCCGAACGAGACGAAATCGCCTGGCGCAAGCGCGATCGCCGGGTCGTTCTGCCAGGGAGTGAAGTCGGTCAAGGCAGGAGTGAAGAGCAGCGTGCCGTGATCGGTGGTGGTCACGGTGCCTCCCCGCCGGTCCAGGCCCGGGATCGGCGAATGCCAGATCGCGCGCCAGGTCGAGTTGTGCGTCACGCCGGCTTCGGCGCTGAGCGGATCGATCAACATCACCGGCGCCGCCGCATTCGGCGCGCTGAACACCGGAGTGCTGAAGACGGGCGTAAGCGAAGCGTCTCCGTCGGTCGCGTACAGGTTCGCGTTGACGAATCGGCGGTTGGGGACGTCGAAGAAATACGACCCGCCGTCGCTGTTGGCGGCGACCGCGAGCAGGCTGTAGTTGTGCGTGGGGGCGGTGCTCGGACTGCCGACATAGAGGGGCGTGCACGGCGCGGCGACGCACGGGGTGATGTCGGGAGACACCGCGGCGGTCCGCGGCGGCACCGATCGCAGGAACGCGCCGTCCTGCATCAGCCCTCCTCCAGGGAGCGAGAGAGGCTGCATCCGTTCGCTGGTGGTGTCCCTGGACGGAAAGGGCGGAATGGGAAAGACCCCTTCCGGAAACTCCGGATCCGTCGGAGACCCCGGGTCCACTCCGGTCCCCGCGAACAAGACGCCGCCCGGGTCGAGATCGCGCCCTGGCTGCGCGGCGGCGAGTGGCTCCACCACCATCATCAGGAGATCGCCGGGCCCGTGCACCCGGACCCCGTCGTACCAGCGCGGACTGACGGCGACGGACTTCACGCTGCGGCCGCCCGCGCTGATGCGGTGCATCGTGCAGGGCCCGCCGGCGATGCTGCTGGTGACGATGGAGACCACGCCGTCGCCCACGCCGTCGGCGACGTAGACCAGGTCGGGGCTGCCCGGCACCACCGCGATGCGGGTGGGGACGACCGGCGCGAGATCGCAGCGCGCGCGGATGGCGGGAAGCTGCGCGCTCCCGCCGGCGTCGAGACCCACGTCGAGCACGACGAGCTGCGAGGTGGTGGCGACGAACGCGGGGATCGTCGCGCCCGGAGCCGCTGCGGTCTCGACGTCCAGGTCCGGGTTCATCGGATTCGCCGCGATCACGTCCACGGTGCGGGCGCCGACGTCCAGGTAAAGGATGTCCTTCGGCACGGCGCCCGGGGTGAGCTGCGTCTCGACCAGGCTGCGGGCGTCCACGACGGCGACGGTTGCGTCGACCCCCGCAGCGAGCGCGACGCCGGCCGCGCTGCCGTCGGTGCGGTTGAGCCGGACCCCGGCGACCCGGATCGGCCGGTGTCCGGTCTCGATGGTGGCCGCGAAGACGCGGATCGGCGCCGGGATGAACTGCCCGTTCACGTTCGGCGGGCAGGTGTCGGCGGGGCTGAGGTTCCCGTTCGGCAGGAGCGCGGTGTTGCAGAGCTGCAGGGCGCGCAGGCCGTCGCGTCCCGAGTTCGCGATGAAGAGCACGTCGCGATCGCCCGCGCCCGTGGCGCTGGCGCCGGTCGGCGCGCTGAACTCTCCGAGGGCCGAGTTCGCCACCGCCGAGTTGCACGCCACCACGGCCGCGCTTGCGAGCAAAAGGATCGCGCGCCCGGTCATGGGCAGCTCCCGAGCAGGGCGCGCACCGCGGTCGCGGCCGGCTGGGTCTTCGAGACCTCGATCAGGGCGACGCGGCATGCGCCGAAGACGCTCACTGCCAGGCAGGCGGAATCCGCGTAGTCGGCGCTGGCGGGACAGGAGATCTGAGCGACGTTGAACGGCGAGTCACCGAGCCGGCCGACCTGCGCGACCACGTCGCCGCTGGCGGTGTCGACGACCGCGAGCGAGTTGCTGTTTTGCGAAGCGACCGCGATCAGGGCCGACGCGCTGCCCCGATCGATCAGGGCCATGTCCGCCGGCGCGATCGGGAGCGGGATCGCCTGCCGCACCCGCGGAGCGACCGACGGCTCCGATGGAAGCCCGATGCGGACCAGCGCGTCCGGATTCCGCATCGTCGCCCAGAGCGTCCCCGGCGCGCCGGTGACCGGATCCGGATCGGCCAGCAGCAGTTGCGTGGTGAAGGTGCTGAGCACGTCAGAGCGGAGATCGACCCAGACCGTGGAGGCGGCGGTCCCGGAATCGACGTTCATCATGCGCAAGAAATTGTTGGAGCTCCCCACGCAGAGCCCCGTGCCAGGCTCGCCCGCGCCAAAGCTCGCGGCGCGCTGGTAACAGCCGGAGAGATAGATCTCCCGCCGCACGCGGTCGAAGACGATGGGCCCGGGAGCGGTGCCGTTCGAGATGTCGAAGGCCTGGGCCACCTGCAGCCTGAAGAAGACCTGGGAAGGATCCTGCAGGTTCAACACGGCGACGGAGGAGCTGGTCGAGATGACGCCCGAGCTGATGTCCTCGATGTGCGGGATCAGGCTGGCGACGAAGAGCGCCGGGTGGGGCGTGGTCTCTCCCGGGAACACGGTGTCTCCGGCGACCATGCCGTACGGCCCGTCCACCCCGAACGGCTGGAGATCGATCACGCCCTTGCGGCAGTCCTTCGTCGCGTCGTCCCCGGCCCCGGGCAGGCAATGCAGCGTCCCCGCGGCATCGACGCGGACGCCGGGGTCGATGCGCACGCCGTTGAGGGTGCCGCTGTCGCGCGAGCCGGTGTAGGCGGCGGCTCCGGTGCCGTCGAGCACGAGCGGGCCGGCGTAGTTGCCGATCATCGCCGCGCCGGTGAATTGCTCCTGCGGGATCTGCTGGCTGCAACGCGCGTCGAAGCCCGGGTCCGTGGTGGCCAGCCCGCAGTCGAGCTTGGCGTTCGCTGCCGAGCGGAGGAGGAAGACGGAATCGAGGTAGCTGCGGGAGATGCCGACCACCGTCCCGCCGTCGAAGGCATGGTTGAAGTTGCCGTTCGCGACCAGGAGGTGGCCCTCGCTGGTCTTCGCCAGGCCGGTGGGAAAGAAGAGCCTGATCGGCGATGGTCCGGAGGGCCCGAACGGCGGGGGCAGGAACTGCGGCGGGTCCGTGCTGCAGCCTGCCGTGAGGGCTGCCAGGAGGACGAGACTCTTCTTCATGCGAGCGGCCTTCGTAGGGCCGCTCGCTCGCCGGGTCAAGATGATTTCTCCACCTGGAGCCGGGAGAAGTCGGCGAGCGGCGAGAACAGCTCGTGAAGCGAGCGGAGGAGGGCGAGACGATTGTCCCGGAGCCGCGGGTCGGGGTCCATCACCATCACTTCGTCGAAGAACTCGTCGACCACGGGGCGCAGCTCGGCGAGCGCGGCGTAGGCGGCGAGGTAGTCTTCGTTGTCTTCCAGCGCGGTGGAGACGCGGGCGCGGCTCTGCTCCAGCGCGGCGGCGAGTGCACGTTCCGAGGTTTCCTTGCAACGCTCCGCCTCGAAGCCCACCGGCGAGAATCCCTTCTCCTGCGCCTGCGCGAGGATGTTGCCGATGCGCTTGAACGCGGCCGCGGTGGCCTCGAACTGCGCGCGGCTCTTCTCGCGCACCGTCTGCAGCGCGACCAGCCGCTTCTCCAGCGCGATCAGGTCGTGCGCGCCGGTGTGCAGCGCGGCCTGGATGGAATCGGGCTGCGCCTTGTCGCGCAGCAGCACCTCGAGGCGGCCGAGGAGGAATTGCCAGACCCTCTCGCGCGCCTTGGCGTCGTCCTTGCGGTGGAGCTTCTGCGCGGCGAGCAGCGCGTCGTCGACGTCGAACCGGTACCCGCGGGCGAGGGTCACCCGGAGGATGCCCAGCGCCGCGCGCCGGAGCCCGTACGGATCGGCGGTGCCGCTCGGCTCCTTTCCCAGGCCGAAGAGCCCGACGATCAGATCGAGGCGGTCGGCGATGCCGAGCAGCGCGCCGGTGTCTTCCGAGGGCAGCCGATCCTCCGCCCCGCGCGGCAGGTAGTGCTCGAAGATGGCATCGGCCACCTTGGGGTCGACGCCGTCGTTCAGGGCATAGACGCGCCCCATCGCACCCTGCAGCTCGGGGAACTCCCCCACCATCCCGGTGGTGAGGTCGGCCTTGCAGAGCTCGGCGGCCTCGGCGAGGCGGCGCGGATCGCCCTTGCCCGTCACGCCGTGCAGCCAGAGCGAAAGCTCGCGCAGGCGCTGCACCCGCTCGAGCTCGGTGCCCAGCCCCTGGAGGAAGGTGCGGCGTCCGAGCCTTTCCATCCGGGAGCGCAGCGGCAGCTTGCGATCCTCGTCGAAGAAGAACTTGCCGTCGGAGAGCCGGGCGCGCAGGACGCGCTCGTATCCCCTGCGGCTGACAGCGGGATCCCGGACCTTCGTATTCGAGACGGCGACGAACGCCGGCAGCAGCACGCCGTGGACGTCCTGAACGGCGAAATACTTCTGGTGCCCCCGCATCTCGCTGATCAGCACCTCGGGCGGGAGCTGGAGGAAATCCTTGTCGAAGAAGCCCGCGACGGCGAACGGCTCCTCCACCAGACCGGTGACCGTCTCCAGCAGCTCGGGATCGGGGCGGGGGACGCCGCCCGCTTCCCCCGCGGCGCGGGCCACCTCCTCGGAGATGCGCTTGCTGCGCTCGGCCCAGTCCGCGAGCACGTGCGCCTTGCGCAGCGCGGGGACGTAGTCCTTCGCCGAGGGGAGGGGAAACTCCTCCGGGGCGGCGAAGCGGTGTCCCCGCGTCTTCGGCGCGCTGGTCACGTCCGCGAAGCTCACCGGCAGCGGCTTGCCGTCGAGGGCGGCGGCGATCCAGTGCACGGGGCGCGCGAACGCGTCGCCCTCCAGCGCGTCCCACCGCATCGACTTGCGGAAGGGGATGCCGCGGACGATCTGCTCGAGCATCCCGGGCAGCGCCTCGGCGGCGCTCTGCCCGCGGACGTGCTGTTCCACCACCACGCGGTCGCCTTCGACCTTCAGCGCCTCGACCGAGACGCCGGCCTTGCGCGCGAATCCCTCCGCCGCCTTCGTCCACTTGCCGTCCTGCTTCGCCTGCTTGAGCGGCGGGCCCGAGACCTTCTTGCGCAGGTCGGGGGCGCTCGGGGCGATCGCGGTGACGATCAGCGCGAGCCGTCGCGGCGTCGCGTAGGTGGCGATGCTCGCGCGCTGCCCTTCGCCTTCGCCGTTGAGGCGATGGTCGTCGAGGAGCTTGTTGATCTCCGCCGCCATCCACTCCAGGGCGGGCTTCTGGAAGCTGGCCGGCAGCTCTTCGGTGCCGATCTCGAAGACCAGATCCATCTCAGCGCTGCTCCGCCCGGGGAGGCTGCGCGTCCTCCGGCTTCAAGAGTCCGGCGTACCGGGCCAGCTCCTTTTCCGCCAGCGCGCGGTCCTTCAGCGAGGGGAACTTCATCTGCACGCGCGTCGCCAGGTAGAGCTTCGCGCAGTCGTGCGCGAGGCGCCGCACCCGAAGGATGTATCCCTGCCGCTCGGTGACGCTGATCGCGCCGCGCGCATCGAGCAGGTTGAAGGCGTGCGAGCACTTCAGGCAGTAGTCGTAGGCGGGAAGCGGCAGCTTCTTCTCGACCAGGCGCCGGCACTCCTTCTCGTACTCGTCGAAGAGGAGCAGGAGCCGGGCAGGGTCGCTGGCGTGGAAGCTGTACTCGCTCTGCTCGCGCTCGTTCTGCCAGAAGACGTCGCGGTAGGTGAGCCGGGTGCCGTCCGGGTATGTGCAGAAGACCAGGTCGTAGATGTCGTCCACGCCTTGCAGGTACATGGCGATGCGCTCGAGCCCGTAGGTCAGCTCGGCGGCGACGGGGCGGCACTCGAAGCCGCCGGCCTGCTGGAAGTAGGTGAACTGCGTCACCTCCATGCCGTCGCACCACACTTCCCAGCCGAGGCCCCAGGCGCCGAGGGTGGGCGATTCCCAGTCGTCCTCGACGAAACGGAGGTCGTGGTCCTCGGAGGTGATGCCGATCGCCCGCAACGACCCGAGGTACTGCTCCTGCACGTCCTTCGGGCTCGGCTTCAGGATCACCTGGTACTGGTGGTGCTGGTGCAGGCGATTCGGGTTCTCGCCGAACCGTCCATCGGCCGGCCGGCGGGAGGGCTCGACGTAGGCGACGTTCCAGGGCTCGGGGCCGAGCACGCGCAGGAAGGTCGCCGGGTTCATGGTCCCGGCGCCCACCTCCAGGTCGTACCCCTGCATCAGCGCGCAGCCGCGATCCGCCCAGTAGGTCTGCAGGGCGAGCAGCAGGCTCTGGAAGTCCTTCGGGCCGCTCATCGGGCGCCGGAACGTAGACGCACCGCGGCGATTGCGCAAGCAGGATGGGAGGGTCAGCCGCCCGCGATCTTTCCGTGCAGCAGCCCGATCCCGCCCAGCTCCGAAAGCTTCGGGACGCTGAGCACGATCCGATCGATGAAGTGGAGGATGTCGCAGAGCACGCGGCGAAAGGCCGAGGCCGTTTCATAGCGGTAGTTCGGGATGATGAAGCGGCCCAGCCGGCCGAGGAAGTTGAAATGCCGGCGCCGGATGCCCGGGACGAGCCTTTCCAGCACGGCGAGATCGTGCTTCTCCAGCGGCCGCTCCCCGGGGGTGACCTCGGTGTGGACGGGCACGAGGAAGCGAATCTTGCGCAGGGTTTTGTTCAGGTTCACCGGCTCGATGCAGAGGATTGTCGCCCCCGGCTTCGCCGCCTGCAGCAGCGCTTGCAGCGTGGGCTCGAGGTCGTCGAGCACGTGGTGCAGGACGTTGTCGATCCAGATCACGTCGAACGACTCCGCCGGCAGGTTCGCTTCCGCCAGCGGAGCGCAGAGGAACCGCGTCTGGTGGGCGACGGCATTGATCGCGGCGCGCTGCCTGGCCAGATCGATCGCGCCGGGCGAGACGTCGAGCCCGGTGACGCGCGCGCCCAGCTTGGCCAGGATCATCGCGTCCTCCCCCTCGCCGCAGCCGACGTCGAGGACCGATTTTCCGCGCAGATCGCCGAGGAGCTGGAAGCAGCACTCCTTGGGATAGGCGGTGCCGGGATTGCGGTACCGCTCGAGGACCGCTTCCTCCACGGGCTGAAGGCGGCGGACGTTCTCGTCCGCCCAGCGATCGAAGAACTGCGCTTCCTGCGCCAGCTGCGCCGCATGTCTCATTTTTGAATCCTCCGGCTGAACCTGCTCCACGCCGACGACCGGACTGCGAACCGCACTTCCCACCGTGGGCTGTGGCTTTGCTCCAGAGGCCGGTCCGCGCCCCTTCTTCCCGCCACCGGACGAGGCAGTTCCGCCCACGGTCGGAGCGCGCTGCAGGAAGCGGGCCGGCAGGCGGTCGGTTCGGCTATCGACGGCGGCGACGCCACCCCGCGAGGGCGAGGAGGGGAAGGGCGAGCCAGGCGAGATGCGAGCCCACGCTGCTGCAGCCCGCCGGGTACCCGATCGCCGCCAGTCCGGTCTTCGGCGCCGGCGGGGTTCCGGCATCGAGGTCGGGTGCGCGGGGCGTCACCACGGCGCCTCCGTCGGCCGGCGGCGTTCCCGCGTCCGCCACCACGATCGG
Organism: Myxococcales bacterium; assembly: GCA_035651935.1. Taxonomy (GTDB): domain Bacteria; phylum Myxococcota; class Myxococcia; order Myxococcales; family 40CM-4-68-19; genus 40CM-4-68-19. Next base: position 4,908 of record DASREU010000071.1, on the reverse strand, counting down.
AACGCCGGCGTCCACGGCCGGCGGTCCCCACGGGCGCTCCGCGAGGACCGAGGCCTGCGTCTTTCCGGCGATGAAGCCGTCGAGATAGACCACCGCGGGCTCGCCGTTCGAGCCGTAGACGGGGCTTCCGTTCGGCCAGCGGAGGTTCGGATCCCCGATGTACCCGTTCCGGTACAGGCCGACGACCAGGTAGTTGCGCATCCCCGGATACTTGTTCGACGCGAAGTGCATGGGGAGGACGTTGACGCCGTCGATCCAGATCTCGAGGAATCCGACGCTCGCGTTCGAGGACCACTTCGCGTGCATCACGAAGTCGTGCCAGTGGGAGCGCTGCAGCGGCGCGAGGTTGATCTGCTCGCGGCAGGTGCTCGTCGCCTGGTTCACCAGGCAGAGGACGATGTTCTTGTCGTCTCCCCAGATGTAGAGCGGAGCCGAGCCGGTCTCCACGCCGCCGTTCGCGTCGTGGTGCCATTCGACGATCGATCCGCCGTGCGACCGGGCCGCCGGGTTCGAGAGCTCGTCCCACTTCGGATACGAGCCGACCCAGTCCTGGGGCCAGAGCGTCTGCCAGCGGTACCAGCGCTCGTTGCCTTCGTCTTCCCAGAGCGTGGGCGGCCCGGTGAGCAGGCTGCGGCTGTCGGAGTACCCGTTGAAGACGTCGCCGTACTTCACCTCGACCCGAAGCGCCCACTGGCCCTGCGCCACGGGGTCGGGCACGACCTGCAATTGCTGCGGGCGGATCGTCTGCGTCATGCACCACTGATCGTCGCCCGCGTTGCAGTGGCCGGTCAGCGAGCTCGCGCCGGCCTCGAAGTCGCCTTTCCAGATCACGTCCGGGTCTGCCGCCTGGGCGAAGGCGGGAATCGCCGGGACTGCCATCGCTGCCACTGCCACGAGGAAGAGGTCTCTCAAGCGCTCGTCTCCTTGGTGGGTTCACTCGGTGCCTGACCGGGAACCAGGGAGACTGGCTGCCTCTTCCCTGCTCGACGGAGGAAGACGCACTCCGGGCGTGGCGGCGTGCGCTCGCCCGGCCGCCCGCTGCGCGGGCTACTTCTTCTTGCTGATCGGCGGCGCCAGGAACGACACGTTGTCGGCCGCCGGAGGCGGCTCCGACGCCGGCGTCTGCCCGCGCATGTGGTCGAGGATGGAGCGGTGCTGATCGATCAGGGCCTGCAGCTGCTGGACGAATCCGGCGCGCGCCCGCTTCAGCTCTTCGATCTCTCCCACCAGCTGCAGCCTGCGCGACTGCGCGTTGGCGATGATCTTCTCCGCCTGCAGCTCCGCGTCGGAGACGATGATCTCCGCTTCCTTGCGGGCGTTCACCTTCATGTCCTCGGCGAGCTTCTGGGTGGTGGTCAGCGTGTGCTGCAGGAGCTGCTCGCGGTCCTTGAACTCGTTGATCCGCGCCTCGCGCCGGCGCAGCTCCTCGTCCTGCTTGTTCAGCTTGCGGGTGAGATCCTCGAGCTGCGTGGCCACGTAGTCGAGCCAGGAGCGGACTTCGCGCTCGTCGAGGCCCCCCAGCGTGACCTTCCGGAACGTCTTCTGCTGGAGGTCGAGCGGGGTGAGCTTCATGGATCGGAGGATACAACGGCCGTCAAGCTTCCGGCCCGCTCGTCCGGGTCCTTGGGCGGAGTGACCGCGGCGAACACCCCGCCGCGTTCCGTCGCCTTCACCTGGTACATCGCCTCGTCCGCGCGGCGGATCAGGTTCTCGGGATCGCGCGCGTCGTCGGGGAAGGCGGCGACGCCGAGGCTCGCGCTGAGCTTGAGCGGCCCGAACGGCTTGTCGGCGAGGAACGGCTGGCGCGCGATCTCCGCGCCGATCCGCCGCGCCGCCGCCACCGCCTGGTCCTTGCTCGTCTCGGGCATGAGGATGACGAATTCGTCCCCGCCGTAGCGCACCGGCACGTCGGTGGAGCGCAGCGTCTTCAGCAGCAGCCGGCCGATCTCGTGCAGGACGTGCGAGCCGGCCTGGTGGCCGTGGGTGTCGTTGACCTTCTTGAAATGATCGAGGTCGAAGAAGATCACCGACACCGGGTGGCCGAAGCGCGTGGCGCGCACCACTTCCTGCTCCAGCTGGCGCTTCATGTGGCGGGAGTTGAAGAGGCCGGTGTGATCGTCGAGGACGGTCAGCTCCTGCACCTTGTGGAAGTTGCGCGCGTTCTCGATGGCGATGGCGCTGAACTCGGCGACGGTGCTGAGGATCTTCAGGTCCTCTTCCCCGAAGGTGCCGTCGCGCGGGCCGTTCACCAGCTCGATCACCCCCATGGTCCGCTCCTTGAACGTGAGCGGGACGCAGAGGATCGACTTGGTGTGGAAGCGCGAGGCCTTGTCGAAGCGAGTGGCGAATCGCTTGTCGGCGTGCACGTCGGGGACCAGCAGCGGCTGGTTGTGCTGCGCCACCCAGCCCGCGATCCCTTCGCCGGGCTTGAGGCGCATCCCCAGGAGCTTGTCGGAGCCCGCGCCCACCGCGGCGTGGAAGTAGAGCTCGTCGGTGATCGGATCCTTGAGGAGCAGCGACCAGTTGCTGGGCTTGAGCAGCTCGCTGACCTTGGCGAGGATGACGTGCATCACCTCGCCGATGTCCAGGGACGAGGTCAGGGCTTTCCCGATCTCGTTGAGGACGGCGAGCTCGTCGACGGTCCGCTGAAGCTCCCGGAGGAGATCCTTCCCCCTCATTTCCGAGAGTGTATGTGAGGTTGTCGCGACGCGCCAAATCCTGTAGAGGCGGCGCGTGCAGCTGGTCCTCTGCTCCGCCTCGCCGCGCCGCCGCGAGCTCCTCGAGAGGGTGGGGGTGAGTTTTTCGGTGGCGCCTGCACACATCGACGAGTCGCAGCGGCCCGGCGAGCCCGCGCTGGCGTACGTCGCGCGGATGGCGCTGGAGAAATCCGCGGCAGGAGCGCGGCCGGGCATCGCCGCCCTCGGGGCAGACACCATCGTGGTGAAAGGTGAGGAAGTGCTCGGGAAGCCGCGCGACCGATCCGACGCCGAGCGGATCCTCCGCGCGCTCTCCGGAGCCGAGCACCGCGTGATCACCGCCGTCGCGATCGCGGGCCTCCGCGCCATCGCGGTGACCACCTTCGTGAAGTTCGCGCCGCTCTCGGATGCGCAGGTCCGCTGGCTCGCGGCGTCCGGCGACGGCGACGACAAGGCGGGCGCGTACGCGGCGCAAGGCCTCGCGGGGGCTTTCATCGAGCGCATCGAAGGCAGCTTCACGAACGTGGTCGGATTGCCGCTGCCGGAGACCTTGCGCCTGCTCCAGGAAGCGGGCGTGGAGCTGCCGTGGACGTAGCTTCCGGTCTCGCCTCGGTGCGCGCGAACATCGCCCGGGCGTGTGCGCGCGCCGGACGCGACCCGGCGACGGTCCGGCTGATCGCGGTGAGCAAGACCAAGCCGCTCTCCATGCTCCAGGAAGCGGCGGCGGCGGGGCAGCGCATCTTCGGCGAGAACTACGCGCAGGAGCTTCGGGAGAAGGCCGAGGCGCTGCCCGGAGTGGAGTGGCACTTCATCGGCGCGCTGCAGACCAACAAGGCGAAGCTGGTGGTGGGCCGGGCCGCGCTGATCCACACCTGCGATCGGCTGGCGCTGGCGCAGGAGCTGTCGAAGCGCGCGAAGGCCGCGGCGATGGTGCAGCGCGTGCTGCTGGAGGTGAACGTCGGCCGTGAGCCGCAGAAGGCCGGCGTGCTTCCGGCGGATGCCGGACGGTTGCTCGACCAGGTGCGCGCGCTCCCGGCGCTGAGCTGCGAGGGACTGATGTGCATCCCTCCGGCGGAAGGCGATCCGCGCGTCCATTTCCGTGCCCTGCGGGAGCTGGCCTCCGGGCTCCGGGTCGCGGAACTCTCGATGGGGATGAGCGCCGACTACGAGGTCGCGATCGAGGAAGGGGCCACGCTGGTCCGGGTGGGCACTGCGATCTTCGGAGAGCGCCGGCGATGATCGCCGCGCTGCTGCTCGCCCTCGCCGAGGTCGTCGCGGCACCTCGCTCGCCGCCAGAAAAAATAATTATTTTTTCTGCGGAGGACGCGTCCGCGAACCAGCCGCAGGTCCCCGAGGAGACCGTCGTGCAGCGGCTGCGGCCGCTTCCGTCGATCGCAGCATCGCTCTGGATCGTCGGCGGATACGGCTGGACCTCGCAGAAGTACGCCCTGCCGCCGTCAGCCGCTCCTCCGCCGGTCGTCATCCTGCTCCCCGGTCCGCGATCGTCGTCCGGAGCCGACGTCGGCGGCGACCTGTTCTTCCGCATCGCCGGGCCGGTCTATCTGGGCGCGATCATCGATTACGGCTTCGCAGGCCCCAACGCCTGGCTCCTGGCGGGCGGAGCCCGGATCGCCGTCGTCGACCTCGCGCTGTCCGGCGGGTTCGGCTACAGCAGCCTCGACCAGGGCGGTCCAGGGGCCATCGCCGCCGCGGATTACGCGATCACCTCCGCGCTCGGCGTCCGGGTGCAGGGCTCGTGGCGCCACAGTACCTTCGGCACCACGCTCCTGACGCCGGTCGACTACCGGCGCACCGTCTGGTCGTTGATGGCGGGCCTGTCACTCCACCTCTGATGCCCTTGCCTCGCCGGAGCGCCGCCGGTATGACGCCGCGCATGGCGCCCTTCGTGGACGAGAAGCTGACCGCCGCGATCCGCTCCTTCAACGACCGGGGGCAGGTCGGGCCCGACCCGCTCGGCGCGCGCTACGCGGAGCGTCGCGCCGGGTTCTCGCTGTTCGCCCGGATGATGAGCGACGCAGAGATCGAGGCGCTGCGCCCGTACATCTTCTGCTACGGCGAGCTGCCCTCGCGGCGGAAGCTGACGATCCGGAACCTCATCGGCGGCGAATGGCGGCCGCCCGCCTCCGGCGAACATGCCACCATGACCTGCCCCGCGGACAAGCGCGTGCAGCTCTTCGAGGTGCCCGCGTCC
>DASREU010000070.1:0-20334 GCA_035651935.1 Myxococcales bacterium | reverse complement strand
ATGGACTTCGAGACGGGGTCGGCGCTGGTCCTCACCTATTGCACGTCGCTGCACGCGTTGAAGGATTGCGGCCACCTGCAGCCCGGCGAGTCGCTGGTGGTGCTGGGCGCGGCGGGAGGCGTCGGGAGCTCGGCGATCGAGATCGGCAAGGCGATGGGCGCGAAAGTGATCGCGGCCGCCTCCAGCGAGGAGAAGCTCGCCTTCTGCAAGAGCCTGGGCGCGGACGAGACCATCGACTACGAAAAGGCCGACCTGCGCCAGCGCATCCTCGACCTCACGGGCGGGAAGGGCGCCGACGTGGTCTACGACCCGGTGGGCGGCGCGCACACCGAGGCGGCGCTGCGCGCTACGGCCTGGCGCGGGCGCCTGCTGGTGATCGGCTTCGCCTCCGGCGTGATCCCGGCGGTGAAGCTGAACCTGGCGCTCCTCAAGGAACGCTCGCTCGTCGGCGTCTACTGGGGCGACTGGACGCAACACGATCCTGAGGGACAACGCCGCAACGTCGAGCAGCTCGCCGCCTGGTTCGCCGAGGCCCGGATCAAGCCCGCCGTGAGCGAGCGCGTCTCTCTCTCCGAGGCTCCCGCCGCGATGACCCGCCTGCTGCAGCGCAAGGTGAAGGGCAAAGTCGTCATCCTCCCCGGCTCTTGAAAAACCGGGGACACGATACAGGTTCTTTTTTTTGCGTCTTCAGGGCTGCCCAGATTCCCCGAGTTGCGCGAGCAGCCGCTCCAGCGAGCGTTGCAGCTTGCGAACCCGGCGTCGTGCGACACCGCGCGAGATCAGCGCGGTGAGCAGAATCCAGGCGGCCACGATGACCGCCATCGCCACTCCGTGCTGGGGACCGAACCCCGCGCTGAGGCCGATGGCCAGCGTCACCAGCAGGGCGATGCCCGCCGGGAACGCGAGCAGGAGCGCGAAGATCGTCGCGACGGGCAGCCGGAGATCCTTCGCGTCGCCCCGCAGCTCGGCGCGCGACCGATCTCCGGGCACGGCGTAGACGCTGCTCTCGATGGAGGAACCGATCCACGCGGAGGAGCCGCGCCAGTCCACGGCGCGCCCGACAGCGCGATGCAGACCCGGCGCGGGTTCCCATCGCGTCGCATGCGGACCCCGGCGGACTGGCTCGAGCCCGCTCTCCTGGAGGAGCGCCGAGAGGCGCCGCTCGATCAGCGCCGGAGCTTCCGCGAACGTCTGCTGGGCCGTGGCGTCCGCCGGGCGGCTCGTGTCGCCGCGCCGTTCGGCGGAATCGAGCGCGCCTCCGCGCAGCTCGTCGATCGCCCGCCGGAGTGACTCCGGGCTGAGGCCGGACTCGGCGGCGATCCGCTCGAGATCCGCGGGATCGAGCCGCGGCTCCTCGCCAAGCCCCGGACCTTCTGCCGGCGTGTGCTCGCGATCGAGCTCGGCGGCTCGCTGGATCACGGCGCGCGTCTCGTCCGCGCCGAGCGGAGTCCGTGTTTTCGTCGCCAAGCCGCCTCCTTGACCACGAAGCATAACCACGCGGTCGGCCATCGCACGGCCAGCGTACGGGCGCCGCGACCGCGCACCGCCGCGGCGCAAAATTTGAAACGTGTATCGTGTCCCCGGTTTCTAGGTGACTTCGAAGAGGCCGGCGGCGCCCATGCCGCCGCCGACGCACATGGTGACGACGACGTACTTGACGCGGCGGCGGCGGCCTTCGATCAGGGCGTGGCCGGCGAGGCGGGCGCCCGACATGCCGTAGGGGTGGCCGATGGCGATGGCGCCGCCGTCGACGTTCAGGCGGTCGTCGGGGATGCCGAGCCGGTCGCGGCAGTACAGGACCTGGACGGCGAAGGCCTCGTTCAGCTCCCAGAGGCCGATGTCGTCCATCTTCAGGCCGGCCCGCTCCAGCAGCCGCGGGACGGCAAAGACCGGACCGATGCCCATCTCGTCGGGCTCGCAGCCCGCCACCGCGAAGCCGCGGAAGATCCCGAGCGGACGCAGGCCGCGCTTCTCGGCGAGCCTCGCGTCCATCACCACGCAAGCCGACGCGCCGTCGGAGAACTGGCTGGCGTTGCCGGCAGCCACCACGCCGCCGGGCATGGCCGGCTTGATCTTCGAGACCGCCTCGAGCGTGGTGTCGGGGCGGATGCCTTCGTCCGCCGAGAGCGTCACCTCGCGCGTGGAGAGCCGGCCGGAGTCCTTGTCGGCGACGCCCATCAGGGTGGTGAACGGGACGATCTCGTCCGCGAACCTGCCCGCGGCCTGCGCCGCCGCGGCCCGCTGCTGGCTGCGCGCGCCGTACTCGTCCTGCTTCTCCCGCGGGATGCGATACCGCTTGGCGACGTTCTCGGCCGTCTCCAGCATGCTCATGTAGATCGCCGGCTTGTGCTCGACGAGCCAGGGGTCCTGGTACATGTGCCGGTTCAACTCCTGCTGCACGCAGGAGATCGACTCGAGGCCGCCGGCCACCATCACCGGCACCCGGTCCACGATCACCCGCTGGGCGGCAATCGCGATGGCCTGCAGCCCCGACGAGCAGAAGCGGTTGACGGTGGTGCCGGAGGTGGTGACGGGGAGCCCGGCGCGAAGCGCGATCTGCCGGGCCACGTTTCCGCCGGTGGTGCCCTCGGGGAGCGCGCAACCCATGATCACGTCCTCGACCTCGGAGGGATCGATCTTCGCGCGCTCCACCGCGGCCCGGACGACGTGGCCGCCGAGGGTAGCGCCGTGGGTCATGTTCAGGGCGCCGCGCCACGACTTGGCGAGGCCGGTGCGGGCGGTCGAGACGATCACTGCATCGGTCATTGGACGCTCCCGGATGCGCTGAAGGACTTGCCTTCCTCTGCGAGCTTCGCGAGCAGCGGCGCCGGCTCCCAGACCGCAGGATCGCCGTGCGGATTCTTTCCCAGCCGGCGCATCGCGCGCACCACGTTGTAGAGGCCGAGCGAGTCCGCGTAGTGCATGGGGCCACCGCGATACGGCGGGAAGCCGTACCCGGTGAGGTACACCACGTCGATGTCGGAGGCGCGCTGGGCGATCCCCTCCTCGAGGATCTTCGCTCCCTCGTTGACCAGGGCGAGGATGCAGCGCTCGACGATCTCCTCGGCGGAGATCTTCCGGCGCTCGATCCCCATCTCGCGAGAGACGGAGACGATCAGCTCGTCGACGACCGGGTCGGGAATGGCGTCGCGCCGTCCCGGCTCGTACCGGTACCAACCCGCGGAGGTCTTCTGCCCGAAACGGCCCATCTCGCAGAGCCGGTCGGCGATCACCTGCTTCCGCGCCTGGGGATGCTCGGCGTAGTGGCGCTTGCGGATGAACCAGCTCACGTCGCCGCCCGCCAGATCCGCCATGCGGAACGGACCCATCGCCATCCCGAACTTCTCCAGCGCGGCGTCCACCTGCTTCGGCAGCGCGCCCTCCTCGATGAGGAGCAGCGCCTGCCCGATGTACCGCGCCAGCATGCGGTTCCCGATGAAGCCGTCGCAGACGCCGGAGACGACGCCGGTCTTGCCCAGCTTCTTCGCCAGGCCGAGCACGGTGGCGAGGACGTCCTTCCCGGTGGCGCGGCCGCGGACGATCTCCAGCAGCTTCATCACGTTCGCGGGGCTGAAGAAGTGCGTCCCGATCACGTCCGCTGGACGCCGGGTGAAGGCGGCGATTTTGTCGAGGTCGAGCGTCGAGGTGTTGCTGGCGAGGATGGCGCCCTTCTTCATCACTTCGTCGAGCTGGCGGAAGACGCCCTCCTTGACCGAGAGCTCCTCGAACACGGCCTCGATGACGATGTCGGCATCGGCGATCTCGCCGTAGGACAGGGTGGGCTGGATGAGGCCCATCCGCTCGGCGACCTGCGCGGCGGTGAGCTTCCCCTTCTTCGCGCTGGCCTCGTAGTTCTTGCGGATGGTGGCGAGGCCCTTGTCGAGCGCCTCCTGCTTCACTTCCAGCAGACGGACCGGGATGCCGGCGTTCGCGAAGCACATCGCGATGCCTCCGCCCATGGTGCCCGCGCCGATCACCGCGGCGGAGCGGATGGTGCGGGTCGGCGTTCCCTCGGGGATGTCGGGGACCTTGGACGCGGCGCGCTCCGCGAGGAACGCGTGCCGCAGCGCCTTCGACTCCGGCGAGTTCACCAGCTCGATGAAGAGCTGGCGCTCGATCGCCGATCCCTCGTCGAACGGCTTGGTCGACGCCGCCACCGCGTCGACGCACTTCAGCGGCGCCGGATAGCCCTTGGCCACCGTGGCGACACTGTTGCGCGCGAATTGCACGAACGCCTCGGCGTCCGGGTGCGAGACCGTGCGATCGCGCACCAGCGGGAGCGGTCGCTGCGCCGCGACGCGCGTGGCAAAGGCCGTGGCCCCGGTGAGGAGGTCGCCCTCGATCACCTCGTCGAACAGCCCCGCCTTGGCGAGCTTCTCCGCCGGGACGGAGGCGCCGGAGACGATCAGGTTGAGGGCAGTCTCCAGGCCGACGGCGCGCGGAAGCCGCTGCGTGCCTCCGGCTCCGGGAAGGAGGCCGAGCTTCACTTCGGGAAGCGCGACCTGCGTGCCCGGCGCGGCGACCCGGTAATGACAGCCGAGCGCCAGCTCCAACCCGCCGCCCATCGCCAGCCCGTGCACCGCGGCGACGACGGGCTTCGCGCTCCGCTCGATCTCGCGGATGACGGTGGGAAGGTTGGGCTCCATCGTCGATCTGGAAGTGCCCAGCTCGTTGATGTCGGCGCCGGCGGAGAAGGACTTCCCGGCTCCGACGAGCACCACCACGGAGATGTTCCGATCCGCGTTCGCCTGGTCGAGCCCGGCGAGGATGCTGGTGCGCACCGCGTGCGCCAGTCCATTCACCGGCGGGTTGTCCAGGCGGATCACCGCCACTGCGCCTCGCGTCGTGTACTCCGCTCCGCTCATGTGCCCTCCGCCTCGTGCAGCACGCCCGTGTGCTCCGCGCGATCCGCCCGGGGGCGGCGAGCGCCGTCCTGTTCCGGCGCGCTCGCCGCGATGAACTGCTCCAGATGATGAGCGGTGTCGCCGAGCTGCAGCTCCAGGGCGGTCAGCCGCCGGAAGAGGTGGCTCACCGCGGTTTCGTCCGTCACGCCCATCCCGCCGTGAAGCTGGACGGCCTGCTGTCCGACGAAGCGGCAGGCGTTGCCGACCACCACCTTCGCCGCCGCGAGCGCGCGCCGCCGTTCGCGGCTGGGCGGCTCGACGGCGCGCATCGCGGCCAGATAGCTCATCGAGCGCGCCTGCTCGACATGGATGAGCATGTCCGCCATCCGGTGCTGCAGCGCCTGGAAGCTGCCGATGGGGACCCCGAACTGCTTGCGCGTCCTGGTGTACTCGACAGTGGTGTCGAGCGTCGCCTGCAGCGCGCCGGCAGCTTCGGCGCAGACGGCGGCGATCCCCAGATCGAAGGCGCCCTCGATCGCGGAGAAGGCGCGCCCTTCTTCGCCGAGCAGCGCGCCGGGAGCGCCGGTCAGCTCGACTTCGGCGGCGCAGGACCCGTCCACGATTCGATACGGCGTCAGCGACACGCCCTTCGCCTCGCGAGGCACGGTGAACACCGAGATGCCGGCCGAGGTGACGGCGGAGACGAGCAGCAGGTCCGCTGCCGGCGCATGCTGCACCACCGACTTGCGCCCCTCGAGCGTCCAGGAGCCGCCGCTCCGCCGCGCCGCGGTGGCGACGCGCCGCAGGTCGTACCGCGCTCCGGGCTCGAGATGCGCGAGGACCGAGATCCGCTCGCCGCTCGCCATTCCCGGAAGGAGCTCCTCGCGCTGCTGCCTGGAGCCCAGGTCGCGGATCAGCGCGGTGCCGAGGATCGCGGAGGAGACGTAAGGCTCGAGCAGCATCGCCTTGCCCATCGCCGTCAACGTCAGCAGCGTCTCCACCACCGCCGGCGCCATTCCGCCCTGATCCTCGGGCACCTGGAGCGCAAGCAGCCCGAGGTCGGCGAGCTTCGACCAGATCTCGCGGCTCCAGCCGGCCGCAGAGTCGAGGATCTTCCGGCGGGTCTCGAACGCGTACTGCTCGCCGAGGAACCGCTGGACCATGTCGCCGAGCTGCTGCTGCTCCGGCGTGGGACTGAACTGCATGAGGAGCTCCTAGAGGCCGAGAATGGTCTGGGCGATGATGTTCTTCTGGATCTCGTTCGAGCCGCCGTAGATCGACGTCTTGCGCAGGTTCAGGTAGGTGGCGGAGAGCGGCGCCGCGTAGTCCGGACCCACCGATTCCCCGCTGACCCCGTCGCGCCTCGCCTCCTGGCGGAAGGGCAGCGCGTAAGGGCCCACCGCGTGCATCATCAGCTCCGCGAGGGCCTGCTGGATCTCCGTGCCCTTGATTTTCAGTAAAGACGCTTCCGGGCCGGGTGCGCGCCGCTCGGCTTCGGCGGCGAGCACGCGCAGATTGGTGATCTCGAGCGCCATCAGATCGATCTCCACCTGCGCCACCCGCGCGGCGAACCCGGGATCCGCGAGCAGCGGCCGCCCGTCCTTGCGCTCCTCGGAAGCGATCCGCTTGAGGCGCGCCAGCTCGCGCTTGGAGGCGCCGACGCCGGCGATGTTGGTCCGCTCGTGGCCGAGGAGGAACTTCGCGTACGTCCAGCCGCCGTTCTCCTCGCCGACCAGGTTCTCGAAGGGGACCTGCACGTCCTCCAGCCAGACCTCGTTCACTTCCTGCGAGCCGTCGAGCAGCGTGATCGGCCGGACGCTGACGCCCGGCGTCTTCATGTCGATGAGGAGGAAGGAGATGCCGGCCTGCTTCTTCGCGGTGGGGTTCGTGCGCACCAGGCAGAAGATCCAGTTCGCGTACTGCGCCAGCGTGATCCAGGTCTTCTGCCCGTTGACCAGGTAGTGGTCGCCCTTGCGCTCGGCGCGCGTCTTCAGCGACGCCAGGTCGGAGCCCGAGCCGGGCTCCGAATATCCCTGCGCCCACCAGTCCTCGCCGGAGAGGATGCGGGGCAGGAACCGCTTCTGCTGGGCGGCGTTGCCGAATCGCATGATCACCGGGCCGACCATCTTCAGCCCGAAGGGGAGCAGGCGGGGTGCGCCGGCCGCCGCGCTCTCCTCCTCGAAGATGAACTGCCGGATGGGATCCCAGCCGGTGCCGCCGAACTCCTTGGGCCAGTTGGGCCCGCCCCAGCCGCGGCGGTGGAGGGCCTGCTGCCAGCGCAGGGTGTCGTCGCGCGACACTTCCATGCCCTCCAGCACCCTGCGGCGCGTCTCCGCCGGAATGCTGCTGGCCAGGAAGGCGCGCACCTCGTCGCGGAAGGCCAGCTCCTCGGGGCTGAAGGTCAGATCCATCGGCGCTGGGCTCCTTGCGTTCGTCGTTTCGCTATGCGAAACTATGTTTCATGCCACGAGTTCGACCTAACACGGCAAAAAGCGATGTGGCAAGCGTTCCCGATCGCAAGTTCGTCGGCGCCCTCGGGCGCGGCCTCGACGTGCTCCGCTGTTTCGGCCCGCGCGACCGCTGGCTGGCGAACCAGGAGATCGCGGCCCGCACCGGCCTCGCCCGTCCCACCGTCTCTCGCCTGGTCTATACGCTGACGCAGCTCGGGTTCCTCCGCCATTCGCAGGCGCCGCGCAGGTATGCGCTGGGCAGCGCCGCGGTGAGTCTCGGCTACTCCGCGCTCTCGCAGATCGACATCCGCCGCAACGCCCGGCCGCTGCTGCACGCGCTCTCGCAGCAGACCAATGGCTCCGTGCACCTGGCGATCAACGACAACCTGCACATGCAGGTGGTCGACACGTACTGGCACTCCGCGGTCTTCGTCATCGACATCGGCTCGCGCGTGCCCATCGTCACCACTTCTCTGGGGCGCGCCTACGTCTGCGCGCTGCCGGCGGAGGAGCGCAAAGGCATCCTCGAGCAGATCCGCCTGCGCCGCCCGGCGGAGTGGGCGCTGGCGCGGCGCCGCTTCGAGGAAGCCTTCCGTGACTACGAGCAGTACGGGTTCTGCCTCGGCCTCGGCGACTGGCGCCGCGACGTCAACGCCGTTGCGGCTCCATTCGATCCGCGCGACGGCAGCAAGCCCGTGGTCGTCGGCTGCAGCGGCGCCGCCTTCCAGCTCGGCCCCGACCTCCTCAAGCGCGAGATCGGCCCCCGCCTCCTCGCGCTCGTCGGCAACCTCCGCTCCAGCCTCCACCCGGACTGAATTTCGGGGACACACTACTTGATTACGCACCGCGTAGATTCGTACGTGTCCCCGAAATCCTAGATTCCTGGTGTCCAGATGGCGCACTTGTGGGCGGTGCCGAAGGCCGTCTCGGTGGAGGGGACGGGAGCTGGAGGAACCAGAGACTGCAGCTGATCGCTCGAACTGCTGTAGGCGGACCAGCCGTCTCCGGGGGAGCCGGTCTTGGCGAAGTTCGTCCAGTGCGTCACCATCGCGTCGGAGAGGTCGCGCTGGGTGGCGTTCAGCGGGACGACCAGGCTGGGCGGGAGCGGCGAGCGGAGGTTGAACAGGTACTGGATCTCGGACGCGTGCGCCGACCCGTACGGAAAGCTGACCGGCGGGAGGAAGAGCTCGGGGGCGTTCTCGTCGGCGAACTCGTACGCGTAGGTCGGGACGAAGTGTGCGAGCGCCTTCACCGTCTTGCGCGCGTTGCAGGCGAAGACCAGGTCGGTGCCGAGCGCGCCCAGGGCGATCGACGGACTCGGATATGCGGCGGCGGGATAGAGGCTGGCGAAGAACGCTGCCGTCCCCGCCGGCACACCCAGCGACCCCATGATGGCCTGCACGTAGGTCGCGGCGGTCACTGGCTGATGCGTCACCGCCTCCGCTTGCCCGACGAAGAGCCGCCACTCGTCGTGGTTCGATCCTTCGATGACGGGCACCTGGTTGAATCTCCCCGCCGCAAACGCGTCGCCGACGCTCTCCTTCAGCACCGTGCCGTCCACGTCCGGGACGACCGAGGTCGGCCCCGTCGCGTCTCGCGCCGCGAGCAGCGCATCCACGGAAGCAGCCCGCAGGCACGCGGCCGTCGCCGCGCTGGCATCCTCGCCGCAGCCGACGCCGGAGGTCGGGTCCGCGGCGACCTTCTTTCCTGCTGCCTCTGCGGTGGCGACCGACGGCTGCGTGAGCGCGTACGCGCCGCTCTCCACGATCGCGCCCTGGAAGAGCCCGGCGGACAACGGCGAGGCGAGGTGCGAATGCACGCTCAAGCCGCCCGCCGACTCGCCGAAGATGGTGACGCGCTTCGGGTCTCCTCCGAAGTGCGAGATGTTCCGCTGCACCCATTGCAGCGCCGCCTGCTGGTCCATCAGGCCGTAGTTGTCCGTCACGTGCCCCGACTCGGCGCTCAGCGCCGGATGGGCGAAGAACCCGAGCACGCCGAGGCGATAGTTGATCGTCACCACCAGCACGCCCTGCTGGACGAGGTGGACCGGATCGTAGTCGTCGCTCTCGCCCACGATCAGCGCGCCGCCGTGGATCCAGACCATGACCGGAAGCAACGCGTCCTCCGGCAGCGCATCCGTCCCGCGCGCCGGCGTGTAGACGTTCAGGTACAGGCAGTCCTCGGTGCTCGTCGCCTGTCCATAGGGCGTCGCAGTCTGCGGACAGTGATTGGCGAACGCGGTGGCCTCGCGCACGCCTTGCCACCGGCCGTGCGGCTGAGGCGGCCGCCATCGCAGGTTGCCGACCGGCGCTGCGGCGTACGGGATCCCGAGGTACCGGTCGATGCCGCCCGAGAGAACGCCGCGGACAGGCCCTTCCGTCGTCGCCGCCACCGGGGATCTCGGTGCGGCGGAGGCAAAGGACGCGGCGAGAGCGGACGCGGCGAGCGCGAGCGTGCGAACGAGGCACTTCGTACGGTCATTGCACATGGCGGTTTCCCCTGAATGCGTTTCGCGATGCGAAATTCAATTACGCCGTGGACGAATGCCGGCGGAGCCTAGCGGAAAAGCCAGGGTGAATGAAAGCGCGAGCCTCCGCGGCTTTTGCGCGCAGCGCGCGGTCCCGCTATGAGCATGCCGCGAAGGAGCGGGCGATGACGGGTGCGGAAGCGATCCTGCAGACGGCGGCGGCCGCGGGAGTCGAGGTCTGCTTCGCGAACCCGGGAACGACGGAGATGGCCCTGGTGACGGCGCTCGACTCCGTGCCTTCGATTCGCCCGGTGCTCGGGCTGTTCGAAGGCGTCTGCAGCGGCGCTGCGGACGGGTACGCGCGGATGAGCGGCCGGCCGGCGCTGACGATCTTCCATCTCGGCCCCGGTTTCGCCAACGCGATCGCCAACCTCCACAACGCGCGGCGCGCGCGCTCGCCTGTGGTCAACCTGGTCGGCGATCAAGCGACCTGGCATCGCGACGCGGACGCGCCGCTCACCTCCGACATCGCCTCGCTCGCCCGCCCTGTCTCGCGCTGGCTGCGCGAATCGCGGGCGGCGGAGCAGGTCGCCCGGGACGCGGCGGACGCGATCGCCGCCGCCTGCGAGCCGCCGGGCGGCGTCGCGACCCTGATCGTTCCCGCCGACTGCCAGGCCGGTGAGTCGCCCGGCTCCGCACCGGCGCTTCCGCCGGCGCCGGCGCGCCGGGTGGGCGGCGATCGGATCGAGCGCGTCGCGGCGGCGCTGCGCGGCGGGAAGCGCGCCGGGCTTCATCTCGGTGGCGCGGCGTTGAGCGCGCGCGGCCAGGCGGCGGCGGGACGGATCGCCGCGAGCACCTCCTGCCGCATCTTCTCGGAATGCTTTCCCGCGCGGTTCGAGCGCGGCGCGGGGCTCCCGAAAGTGGACCGGCTTCCGTACTTCCCCGAGCGCGTCGTGTCGTTCCTCGAGGGCCTGCAGGCGATCGTGCTCGCCGGCGCGACGGAGCCGGTGGCGTTCTTCGGATACCCCGGACTGCCCAGCCGCCTGACGCCGAAGGGCTGCGCCCTCCTGGAGCTCGCGGCGCCCGGCGAGGACGTCGAGGCGGCGCTGGAGGAGCTTGCCGACGCGGTCGGTACTTCCGTCGCCGCCGCCGCACCGGCCCGGCAACGCCCCTCGATGCCTTCGGGCGATCTGACCCCCGATGCGGTCGGGACCATCCTTGCGCTGCTCCAGCCGGAAGGGGCGATCGTCGTCGACGAATCCGCCACCACCGGGCTCGGCTATTTCCAGGCGGCGGCGGGCGCGCCGCGGCACACGCTGTTGACGCTCACCGGCGGGTCGATCGGCATGGGCCCGCCCTGTGCCGCCGGCGCCGCCATCGCCTGCCCGGACCGGACGGTGATCAACTTCCAGGGCGACGGCGGCGCGATGTACACGCTGCAGTCGCTCTGGACGCAAGCGCGCGAGCAGCTTCGCGTGATCACCCTCATCTGCGCCAACCGCGCCTACCGGATCCTGCAGGTCGAGTCGGCGCGCGCGGGCGCTTCCGCCGCCGGACGCGGGGCGCGCTCGCTGACGGAGCTGTCGCCGCCCCCCCTGGACTGGGTCCGCCTTGCCGGCGGGATGGGAGTGCCGGCTTCCCGCGCCGAGACCGCGGACTCGTTCCGGGAGGCGCTGTCCCGCGCGATCGCGGCGGACGGTCCCCATCTCATCGAGGTCGCGCTGTGAAGAGTCCGATGCTTCCCTGCTATCGCGGCAGCGCCAACGCCTGGGAGTGCGACGAAAACGATCACCTCAACGTCCGCTTCTACCTGGCGAAAGCGAACCAGGGGTTGCCGTTCGTGCTCGATGCGATCGGGCTCCCGCACGCGGCGCTGGGGGCGATGGGCGCACAGCCGCGGATCCTCGCGCAGCACGTCCGCTTCCTCAAGGAGGCCCGGCCGGCGACTCCTCTGACCGCGTACGCCGGACTGGTGTCGAGCGCTGCCCGCGCGCTCACCCTGTACGGCGAGATCCGCCACAGCCTCAGCGGCGAGGTGCTCGCGACGCTGCTCACCGAGCTCGACTTCGTCGGCGCCGATGGAGCAACGCGCGCGCTCTCGGCCTCGCCGCACGCGCCGCGCTGCGATGTGCCCGAGCACGGCATGCCTCGGGGCATCGACGTGCGAAGGGAGATCCTCCGGCCCGACTCCGCCGCCATCGCGGAGATGGGCTTCGTGGAGATCGGACGCGGCGCCGTCGCGCCGTGGGAGTGCGACCCCGCCGGCGAGATGGAGCTCTACCAGTACGTCGGCCGGATCTCGGACAGCGTGGTCAACCTCCTCGCGCACTTCCAGACCGAGGAAGAGATGTCGCGCCGCTCGCATGGCATCGAGGGCGGCGCGCTGGTGGAGCTGCGCATCGCCTGGCACGCTCCGCTCCGTGCGGGCAGCCTGTTCACCATCCAGTCCGGCATCGCCGCCGCCGGGCGCAAGACGCAGCATTTCGTCCACCTCTTCTTCGACGAGGTCTCGCGCGAATGCGTGGCGACGGCGGACGGGATCGCCGTGGCGATGGATCTGAAGACCCGCAAGGCGATCGAGATCCCCGAGGCGCGGCGGCGCCGCATCGAGGGACGCCTGCTGCGGCTGCCGCGGTGAGCGAGGGAGCGGACGATGCGCGAGGGCCTGCTGGATCAGCTGCGGCAGATCGTCGGCGAGGCCGGAATCCTCTCCGCGCGCGAGGTGGAGGAACGCAGCGCGGCGACGGGGCGCCCCGGCGCGCTGCGGGCACAGGCGCTGGTCCGGCCGCGCGCCACCGCGGAGGTCTCCGCCGTGCTGCGCGCCTGCCATGCCGCGCGACAGCCGGTGGTCGTCCACGGAGGGTTGACCGGCCTCGTCCGCGGCACGGACGCCGGCGCGCACGAGATCATCGTCTCCCTCGAGCGCATGGATCGCATCGAGGAGATCGATCGCGTCTCCCGCACCGCCACCGTGCAGGCGGGGGTCAAGCTCCAGGCGCTGCAGGAGGCGGTGGCGGAGAAGGGGTTGATGTTTCCGCTCGACCTCGGCGCCCGCGGCAGCGCCACCATCGGGGGGAACATCGCGACGAACGCGGGCGGAAACCGCGTGGTGCGCTACGGGATGATGCGGGAGATGGTGCTCGGAGTGGAGGCGGTGCTGGCGGACGGCACGGTGCTGAGCGCCCTCAACCGGCTGATCAAGAACAACAGCGGCTACGATCTGAAGCATCTCTTCATCGGGTCGGAAGGAACGCTGGGCATCGTCACGCGCGCAGTGTTGCGGCTGCGCGAGCTGCCGCGCGGGCACCACGTCGCGCTGGCCGGCGTGGACCGCTTCGACGGCGTGATCCGCCTGCTGCAGGAGATGGATCAGGGCCTGGGAGGCCAGCTCTCCGCCTTCGAGGTGATGTGGCGGGAGCACTATGATCTGGTGACGCACCCGCCGGCGGCCTCGGCTTCGCCGCTCGCCGGCCCGCACGCGTATTACGTCCTGCTCGAATCGCACGGGGCAGACGCCCCGCCGGATGCGATGCTCGCCGGTCTCGAAGCGGCGAGCGCGGCCGGAGCGGTCGCCGATGCGGTGATCGCCCGCTCGCAGGCCGAGCGCAGCGCGCTCTGGGCGATCCGCGACGACGTCGGCCAGCTGCGGCGGTTCGCGCCGATCCTCGCGTTCGACGTGTCGCTGCCGATCGCGGCGATGGAGGAGTATGCCTCCGGCGTGCGCTCGCGCTTCGCCGCACGGTGGCCCGGCGCGCATTGCTCGGTGTTCGGCCATCTCGCCGACGGCAACCTGCACTTCGTCTTCGCTCCCGGGTCGGGCGACGCGGCGACCCGCAGCGCGGTCGAGGAGATCGTCTACGCGCCGCTGGCCGCCGTCGGCGGGGCGATCTCGGCCGAGCACGGCATCGGCCTGGAGAAGAAGGCCTGGCTCCCGATCAGCCGCACGGCCGAGGAGATCGCGCTGATGCGGAAGCTCAAGTCCGTGCTCGACCCGCTGGGGATCCTCAACCCCGGCAAGGTGGTCGATCCGCTCAGCGCCGCTTGACCGAAAGCTCCGGCTTCAGGCTGTACGGATCGGTCGGGTTCCGCTGGGCGACGATGTCCTGCATTCGCAGCTCGACGGACGCGAGCATCCTCTGGTGGGTGACGACGTAGAAGCGGTTCTCCCGGATCGCCTCGAAGGTCATCGCGGCGACCTCGGCGGCGGTGATCCGCCCGGAGGTGACCGCCTTCTCGGCGCGCTCGCGCGCGGCGATCTGCGAAGCGGTGGGCGGCGCATCGTCCGTCAGCTCCGGAGGGCGGTTGCGCTCCGAGCTGCGGATGTTCGTGGGCACGAACGCGGGGCAGAGCACGGAGACGCCCACCTTGGCGCCCGCGACGCGCAGATCGTGGAACAGCGTCTCGCTCAAGGTCACCACCGCGTGCTTGCTCACGTTGTAGACGGACATCAAGGGCGCGGAGACCAGGCCCGCGGCGGAGGCGGTATTGACCACGTGGCACTCGCAATCCTGCCCCAGCATCAGCGGGACGAAGCTGCGGATGCCGTTCACCACTCCCATCACGTTCACCCCGAGGACCCAGCGCCATTCCTTGAGGCTGGTCTCCCAGGCGTACCCGCCGCCTCCGGCCACGCCGGCGTTGTTGAAGAGGAGGTGGACGGCCCCGAACTTCTCCTTCGCCCGCGCCGCCAGCTGCTGCACGTCGTCGGGGTTCGCGACGTCGGCGCGGACGCCGAGCGCCTGCGCGCCCGACGCGCGGGCCTCCGCGACCGCTTCGTCGAGGGGCGCCTGCTCCACGTCCGCGAGCACGAGGTTCATCTTCTCGTGGGCGCCGATGCGGGCGAACTCGCGGCCGAAGCCGCTGGCCGCTCCGGTGATCACCGCGACCTTGCCGGCCAGATCTCTCATGGTGTGTCTCCCGGCGGTCGCTTACCACGGACGGCGGGAGCGCGCTGCGCGTTTCGAGGAGCGAAACTCGGCCCCCCACCGCGAGCGGCGGGGTTGAAATCGCGCTGCCAATTGGCGTATCCGACGCAGACCCTTTCCAGCTGAGGAGCACACATGACACGGATGCGGACGTTTCTCTCGCTCCTGGTCGCCACGCTCGCGGCCGCCGCCGCGCCGGCGCGTGCGCAGATCAAGATGGTCTACATCGACCCTCTCTCCGGCCTGATGGCGGCGACCGGCGACCACGGCCTGCGTGAGCTGCGGTTTGCCGCCGACCGCATCAACGAGCGGGGCGGAATCCTCGGGCAGAAGATCGAGATCGTGGCGATGGACAACAAGCTCTCGCCCCAGGAGAGCCTGACGCTGCTGAACCGCGCGGTCGACGAAGGGATCCACTACGTCTTCCAGGGCAACGGCTCGAGCGTCGCCGGCGCGCTGATCGACGGCATCCAGAAGAACAACGAGCGCAATCCCGACAAGCTCGTCCTCTTCCTCAACTACGCCGCCGTCGATCCGGACTTCACCAATTCCAAGTGCAGCTTCTGGCACTTCCGCTTCGACGCCAACAGCGACATGAAGCTGCAGGCGATCGTCAACTCGATGGTGCCGAACAAGGAGATCAAGAAGGTCTACATCATCGGCCAGGACTACCAGTTCGGGCACCAGGTCTCGAAGACCGCGAAGGAATTGCTCAAGGAGAAGCGGCCCGACGTGCAGATCGTCGGCGACGAGCTCCACCCGCTCGCCAAGGTGAAGGACTTCGCCCCCTACGTGGCGAAGATCCAGTCCTCGGGCGCGGACACGGTGATCACCGGGAACTGGGGCAGCGATCTCGCGCTCCTGGTCCGCGCCGCCAACGACGCCGGCCTCAAGGCCAACTTCTATACGTTCTACGCGGGCGTGGTGGGCGCGCCGACCGCCATCGGCGAAGCCGGCGTCGGCCGGGTGAAGGTCGTCTCCTACTACGGACCCAATGACGCCAACGAAAAGGAGAAGCAGTACATCGAGGCGTTCAAGAAGAAGTTCGGCGCGACGGAGGACCCCTATACCGTCGCCCTGCAGAACGCGCTCGATCTCCTGGAGAAGGCGATGACCGAGGCGAAGAGCACCGACCCCGCGAAGGTGGCGAAGGCGATGGAAGGGAAGAAGTGGGACGGCTACTTCGGGCCGGTGGAGATGCGCGCACAGGACCACCAGTTCATCCAGCCGCTCTTCATCGGCACGTTCGCGAAGGTGGACGGGAAGAAGGTGAAGTTCAACGCGGACGGCACCAAGGACTTCGGGTTCACGCTGGACCACAAGACTCCAGGGCCGGAGACCGCGCTCTCCTCGACCTGCCAGATGAAGCGCCCGTGAAGCGCGACGGATGAGCTGGGAGCGGGAGATCGCGGAGTTGCGCCGGCGCGAGGAGCTGGCGCGGCGGATGGGCGGCGCGGAGAAAGTACGGCGGCAACACGAGGCCGGGAAGCTGACGGTGCGCGAGCGCATCGACAGGCTTCTCGACCCCGGCAGCTTCCATGAGATCGGCGCGACGGCGGGAAAGGCCGTCTATGGCGAGGATGGCGACCTTCTCGAGCTGACGCCGGCGAACTTCGTCTTCGGCCGAGGGCGCGTGGAGGGGCGAACGGTCGTGGTCGCGGGCGACGACTTCACCGTGCGCGGGGGCGCGGCCGACGCATCCATCTGGCTGAAGCAGGTGACGGCGGAACAGATGGCGGGGGAGCTGCGGCTGCCGTTGTTCCGGCTGATCGACGGGACGGGCGGCGGCGGCTCGGTGCGGATGCTGGAGACGGAAGGGCGCACCTACGTTCCCGCGAACCCCGGCTGGGACCACGTGGTGCGGAACCTCGGCCTCGTGCCGGTGGTCGCGCTCGGCCTCGGCCCCGTGGCGGGGCTCGGCGCCGCGCGGCTCGTCTCCAGCCACTACTCGGTGATGGTGCAGGGCCTCTCGCAGATGTTCATCGCCGGGCCGCCGGTCGTGGCGCGGATCGGGGAGAAGCTGACGAAGGAGGAGTTGGGCGGCGCGGCCATCCATGCCCGATCGGGCGCGGTCGACGAGGTGGTGGAGAGCGAGGAGGAGGCGTTCAAGAAGGCGCGGCGCTTCCTCTCCTATTTGCCCTCGTCGGTGTTCGAGCTCGCGCCGCGCGGGCCCACCACCGACGCGCCGGATCGGCGCGACGAGTGGCTGATCGAGGCGGTCCCGCGCGACCGCCGCAAGGTCTACGACATGCGCCGGGTGATCCGCGCGATCGTCGACCTGGACTCGTTCTTCGAAATGGGTCGGAAGTTCGGCAGCCCGGCGATCACCGGGTTCGCGCGCCTCGACGGCTGGCCGGTGGCGCTCCTGGCCAGCGATCCGCACTTCTACGGCGGCGCCTGGACGGCGCACGCGGCGCAGAAGGTCTCGCGGTTCGTCGACCTCGCCGGCACCTTCCATCTCCCGGTCGTGCACCTCGTCGACCTGCCGGGATTCATCATCGGTCTCGAAGCCGAGAAGACGGGCACCATCCGCCACGGCGCGCGGGCGCTCGCCGCCATCTACCAGGCGAACGTGCCTTGGTGCTCGGTGCTCATCCGCAAGGCGTTCGGCGTCGCCGGCGCGGGGCACCAGAATCACACGCGCCTCCACTACCGCTTCGCCTGGCCCTCGGGAGACTGGGGCTCCCTGCCGATCGAAGGAGGCATCGAGGCCGCCTATCGCGCCGAGCTCGAGGCGGCGCCGGATCGACCGAAGCTGCATGCGGAGATCGAGGAGCGGCTCAACCGCGTGCGCTCGCCGTTCCGCGTCGCCGACAACTTCGGAGTCGAGGAGATGATCGATCCGCGAGAGACCCGGCCCCTGCTCTGCGAGTTCGCCGCTCTCGCTGCGCGCCTCCGGGAGCCCGGGCCGGTCTCCACGACCATGCGTCCCTGACGCCTTCCCGAGCGCCCCGGGAAGCCCTCGCGACCTTCGGCCGCAGGCGGGTCTCGCCTGCGGACGTCGCCGGAATCGCAGGCGATCGAGCAAGCGATTCCGCCCTGCGGAACCGCTCCCGGACAGGGGTTGCATGTGTGCGGAGAAATAAGGAACCATGCGCGCACCTCGACATCACCGGGGATCGATTTCGCCTGCACCCCGGACCAACCAAAGGAGCGTTGCATGAAACGCCGTGCGAGTTCGAGAACCTGGTGGTCGTCGTCGCTGATCGCAATGCTGGCCGCGGCTGCTGCGTCGGCGCAGACGTCCGGCGCCGGAGCACCGCCGACAGGCGCTCAGACCGAGAAGCCGCAGGCACCGGAAACGGCTCCGGCCAAGCCCGGGGAAACTCCGGCGTCGTCCGCCGGGCTCGCGGTCGTGAGCCTCGGCCCGTCGCGTGAGGTCAAGCTCGGCGAGAACACCTGGTTCCGCTTCGCGGTCCAGGTCCAGGCCTGGGCGCAGGCGCGGCAGGATCGGTCCCTGACCTCGAGCGACGGCGGCTACGGGTACGACTTCTTCTG
Source organism: Myxococcales bacterium (assembly GCA_035651935.1). GTDB lineage: Bacteria > Myxococcota > Myxococcia > Myxococcales > 40CM-4-68-19 > 40CM-4-68-19. Next base: position 2,150 of record DASREU010000070.1, on the reverse strand, counting down.
CCGCCGCTGCCGGTTCTTCACCACCGGCTCGGTGGTCAAGAACGTGTTCTTCAACTTCCTGTTCGAGGCGGGCAACCTGGGCAAGGCGGATCTCACCACGGGCGCGAAGACGTCGAACGGCGTGGCCGGCCCGCAGGCCCTTCCGCAAGTCCTCGACGCCTACGGCCAGGTGAAGTTCGCCGACGCATTCTGGCTCAGCGCCGGCAACATCCTCATGCCGCTCACCCGGAACGGGACGCAGCCGACGACCACGTACCTGACCCTCGATACCGCCAACATCGCGAGCACGCCCGCTCTGCAGGGGAACAGCTACGTCCTTCGCGATCTCGGCATCCAGGCGAACGGGTTCTTCGTCGACAATCATCTCGAATACCGCCTCGGCGTCTTCCAGGGTTCGCGACAGCCGGCCAACGGGACCGCCCAGACGGCGGGCCACAACGGGCCCCGCGTCGTCGCCAGCCTGATGTTCGACTTCTGGGATCCGGAAGTCGGGTACGTGAACGGCGGCCACTATTACGGAACGAAGAAGGTTCTCGGCGTGATGGCGAACTGGGACTACCAGTCGTTCCGCAAGGACGCGCCGGGTCTGCCTGCTCCTGGCACCGTCGCCAACCAGCCGGGCGGCACCGACAAGAACGCGTACATGGGCCTCAGCGGCGCCGCGTTCATGAACCTCCCGCTCAGCGGCCAGGCGAGCCGCACCGGAGGCGACGAGCTCGCCGCCCTGGTGCAGGTCGGGTATTACGACGGCGGCTTCACCACCTCGGCGACGGGCGTGCCCACGAACGAGGGCACGTATCCGAACGTCCTCAAGCAGTTCAACCTGCTGGGCGAGGCGGCGTACTACAACCATGCGGGTCGCTTCTCGGTCTTCGGCAAGTACGAGATGCGCAAGATCAGCGACGACTACGTGGCCGCGCTGAAGGCCGCCAGCAACGTGACCTGGATCCAGGGCGGCTTGAAGTATTATCTCGGTCCCGCGAACACGATGAACTTCACGCTGGCGTACGAACGGATCATCAGCAACGACGCCCCGAGCACGCAGCAGGGCGGCACGAACAACCTCACCTTCGCGTGGCAGACGATTCTCTACTGAACCGGGACAGGCGGGCGTCAGGGTCCTGACGTCCGCGGAGTGGCAATGTCCGCCCCGGGCGCAGACGACCTGCGCCCGGGGCGCGTTCGTTCGCAGGGTCCGGAACGCGACGCGGCAGCGCTGGAGGTCAGGTGCAATTCGTCGTCAGCTCGCTCCTGAACGGCATCGCCTACGGGCTGCTCCTGTTCATGCTCTCGAGCGGGCTGACGCTGATCTTCAGCATGATGTCGATCCTCAACTTCGCACACGCGGCCTTCTACATGCTCGGCGCGTACTTCGCGTACCAGATCAGCGCCGCCATCGGGTTCTGGCCTGCGCTCCTGATCGCTCCGCTGCTCGTCGGCGCGCTCGGCGCCCTGATCGAGCGGTACGGCCTGCGCAAGGCGCATCGCTTCGGACCGGTGGCCGAGTTGCTCTTCACCTTCGGGTTGAGCTTCCTCGCCGTCGAGCTGGTGCAGCTGATCTGGGGCAAGGCCGCGGTCGACTACCGGATCCCGTCTTCGCTGCAAGGCGCGCTGTTCACCTTCCACGGCACCTCGTACCCCATCTACAAGGGGTTCATGATGGCGGTCTCGGTGGGCATGCTGCTCGCCCTCTACGCGGGCCTCGCCTTCACCCGCATCGGCCTGATCATCCAGGCGGCGCTCTCGCGCCCCGACATGGTCCAGGCCCTGGGCCACGACGTCCCGCGGATCTTCACCCTGGTGTTCGGCGGCGGCACCGCGCTCGCCGGCCTCGCCGGCGTGATCGGTGGAAACGCGCTCGTCACCGAGCCGGGGATGGCCGAGTCGATGGGGCCCATCGTCTTCGTGGTGGTGGTGGTGGGCGGGCTGGGATCGCTCGGCGGAGCCTTCGTCGCCTCGCTCCTGATCGGCGTCCTGCAGACCTTCATGGTGGGCCTGGACTGGTCGCTGATCGACATCCTGCGCGCGCTGCACATGGAGCCGCACGCCGCTCCCGCGCTCGCCCGCCTCTCGCTCACGCAGCTGGCGCCGATCATGCCCTACATCCTGATGGTGGTGATCCTCATCTTCCGGCCCCGAGGGCTGATGGG
>DASREU010000069.1:0-15147 GCA_035651935.1 Myxococcales bacterium | reverse complement strand
AAGAAGCAGGAGATGCTGGAGAGCGCGCAGAAGGAAGTGGCGGAGATCGAGAACCAGTACCTGGAGGGCCTGATCACCGACGGCGAGCGGTACAACAAGGTGATCGACATCTGGGCGCAGGTCACCGAGCAGGTGGCCGGCGAGATGATGGGCGAGATCGGCACCGAGTCGGTGACCAAGGGCGGCAAGGAGAAGAAGCAGCCCTCCTTCAACCCCATCTTCATCATGGCCGACTCCGGCGCCCGCGGCAGCGCGCAGCAGATCCGGCAGCTCGCCGGGATGCGCGGGCTGATGGCGAAGCCGAGCGGCGAGATCATCGAGACGCCGATCACCGCGAACTTCCGCGAAGGGCTGACGGTGCTGCAGTACTTCATCTCCACCCACGGCGCCCGCAAGGGCCTCGCGGACACGGCGCTGAAGACGGCCAACTCCGGCTACCTCACCCGCCGCCTGGTGGACGTGGCGCAGGACGCGATCATCACCGAGTACGACTGCGGCACCATGGACGGCATCGCCCTCGGCGCGCTCGTCGAAGGCGGCGAGATCATCGAGCCGATGGGCGAGCGCATCCTGGGCCGGGTCGCGCTCGACGACGTCGAGGATCCCTTCACCCACGAGGTGATCCTCAAGGCGAACGAGGAGATCGACGAGACCAAGGTGAAGGAGATCGAGGAGGCGGGGCTGGAGAAGGTGAAGATCCGCTCCGTGCTCACCTGCCAGGCCCGGCGCGGCATCTGCGTCGAGTGCTACGGGCGCGACCTGGCCCGCGGGCGGAAGGTGAACATCGGCGAGGCGGTGGGCGTGATCGCCGCGCAGTCGATCGGCGAGCCGGGCACCCAGCTCACCATGCGCACCTTCCACATCGGCGGCGCCGCCACCCGGCGCGCGGAAGCCAGCACCATCGAGAACCGGCACGCCGGCGTGGTGCACTACAACGGGCTGAAGACCGTCAAGCGCAAGGACGGCGGCACGGTGGTGATGAACCGCAACGGCGAAGTGGTCATCGCCGACGAGAACGGCCGCGAGCGCGAGCGCTACAGCGTCATCTACGGCGCCAAGCTCAACGTCAAGGAAGGGCAGAAGGTGGAGATCGGCACCCAGCTCGCCGAGTGGGACCCCTTCGCCACGCCCATCGTCGCCGAGGTGGCCGGCACCATCCGCTTCTCGGACATCATCGAGGGCGTGACGATGAACGAGCAGCTCGACGAGGTCACCGGCCTCTCGCGCAAGTCGATCATCGAGAGCCGGGACGCCGAGGCGCAGCCGCGCATCAGCGTCGAGGACGAGAAGGGCAACCCGAAGAACCTGCCCGGCTCGGAGAGCCCCGCCCGGTACAACCTGCCGGTCGGAGCCAACATCACCGTCAACGACGGCGATTCCATCGAGGCCGGCGAGGTGATCGCCCGCATCCCGCGGGAGACCACCAAGACCAAGGACATCACCGGCGGTCTTCCCCGCGTCGCCGAGCTGTTCGAGGCCCGCAAGCCCAAGGAGCACGCCGTCATCTCGGAGATCGAGGGCGTGGTCAGCTTCGGCAAGGACACCAAGGGCAAGCGCAAGGTGGTGGTCACTCCGGAGATCGACGGCAAGCTGCGGACCGATCTCGCCAAGGAGTACCTGATCGCCAAGGGCAAGCACATCAACGTGCACGCGGGCGACCGGGTGAAGGCGGGCGACCCGCTGATGGACGGGGCGGCCAACCCGCACGACATCCTCAAGGTGCTCGGCGAGAAGGAGCTGGCCCGCTACATGGTGGACGAGGTGCAGGAGGTCTACCGGCTCCAGGGCGTGAAGATCAACGACAAGCACATCGAGACCATCGTCCGGCAGATGCTCCGCCGGGTGCGGGTGCAGGAAGTGGGCGACACCAACTTCCTCGTCGACGAGCAGGTCGAGCGGCAGATGTTCGATGCGGAGAACGAGCGGGTGAGGGCGGCCGGCGGCAACCCCGCGGTGGGCGAGCCGCTCTTGCTCGGCATCACCAAGGCGTCGCTCTCGACCGAGTCGTTCATCTCGGCGTCCTCCTTCCAGGAGACGACGAAGGTGCTCACCGAGGCGGCGATCTCCGGGCGCGTCGACTACCTGCGCGGCCTGAAGGAGAACGTGATCATGGGCCGGCTGATCCCGGCGGGAACGGGGCTCACGGCGTACAAGCACCTCGACATCGAGGTGGAGACGCCGGTGGACGAGGTGGAGGCCGCGGAAGAAGCGCTGGCCATCGCCTCGGGCGCGGAAGCGCCGCCGCAGGCCATGGTGGCGGCCGAAGAGTAGCGAAGCCGCAGCTCTGGATTCGGGACGGCAGCACCCTCCGGGGGGCTGCCGTCTTCTTTTTGCCGCTAATCCTTCAAGGTTTGCGCGATCCAGGCGCGGGCGCGCGGCGCCTGCGGCGTGTCGGCCATCCGCGCAAAAAGCGCGTTCAGGGCGCGGTTGCGCGCGCGCCGGACGGCAACGGAGGTGCGAAGGGCGACGTCGCTGGCGGCGGCCTGGTGACACAGTTCGGCCACCAGAAGGCGATACGGTTCGAAGGCGCTGAACGTCATCGATCTCTCTCTCGCGGTGTGAGGCCTTCCACTCTGCAACGGGCGTGCCCCCACGCCTGCGCAAAAACTGCCGCGCGGACTTGCCGCGGCCCCGGGGGGCGGGGTAGAAATTCCCCTCCGACTGTGCGCGACGAAGCCTCCAGCGCCGAACGCTTCTCTCCGACCCAGGCCGAAACCGAGGACCCGGTTCGGCTGGCGATCGACGCCGCCGAGATCGGCGCGTGGAACTGGCACATCGCATCGGGCCACGTCGAGTGGACTCCCTGGACGTACCAGCTCTTCGGGCAGCGCCCGGGCGTGGCGGTCTCCAAGGAATGGTTCCTGGATTGCGTCCACCCGGAGGACCGCCGCGGGGTGGCCGACTGGCTCTCGCAAGCGTTGCGGCAGGGCGGCAGGACCGCGTTCGAGTTCCGCATCGATCGCCCGGACGGAAGCGTGCGCTGGATGCGTTCCACCGGACGCGCGCTCTCCGACGAGAACGGCCACGTGGTGCGCATGGTCGGGGTGGTCGAGGACGTCACCGACCAGCAGGAGCGCCACGCGAACGTGGCCCAGGCCGGGATCGCCGTCTCTCCCCCGCTGGGCGGCGCGTCGTTCTCGGCGCGCCAGGTGGCGCATATCCTCGGCGTGGCCCAGGTCACGGTGAAGCGGCTCACCGCCGCCGGCGAAATCCGCTCGCTTCGCTCGACGCGCAAGAACAGCCAGCGCTTCGCCCCCCAGGACGTCATCGAGTACCTGCGTAACGGCTCCAAGGGCGTCGTGCACTTCGATGCTGCGGTCGCGGAGCACGACGTCAGCGGCTGCGTCATCGCCCTGCTCGACCAGGTCCTGGCCGGCACGCCGCTGGAGACGTTGCTCGACGAGTGCGTCCGTCCCGCGGCTCGCGTCGCCCCGGCCCGGTTCGTCGCCGACCTGCTCTCGCGGCTCCCCTTCATCGTTCCCGAGCCGCCGCGCAACGCCTTTCCCGCGCTGCTCGTCGAGGTGGGAATCCCCGAGGACCTCGCCTCGGAGATCATCGCCTGTCTCCTGCGTTCCTGCGGCCACGAGGTGCTTCGCCCCGCCGTCGCCCCCGACGCGAACGAGCTCGGCGAGCTGGCCGAGCGGGTGCGCGCGCGCTTCGTGGTCGTCGCCATCGGCGAGGGGCCGGAGATCGCCCAGCAGCGCGGACTCGCGGCCGCAGCGGCGATCGCGCGGGCCCGCTCGAGCGACACCCTGGTGTGCGTCCACGGCGACGACAATCTTCGCGTCCCCCGCGGAGTCCTCCGCGTGCGGACGATGCGCGAGCTCGCGGCGATCCTGCGCCGTTCCTGAACGAGATCGCGCCGTTGCCACGCGGGTGTGCCAAAGGCGCAGGCCGACACAGCAGAACCTACTGAAGCGACGTGACTTTTTTGGGTCGCGCCGCGTGGGTCGGGTGTCTCTCCGGACGTAACCAACGACCGGAGGGGAATCATGAAGGCAGCGATCGCAGTGGTTCTGGCCGCGTTCATCGCGGGGTGTGGGGGATCGGGTCTGTCCTTGAGCGTTCGGGCTGGCTCGGCGTCGACAGCGGCGGTGGCGCGCAGCGCGCTGACGGCTGGCAACGGGATCGTGCTCACCCGCGTTCGGGTGGTGATCAGCGCGGTCGAGCTGCAGCGGGCGGACACGGCGGAGATGGACGAGATGGCGAGCGGGCCGTACCTGCTCGACCTGCAGGGCGCGTCGCTGGACAGCGGGAGCGTCAGCAAGCTGCTCGACGCGAGCGTGGCGGCCGGGACGTACAGCGAGATCCAGTTCCAGGTGCACAAGCCGGACAACACCGAGCACGGCGCGAACGCGGACCTCGCGGACATGATCGCCGCCAACGCTTCGATCATCGCCGACGGGACCATCGACGGCGTGCCGTTCAGCTTCACCAGCGCGGTGACGGCGGAGCAGAAGTTCGAGGGCACGCTGGTGCTGGCGGAGGGGAGCAACCTGACGTTGAACGTGGACGCCGCGTCGTGGTTCACCAGCGGCGGCTCGCGCCTGGATCCGCGCAGCGAGTCGAATCGCTCGCAGATCGAGAACAACATCCAGCAGTCGTTCCAGGCGTTCAGGGACGACAACCACGACGGGCACGTGGATTAGCTCTCTGGCCGCGGCCTCGGGGTCCGGCGGACGAGTGGATGGAGCAGGTGTCCGGTGGCGCCGATCAGCCGCCGGACACCTGCCTTTTCGTTCCACCGTGTCGATCCGGGAATCCGCCTTCACGATCTCCGCTTCCTGCACGAGCGCGGCAGCTACTCCACAGAGCGCCATTTCGTCTCGTCCTCCTGGAAACGGAGGAACGTGGCAGGCGGCGGCCGAGCGCGGCTACCGCTCGACGTCGATCACTTCTCCCGCCACCTTGCGCTTGAGGACGCGGAACTCCACCCGCCGGTTCTTCTCCCGCCCCTGCGCGGTGGAATTCGATGCCACCGGGCGCGAGAGTCCATACCCGCGAGCCACCAGGCGGTCCGCGGCGATGCCGCGCGCGCGGAGCGCCCGGACCACCGCGTTCGCCCGCGTCTGCGAGAGCGCCATGTTCATCGCTTTGCCGCCGACGCTGTCCGTGTGCCCCTGCACCTCGATCAGCACCAGCTCCGGATGCGACTTGATCACGCCCGCGATCTGGCTCACCAGCCGCGCCGAGCGGGGCAGGACCACGGCGTTGCCGGGGCTGAAGTACACCTTCTCCAGGATGGCGATCTCGTCCTCGCGCATCGCCACCACCTGCTTGTCGGTCCGCGGGCATCCGTGATTGTCCGCGGGTCCCTTCTCGTGCGGGCAGTTGTCCAGCCGATCCGGCACGCCGTCGCCGTCGGAATCGCGCGAGTCCTCCTGCGCGAACGTCTCCGCCCGATCCCGGCCTTTCGCCTCCGACGGGGGCAGCAGCACCCGCGCCTCCGAGCGGGCCAGGTTCTCCTTCGCGTCCTTCTCGGAAGGCGCGAGCAGTGCGGGCAGCTTCCCTTCCGATTCCGCCTTCTCGCGCGCCGCGCGCTGCCGCGCGATCTCCGCCACCAGCTCCTTGAGCCCGGGCTCCGGGCCGGTCTCGGTCTTCGGCGGCCGGCAGAACGCCGGCGCGTAGCGCAAGGCGACGACGCCGCGCGCGGACGGCGCGCCGAGCCCGTCATCGAGCCGGGTACCGCCCGCGAAGTCGAGCGCGAAGACCGGCAAGGGGCAAACCGTGGCTCCCAGGCGCCACTCGATGGGGAACGACTGCTGGGAGAAGTCGCGCAGCGACGACTGGGCTTCCAGCTCTCCGTAGAGGCGCGAGCGCGACGACAGCCAGTACGCGACGCCGGCGCGCGCGCCGATCTCGTTGCCGAGCTTCACGGTCCCGACGTCGCGCGGGGGCCGGAAGCGGACGAAGAGGTTCCCGATCAGCTCCAGCTTTTCCTTGCGGCGAGCCGCGGAGAGCAGCGCCTCGACGCCGAAGCGGCCGTCGCCGGTGAGCGATTGCGCCGTCGCCGTATTCAGGTCGAACGCGATCTGGCCGGCGAGATCGACGGGGCCGTGGAGGAACGCGTGCCGCACGCCGACGCGGGCGTCACCGACCGAGAACCCGAACGCAGGCGAGGGCGCAGAGGCGATCTGCGCGACGCTCCCCGATTGCCCGAGGGTGACGGGAAGCTGCGCGAAGATCGAGGCGTATCCGTTCAGCGGAGCCGCGAGCTGCACCCAGCCGCCCGTGCGCGATTCGTGGGACACGCTGTTGAGCAGGCTGACGCGGATGGGCTTGTACCCGACGTCCAGGCCGATCTGCAGCTGGAGCGGCTCGGCGGGATCGCCCGGGGGACGCGCGCCTTCGACGCCGAGGAGTCCGTCGCTTCCGCTCGCGGGACGGAAAAGGGACAGGTTCACCTCGGGAAGCGCGGCCGCGACGACGAGGGCGAGGAGCGCGCTCAACCCGGACCCTCGAGGACGGGGCGGCGGCGGCCGTAGAGGCGGAAGAGGCCGTGGATCGCGAGGCCGATGGCGAGCGTCGCCAGCGAGAAGACCGCGTCGTCAGGCTTGATGCCGTTGAGGAACAGGATGCAGCCGACGGTGGCGAGCAAGGGAATGGTGGGGCCGAGCGGAAGCGAAAACGCGCTCGGGCCGCGGGTGCGCCGAAGCACCAGCACCGCCAGGCAGGTGGGGACGTACTGGGCGAAGACCGCCGCGTTGTTCAGATCCGAGAGCCGGTCGAAATCCGCGAACATCGCCAGCCCGACGCAGACCGCGGCGGTGGCGACGATGGCGACCGCGGGGGTCTGGAAGCGGCTGGTGCGCGCGAAGATCGCAGGCAGCTCGCCGTTCTCGCCGAGCGCGGAGAGGTAGCGCGGTGTGACCAGCGCGACGGCGGTCAGGTAGCCGAACGAGGAGATCACGGATCCGACGGCGACGAATCCGCCGGCCCAGGGTCCCGCGAATGCGCTGGCCGCTTCCGCCAACGGCTTGTCCGCGCTGCCCGGGTCCGGGTGGGTCCCCATGAACACCACCTGCACCACGGCGTACAGCAGCACGGAGAAGAGCAGCGAGAAGATGAGCGCGAGCGGGACGTTGCGCCTCGCGTTCTCCGTCTCTCCCGCGGTGACGGGGACGTATTCGAAGCCGGTGCAGGCGAAGAGGGCGGCGAACCCGCCGAGCTTGACCGCCTCGAACTTCGTCTCCCCCGCCGGAAGAGGGATTGCGAGGCGGTGCCAGTCGACGAAGAAGAGCCCCAGGCCGACGAAGAGCAGGATGGGGATCAGCTTGGCGCCGCTGAAGAAGTCGCTGGTCAGCGCGCCCGGGCGGATGCCGAAGTAGTTCAGCGTCGCAAGCCCGGCGATCACGGCGACGGCGAGGAGGATCTGCGGACCGGCGCGGTTCAGGGCCGGGAGCAGGAAGGAGAGATTGCGGCCGAATCCGCGCGCCACCGCGCCGTAGGCGAAGAGGTTCGCGGCGAGCGCCATCCAGCCCACGCCCACGCCCACCCAGCGGCCGAAGGCGTCGCGCGCGTAGAGGTAGGGGCCGCCATTGCGGTCGGCGCGGCCGGCGGCTTCGCAGAAGCAGAGCCCGACCAGGACGCAGACGCCGCCGATGGCGAGCCAGGCGGCCCAGGAAAATCCGCCGGCGTTGCGAAAGACCTTCGCGGGGAGGAGGAAGATGCCGGTGCCGATGATCCCGTTGATGCCGAGCCCGACGCAGTCCAGCAGCGTCATGCGGTTTTTCGCGTGCACCGGGCTTCAGCATGCCTGACCGCGGGCGGCCAGCCAAGCGATACCGCCGTGGCCACTGCGGCTTGACAGCGAGAGCTTCCTCAGTATGATGCGCGCCTCTTTTCCGGGACAAGACCCTGTTTTTCCTGCCGCCGCCCGGCTTCTTCCGGCGGCGGTCTCGTTGAAAGGCACGATGCCGACGATCAGCCAGCTCATCCGCAAGGGGCGCGAGAAGGTCATCTACAAGGGCAAGGCGCCCGCGATGACCCGCTGCCCGCAGAAGCGGGGCGTGTGCACCCGCGTCTACACCACCACGCCGAAGAAGCCGAACTCCGCGCTGCGCAAGGTCGCGCGCGTCCGCCTCACGAACGGCATGGAAGTGACCAGCTACATCCCCGGCGTCGGGCACAACCTTCAGGAGCACTCGGTGGTGATGATCCGCGGGGGCCGCGTGAAGGACCTCCCGGGCGTGCGCTACCACATCATCCGCGGCACCCTCGATTCCGTGGGCGTCGCCGGCCGCAAGCAGGGCCGCTCCAAGTACGGCGCGAAGCGCCCGAGCTAAAGGACCACCACTCAATGCCTCGCCGCCGCGAAGTCGCAAAGCGCAGGATCCTCCCGGACCCGAAGTTCCAGGATCGCCTTCTCGCCAAGTTCATCAACGACATGATGCGCCGGGGCGAGAAGTCGGTCGCCGAGCGCGTCGCGTACCGCGCGCTGGATCTGGTGCAGCAGCGCACCAACGACGATCCGCTGAAGACCTTCAAGAAGGCGCTCGACAACGTCAAGCCGGTCCTCGAGGTGAAGAGCCGCCGGGTCGGCGGCGCCACCTACCAGGTGCCGGTCGAAGTCCGGCAGGAGCGCCGGGTCGCCCTCGCCATGCGCTGGCTGATCGAGTACTCCAAGGCGCGCGGCGAGAAGACCATGGACCAGAAGCTCGCCGCCGAGCTGATGGACGCGGCCAACAACCGCGGCAACGCCGTCAAGAAGCGCGAAGACACGCACAAGATGGCCGAGGCCAACAAGGCCTTCGCCCACTACCGCTGGTAGCTCCCGGAATTTCCCCGAAACTCGCGGCGGTGGCGCAAAAGTAGCAGGGTCACGGACTTGACGCGGCGCCCCGCGCTGTGTAAACACCCGCGTCCCCGCTGAGAAAGCCCGTTCTTTCCCAGGCAGTCCTTCATTCGGTCCCTGGGCGTGCAAGCGCCCGCCTTTACGAGGTATTTTGCCGTGGCCCGCACCTTTCCCCTCGAGCGCTGCCGGAACATCGGCATCATGGCGCACATCGATGCGGGCAAGACCACGACCACGGAGCGGATCCTCTTCTACACGGGGGTCAGCTACAAGATCGGCGAGGTCCACGAAGGCACCGCCGTGATGGACTGGATGGAGCAGGAGCAGGAGCGCGGCATCACCATCACCGCCGCCGCCACCACCTGCTTCTGGCCGCCGCCGGGCTTGCCCGGCGAGCAACGCCCGAGCAACCAGATCAACATCATCGATACCCCGGGCCACGTGGACTTCACGATCGAGGTCGAGCGCTCCTTGCGCGTGCTCGACGGCGCGTGCGCGGTCTTCGACGCCGTCAACGGCGTCGAGCCGCAGAGCGAGACCGTCTGGCGGCAGGCCGACAAGTACAAGGTCCCGCGCATCTGCTTCATCAACAAGATGGACCGGGTAGGGGCCGACTTCTTCATGTCGGTGCGCACCATCGTGGACCGGCTGGTGGCAAAGCCCGTCTGCATCCAGCTCCCCCTCGGCGCCGAGGAGAAGTTCGCCGGCGTCATCGACCTCGTCGAGATGGAGGCCGTCCGCTTCGAAGGCGACAAGGGCGAGAAGGTGGTGTCCTTCGAGATCCCCTCGGACCTTCGCGCGCAGGCGCAGGAGTACCACCACAAGCTCGTCGAGGAAGTCGCCGAGTACGACGACGATGCCCTGCACGCGTACGTGGAGAAGGGCGACGTCCCCCGCGATCTGCTCCAGCGCGCCATCCGCAAGGGCACGCTGGCGATGAAGTGCTTCCCGGTGATCTGCGGCAGCGCCTTCAAGAACAAGGGCGTGCAGAAGATCCTCGACGCGGTCGTCGACTACCTGCCGAGCCCGCTCGACGTGCCTCCGGTCCACGGCAAGCTGCCGAAGACCGGCGAGGACGCGGTCCGCGAGACCAGCGACAAGGCGCCGTTCTCGGCGCTGGCGTTCAAGATCATGGCCGATCCCTTCGTCGGCCAGCTCACCTACATCCGCGTGTACTCGGGCCACGTGCGCTCGGGGCAGGCCGTCTACAACTCCGCCAAGGAGCGCCGCGAGCGCGTCGGGCGCCTGTTGCGGATGCACGCGAACAAGCGCGAGGAGATCGAGGAGATCTTCGCCGGCGACATCGCCGCGGTGGTGGGGATGAAGAACGTCACCACCGGCGACACGCTCAGCGATGCCGACCACCCGATCATCCTGGAGAAGATCGAGTTCCCCGAGCCGGTGATGCACATCGCGGTGGAGCCGAAGAGCACCGCCGACCAGGAGAAGATGATCACCGCCCTGCAGCGCCTGGCGGTGGAGGATCCCTCGTTCCGCATGCGCACCGACGAGGAGACCGGGCAGACGGTGATCTCCGGGATGGGCGAGCTGCACCTCGACATCATCGTCGACCGCATGCGGCGCGAGTACAAGGTCGACGCCAACGTCGGCAAGCCGCAGGTCGCCTACCGCGAGACGATCACGAAGGAAGTGGAGTCCGAGGGCAAGTACATCCGCCAGAGCGGCGGCCGGGGACAATACGGCCACGTCTGGCTGCGGCTCCGTCCGCTCGCGCCCGGCGGCGGATTCAGGTTCGTCAACAAGATCCAGGGCGGCGCGATCCCCAAGGAGTACGTCTCGCCCGTCGGCAAGGGCGTCGAGGAAGCGGCGCAGGGCGGCGTACTGGCGGGCTACCCGATGGTCGACATCGAGGTGGAGCTCTTCGACGGCAGCTACCACGAGGTCGACTCGAACGAGATGGCATTCAAGATCGCCGGGTCCATCGGCTTCAAGGAAGGGGCCCGGAAGGCGAGCGCCATCCTGCTCGAGCCCATCATGGCGACCGAGGTGATCACCCCGGAGCCGTTCATGGGCAGCGTGATCGGCGATCTCTCCGCGCGGCGGGGAAAGATCCTCCACATGGAGCCCCGGGCGGGAATGCAGGTGGTCACCGCACACGTTCCCCTCGCGGAGATGTTCGGCTACTCCACGTCGCTGCGTTCCGCGACCGAGGGCCGCGCGATCTACACCATGCAGTTCCATCATTACGCGCCGGTGCCCGGCCACATCGCGGAGACCCTGGTCCGGCGCTGATTGCAAAATTTCGGGGACTGGCGTAAAAGCCCGCCCCCTCCACAGAGCGAAACGGCAGCACTTCACAAGCAGCACAGAGCGAGGAGCACGACCCATGGCCAAGGAGAAGTTCGAGCGCAAGAAGCCACACGTCAACGTCGGGACCATCGGTCACGTCGACCATGGCAAGACCACCCTGACCGCGGCGTTGACCAAGGTGTCCTCGGACAACGGCTGGTCCAAGTTCGTCTCGTACGACGAAGTGGCCAAGGCCTCTGCCTCGCAGGGCCGCCGCGACGCGACCAAGATCCTCACCATCGCCACCTCGCACGTGGAGTACGAGTCGGCGAAGCGCCACTACGCGCACGTGGACTGCCCGGGCCACGCCGACTACGTGAAGAACATGATCACCGGCGCGGCGCAGATGGACGGCGCCATCCTGGTGGTCTCCGCGGTCGACGGCCCCATGCCGCAGACCCGCGAGCACGTGCTCCTGGCTTCGCAGGTGAACGTGCAGCGCATCGTCGTGTTCCTCAACAAGGTGGACCTGGTCGACGACCCCGAGCTGCTCGATCTGGTCGAGATGGAGATCCGCGACCTGCTCAAGCAATATAAATTTGCCGGCGACGAGACCCCCATCATCCGCGGCGCAGCCATCAAGGCTCTTCAAGGCGACAAGGGGGAGCAGGGCGCGGGCTCCATCATCAAGCTGATGGAGGCGATGGACAGCTACATCCCCGAGCCGGTGCGCGAGACGGACAAGCCGTTCCTCATGCCGGTGGAGGACGTGTTCTCCATCGCCGGCCGCGGCACCGTCGCCACCGGCCGCATCGAGCGCGGCAAGATCAAGGTGGGCGAGGAAGTGGAGATCGTCGGCCTCAAGGCCACCAGCAAGACTGTGGTGACCGGCGTCGAGTCGTTCCGCAAGCTCCTCGACGAGGGCCTCGCGGGCGACAACGTGGGCTGCCTGCTCCGCGGCATCAAGCGCGAGGAGATCGAGCGCGGGCAGGTGCTCTCCAAGCCGGGCTCGGTGACTCCGCACACCAAGTTCAAGGCGAACGTGTACGTGCTCACCAAGGACGAGGGCGGGCGGCACACGCCGTTCCTCAACGGCTACAAGCCGCAGTTCTACTTCCGCACCACCGACGTCACCGGCACCGTCAAGCTGCCGACCGGCGTGGAGATGGTGATGCCGGGCGACAACATCGAGATGGAAGTGGAGCTGATGATGCCGATCGCGATGGAGAAGGAAGTGCGCTTCGCCATCCGCGAGGGCGGCCGCACCGTCGGCGCCGGCGTGGTGACGCAGGTGGTGGCGTAAGGAGTTCGAAGTGGCCGGACCGCCCGGCGGAAACCGGGCGGTCCGGCAGCTTTCTGGTCTTTGAGAAGAGGTATCGATGGCGACCCAGAAGATCCGGATCCGGCTGAAGGCGTATGACTACAAGTTGCTCGATCAGTCGGCCGGCGAGATCGTCGAGACGGCGAAGCGCACCGGCGCGAAGGTGGTGGGACCGATCCCGCTGCCCACGCGGATCAACAAGTTCACCGTGCTGCGTTCCCCTCACGTGGACAAGAAGTCCCGCGAGCAGTTCGAGATCCGCACCCACAAGCGGCTCCTCGACATTCTCGAACCCACCCAGCAGACGCTGGATGCCCTGATGAAGCTCGATCTGAGCGCGGGCGTCGACGTCGAGATCAAGAGCTAGCCATGGCCACCCTGGACGTCATCAATCTCGAGAAGCAGAAGGTCGGCACCGTCGATCTTCCCGACGAGATCGTCAACGCGCCCGTCGAGGAGCACCTCTTCTACGAGGTGGTGAAGGCGCAGCTCGCCTCGCGGCGCGCGGGCACGGTGGGCGTGAAGAACCGCTCGCTGGTCTCCGGCGGCGGGAAGAAGCCGTACAAGCAGAAGGGCACCGGCCGCGCGCGGCAGGGCTCCATCCGGGCCAGCCAGTGGGTCGGCGGCGGCAAGGCGATGGCGCCGAAGATGCGCGACCACGAGTACCACGTGCCGAAGAAGGTGCGGAAGGCGGCGCTGCGGGCGGCGATCAGCAAGCGCAACCAGGACAAGGCGCTGGTGGTGGTCGACTCCTGGATCCCTACGAGCCCGTCGACGAAGGATGCGGTCGGGACCTTCGCGAAGCTCGGGATCGAGAGCGCGCTGGTGCTGGGGGTGAAGGCGAACCTGAACCTCTTCAAGTCGGTGCGCAACGCGAAGAAGTACAAGTTCCTCCCCGTCGAAGGCGCGAACGTCTACGACATCCTGCGCCACCCGACGCTGCTCCTCACCAAGG
Source organism: Myxococcales bacterium (assembly GCA_035651935.1). Taxonomy (GTDB): domain Bacteria; phylum Myxococcota; class Myxococcia; order Myxococcales; family 40CM-4-68-19; genus 40CM-4-68-19. The sequence continues at coordinate 1,827 of DASREU010000069.1, read as the reverse complement.
ACGCCGCCCTGGCGCTGACGGGGGTGGTGACATGAATCGCTTCGAGATCATCAAGCGCCCGCTGGACACCGAGAAGCTCGACCGCATGCGCGATCGCGAGAACAAGTTCGCCTTCGAGATCCACCTCAAGGCGAACAAGACCGAGGTCAAGCAGGCCATCGAGCAGCTCTTCAAGGTGAAGGTGCTGGACGTGAAGACGTCGATCGTTCGCGGCAAGTTCCGCCGCCTCGGCCGCTCCGAAGGCCAGCGGCCCAACTGGAAGAAGGCGATCGTGACGCTGAAGGAAGGCGACGCGATCCAGCTCTTCGAGGGGAAGTAGAAGATGGCGCTCAAGAGCTACAAGCCGACCAGCCCGGGACGCCGCCTGACGACGTCGCCGGACTTCGCCGAGATCACCAAGGACTACCCGGAGAAGTCGCTGACGGCGCCGCTCAAGTCGACGGGCGGGCGCAACGTCTACGGGCGCATGACCACGCGTCACCGCGGCGGCGGGCACAAGCAGCGGATGCGGATCATCGACTGGAAGCGCGACAAGGACGGCGTCTCCGCCAAGGTGGTGGCGATCGAGTACGACCCGAACCGCTCCGCGCGCCTGGCGCTGCTCCACTATACCGACGGCGAGAAGCGCTACATCCTCTGGCCGGTCGGGGTGAACGTCGGCGACGTCCTCAGCTCGGGGGAGATGGTCGACATCCGGCCGGGGAATTCCCTCCCGCTGCACGCCATCCCGCTCGGCACGGTGATCCACAACATCGAGCTGAAGAAGGGCCACGGGGCGCAGATGATCCGCTCCGCGGGGTCGTTCGGGCAGCTGATGGCGAAGGAAGGCAAGTACGCCCAGATCCGCATGCCCTCCACCGAGGTCCGCAAGATCCTCCTCGAGTGCAAGGCGACGGTGGGGCAGCTCGGCAACACCGAGCACGAGATCGTCCGCATCGGCAAGGCCGGCCGCAACCGCTGGAAGGGCTGGCGGCCGACGGTGCGCGGCCTGGCGATGAACCCGGTCGATCACCCGCACGGCGGCGGCGAAGGCAAGAGGCCAGGGCAATCCTCACCCGGTCTCGCCGTGGGGCCAGCAGACGAAGGGTCTGAAGACCCGGGTCAACAAGCGCACCACCAAGTTCATCATCAAGCGGCGCGACAAGGGAGTTCGCTGATGGCACGTTCGATCAAGAAGGGCCCGTTCATCGACCGCCACCTGATCAAGAAGGTGGAGGACATGAACCGGCAGAACCAGAAGAAGGTGGTGAAGACGTGGTCGCGCCGCTCGACCATCCTTCCCGACCTGGTGGGGCACACCTTCGCGGTGCACAACGGGCGCAAGTTCATCCCCGTCTTCGTCACCGAGAACATGGTGGGCCACAAGCTGGGCGAGTTCGCCCCGACGCGCACCTTCCACGGCCACACCGGCGACAAGAAGGCCAAGCCCGGCGCCACGGGCGCCCCCGGCGCGCCCGGCGCCGCCCCCGGCGCTCCGGCGCCCGCCGCTCCCGCCCCGGCCGCGAAGTAAACGGAGACTGAGATCATGGAAGCCAAAGCATCCCTCCGCTATCTGCGCATCACCCCCCGCAAGGTCCGCGTGGTGGCGGATCTGATCCGCGGCAAGAACGTCAACGCCGCCCTCGCGCAGCTCGCGTACGTGGAGAAGCGGGCCGCCGAGCCGCTGGCGAAGCTGCTGCGCAGCGCGGTGGCGAACGCGGAGCAGTCGGCCAAGGACCAGTCGCTCGACGTCGATCGGCTGACGGTGAAGGAGCTGATGGTCGACCAGGGCCCTTCGCTGCGCCGCTACATGCCGCGCGCCATGGGCCGCGCGTTCAAGATCCTCAA
>DASREU010000068.1:0-5442 GCA_035651935.1 Myxococcales bacterium | reverse complement strand
CCTCGGCGTCCGCATCGTGCTGGAGGACGGCAGGGTGGTCGACCTGGGCGGGCCGGTGCTCGACGAGCCCGCGTACGATCTCAAGGGGATCGTGGTCGGCAGCGAAGGGCTGCTCGGGATCGTCACCGAGGTGGTGCTGCGGATCCTGCGCAAGCCGGAGGCGACGCGGACCTTCTTTGCCACCTTCCCCTCGACCACCGAAGCGGGGAATGCGGTGAGCGCCATCATCGCTTCCGGGATCGTGCCGGCGGCGATCGAGATGATGGACACGCTCGCGATCGTGGCGGCGAAGGCGGCCACGGGCGTCGACTGGCCAGAGGTGGGCGCGGCCTTGCTGATGGACGTGGACGGCATCGCCGCGGAGTGCGACCACACCTCGGCAAACGCCATCGAGCTGGCGCGCAAGGCAGGGGCGCTCGAGATCCGGGTGCCGCGCGACGCCGCCGAGCGCGAGCTGATGTGGAAAGGCCGGAAGAGCGCGTTCGCGGCGGTGGGACGGATCGCGCGCAACTATCTGGTGCAGGACGGGGTGATTCCGCGCAGCCAGATCGCGGTGGTGCTCCAGGAGATCGCGGCGCTCGGGCAGCGGTACGGGCTGCGGGTGGCGAACGTGTTCCATGCGGGGGACGGGAACCTGCATCCGCTGGTCCTCTTCGACGGACGGGATCCCGCGGAGGAACGGCGGGCGGAAGAGATGTCGGCGGAGATCCTGCGCACCTGCCTGCGGTACGGCGGGTCGATCACCGGCGAGCACGGGGTGGGGGCGGACAAGGCGCCGTACATGGCGGAGATGTTCACGCCGCAGGATCTGGAGACGATGCAGTTGGTGCGCTGCGCGTTCGACCCCACGATGGGGTTCAATCCCGGCAAGGTGTTTCCCTCGCCGCGGCTGTGCGGGGACAAGCCGGGACCGTACAAGGCGCATCCCACCGAGCTTTCGGGGGAAGCGTGGCGCGGCTGACGCCGGCGTCGATCGAGGAGGCGCAGGGCCTGCTCGCGCAGGGCGGGCGGAGCGTGCTCTTCGTGGGGGGCGGGACGGCGATGCCGCCGGGTCCGCCGGCTGACGTAGAGCTATCCACCACCCGGCTGAACCGGATCGTGGAGTACGCGCCCGCCGACCAGGTGGTGATCGTGGAGTGCGGGGTGACGCTCGCGCAGCTTCAGGGCGAGCTGGGGAAGAACGGCCAGCGGCTCGCGCTCGATCCCCCGCAGCCGGAGAAGGCGACCATCGGCGGGATCGTGGCAGCGAACTCGTTCGGTCCGCTGCGCACGCGGTACGGGAGCGTGCGCGACCTGATCATCGGGATCTCGGTGGTGCGCGCGGACGGCACGCGCGCGAAGGGCGGCGGGAAGGTGGTGAAGACGGTCGCCGGGTTCGATCTGCCCAAGCTGATGTGCGGCTCGTACGGGACGCTGGCGTTCATCGCGACCGCCACCTTCCGGGTCCATCCGCTGCCGGAGCAGACGCTTTCGCTCCGCGCCCGGGGAGCCGATCCGGTGGAGCTGGCGCGGCGCGTCAGGTCGCAGCAGCTGGAGCCGGCGGCGATGCTGGCGGTCGGCGAGGGCGCCGGATGGGACGTGTACCTCCGGTTCGAGGGATTTTCTGCCGGAGTGCGGGCGCAGCGCGAGAAGCTGCGTGACCTGGAGGAGTGCGAGTGGCCCGCGGCGCCTTCCGGTGCGGTGCCGATCCGCTTCGCCGCCCTGCCCACCCAGGCGGCGGAGGTGGCGAAGGCTCTGGCGCCGCTGCGCGCGCGGCTCTGCTGGCTGCCGACCGTGGGCGTCGGGTGGGGGTTCTCTGCCGGTCTCGATCCCGCGGCGCTGCAGTCTGCCCGGCGCGCGCTCACCACGGTGGGAGGGTGGCTGACTGCCCCGGGCGACTGGGGACCGCCGCCGGCGTCGGAGGCGGTGCATCGATCGGTGAAGAAGCAGTTCGATCCGGGGAACCTGCTCGCACCTGGAAGGTTCATCGTATGACCGCGCCGCAACGGGAGCTGATCGACGACTGCGTGCATTGCGGGTTCTGCCTGCCGACCTGCCCGACGTACCAGAACTGGGGCGAGGAGATGGACTCGCCCCGCGGGCGCATCGATCTGATGCGCGGGCTGCGCACCGGACAGCTGCAGATGACCGGGACGGTGGCGGCGCACTTCGATCGCTGCCTGGGATGCATGGCGTGCGTCACCGCCTGCCCTTCCGGTGTCCGCTACGACATCCTGATCGAGGAGACGCGCGCGTACGTCGAGAAGAACTATGCGCGGGGGTTCTGGGACCGGCTGGACCGGGGGATGATCTTCCAGCTCTTCCCGTACCCCGGCCGGTTGCGGGCGATGGCGGCCTTCCTTCTCGTCTATGTCTGGACGGGCCTGCGCTGGCTCGTCCGTCACAGCGGGATCCTCCGGCTCGCGCCGCCGCGGCTGCGCCAGCTGGAAGCGTTGCAGCCGGCGGTGACGCCGCACAACGTGTTCTCCCGGCTGCCGGAGCGGGTGCCGGCTGCGGGGGAGAAGCGGTTCACGGTGGCGCTGGTGGCGGGCTGCGTGCAGCGGGTGTTCAACCCGGGCGTCAACGAGGCCACCCTCAGGGTACTGGCGGCGGAGGGCTGCGAGGTGATCGTCCCCCGCGGCCAGGGTTGCTGCGGGGCCTTGTCCATGCATGCCGGCCGCGAGCACGAGTCGCTGGCATTCGCGCGCGATCTGATCGAGCGGTTCTCGCGCGAGCGGGTCGACTTCATCCTGATCAATGCCGCCGGCTGCGGGTCGCATCTCAAGGATTACGGGCGCCTCTTTCCGGGCGACGAGCGGGCGAAGGCATTCGCGGCGAAGGTTCGCGACGTCAACGAGTTCGTCGCGACCCTCTCGCCGCGCGCGCCGCGGCGGCCGCTCCCGCTGCGGATCGCGATGCACGACGCCTGTCACCTGGCGCACGCGCAGCGGATCAAGGCCCAGCCGCGGGCGATTCTTGCGGGGATTCCCGGCGTCACGCTGGTCGAGGTGCCCGACGGCGAGCAGTGCTGCGGGAGCGCGGGGATCTACAACCTGGTGCAGCCGCAGAGCGCGGAGCAGATCGGGGAGCGGAAGGTCGCGAACGTGCTCTCGACCAAGCCGGATCTCCTGGCGAGCGCGAACCCCGGGTGCACGCTGCAGATCCAGAAGATCCTGCGGGAGCGGGGCACGCATCTGCGCGCGGCGCACCCGATCGAGATCCTGGACGCGTCGATCAGCGGAACGCCACTTCCGTCGTGACCGCGATCTGGGGGTGGATGGAGCGGTAGATCGGGCAGGCGTCGGCGTACACACCGTGCACGCGCTGCGCGATCTCGCGCTGCTCCGGCGGGCACTCCAGCGAGAAGCGCACATGGATGCGCCGCATCACCAGCGTCTTGCCGTCCAGTTCCACCTCGCCTTCGGCGTCCGCGATCAGCTTCCCGGCGGATGCGGGAATCTGGCGCGCCTCCAGCGCGCCTCCGTAGGTCCCGGTCAGTCAACCCGCCGCGGCAGCCACCAGGTAGTCCAGCGTGGTGGCGTGCGGCTCGTACATCCCGGGCTTCGCTCCGTAGTGCGCCGCCACCGCGCCGTGCGTCCCGAACTTCACCGGCTGCGGCTCCTCCGGCAAGAACGCATGCCGCAGCGACCCCTTCACCCGCTCGATCCGGACCTTCGAACGATACGCCACCTCGCCCATGGGCCCTCCCAGTTTCCGTCTGCCTGTGCCATACTGCCTGCGATGGACTCCGTCGAGGTGGAATCCCGCGAACGCGTGCACATCCGGATGCGGGAAACCGCATCCACCCTCGCCGCCTGGCGCGTCTCGCTGAAGACCCCCCGCGGCGCCATCGTGCAGGCCGAAGCCGGCGGCGGAAAGGTGTGGTACCGCGGCGAGGGCGCGCTCCTCGGCGAGCGCCAGGAGCGGCTCGCTGAGCTGTGGAAAGCGGCGCTCTCGTCGGAAGCGGACGAGCCGGAGTTGCCGCAGTACGGATAGCGGCAGGTCATCAGGCCACCCCGCCCGTGGCCGGCGATCCGGCGGCGTTGTGTCACTCGACCTGCTCATGATCATCCAGTGCGGCAAGCAGCCGGTCCCGAGCTCACGTGTCGCGCGGGCCCGGAGCATCGGCGGGCAGCCGCGATGAGATCTCGCGCAACTCGGTCAGGAGCGCATCCGTGCGATCGGGGTGATCCTGCTCGAGCGCCCTCGACGCGAGGGCCGGTCCAACCATTCCATTCGCACCCCAGGCCGCTTGACTCATTCAACCGCGGGGTTGAATGATGATCGCCATGTCGGCCGCCCTCGATCGCGCCTTTGCTGCCCTTTCCGACCCGACCCGGCGAGCCATCGTCAGCCGGCTGGCCCGCAGCGCGGCCCGGGTGACGGATATCGCCGAGCGCTTTCCCATCTCCCTGAACGCTGTCTCGAAGCATCTGAAGGTGCTCGAAGAAGCGGGGTTGGTAAGAAGGCGGAGGGCGGGACGAGAGCATCATCTGGAGCTCCGCCCTGCCCCACTCCGCGAAATCGCGCGGTGGACGTCACACTACGAGAGGCTCTAGGAGCAGACGCTGGACGCGCCGAGCGCGTCCCTGGGCGAACTGCGCTGAACCCGAAAGAGTCCAGCGCCTCCGAGGACCACCTCGCTCCCCAACTTGCGCACGGACTCCGGCGACGAGCTCGCCCCTCAACTGGTCCGGACTCCGGGGACGAGCTCGCCCTGACTCGTCCCGGGACGAGTTGCGGGAGCGGTGTCACTCGGTTCACGTGGGATCGTCCCGCGGGCGCGGTCCATGAATTCGCGGCCATACATCTCGTTGGCAGCGTGCTGGTTGTGGGCCGGGCAGCGCAACCGAATCGCCTCGACGGTGTGCGTACGCGTCCGGGCGTATCCATCCCGGTGATCGAATTGCACCCGTTCCGACGTACACCTTCGGCCTTGGTCGTCGACGAAGGTGCATCGGCCGGCATCGCGTTCGTACACGGCGCGCTTGATCGCGTCGGAGATGTGTCGTGAGCCCTCCGATTCGAGCAATTCGATGACCGGCGGAGGGATGGACGGCGCAGCTTCGGCGAGCGGCTCGGATGCGTCCGCTTCGACTGCACCACGGCATCCTTCTTCCTTGACCACGGTGTCCGGCGAGATCGAAGACGCGCCGGTATCCTGCTTCAAGGCTGATTCGGAATTCTCCGAGGACGGGCCGGCGGGAACCCGGGGCTTACGGCCCAGGCCGAACCGCTTCTTCTTGACCTTCTCGATGAGCAGGTCGAGGCCTTTCTCGATGATGCTCGCCAGGTCGCCGTCGGGAACGCTGTGGCAGAGGAGAGCGCGGGCCTCGCAGATTTTGTCGCGGAGCTCGCGTGAAGCGGTGAACTGGACCGCGAACGTCTCGGCGCTGAGCGGCGACAGGACCGATCGCGGCGCGCCGTGGCCCCGCGGGATCGCGACGCTCTGCGGCCGCTCGA
>DASREU010000067.1:0-10165 GCA_035651935.1 Myxococcales bacterium | reverse complement strand
CGCGGTGTTCGTATAGGTCACGCTGTCGACGCTGCTGATGCGCTGGTTCGGCCGGCCCTGCCCGGTACACGACTGCGGAAGCATCTTCTGCAGGCGGTACCAGCCCTGGGCGCCGTTCTGCGTTCCGATGCCCTCGCGGAGCGAGTTCAGCAGCGGCCCGTTCACCAGGCGCTTGTAGGCGAGGCGGAGCAAGGCCCATTTGGGCGGGAAGTAGTTCAGCCAGTTGCCCTTGGCGACGAACGCCGAGGTGCTGGTGTCGGTCTGGGGCAGCTTGTAGTTGAACCAGTAGCCTTTGGTCCTGACGCACAACTTGCAGTCGTTGGTGTCGTTCGCGACGTATGCGGCGCCGGTGGTGGCGGTGGTGCAGGCGGTATCGATGCTCTCCGGAGTGCCGGAATCGTTCGCAGGCCAGAGCAGGTACCGCCACGCCTTGCCTCCGTTTTGCGCGGCCGGGGAGCTCGCCGTCTTCGCTTCGTTGTAGCTCGAATCCTCGAAACCGTCGGCCTTGCCGCCGCCGCCCGAGTATGCGGTCTCCGGATCCGGATAGCGCTTGGTGTTGTCGTAGCTTCCGGTGTACGCGGCCGCGGCCGCCGGCGGCTCCACCGTGCTGGGCATGAAGTAGTCGAGGTTGTTGAGGAACGCGTTCTGGCAACCTTGCCCCGACGGCGCCAGCACCGCGCTGACCCCGGCGACCGACGGATCGCGCAGCTCGTACAGCGAGATCGGCAGCGCCCTCATCGACGCCGTGGCCGGATAGATCATCGTCACGTTCGCGGTGCCGGACACGGTGAAGGAGAAGAAGTTGTTGTCTCCGCGCGTGGGCGGGTTCGTGTAGAAGTCCATCCGCTCCGTGTCGCGGTTCCAGCAGACGTTGTCGGTCGCGGCCTGCGCAGGGAGCGCGAGCGCGGCGAAGCCGATGAGCAGCTTTCCGATGCGGTGCATGATCGCCCCCTCAGAACCCGAAGTTCACCAGGAATTCGACTTCCTGCTGGTGCGTGGCCGCTGCGTTGTCGCGGCAGACCACGGTGAGCCGGTAACCCTTGCCGCCGAGGCCGCCCGACCGCTTGGTGATGCGGTTCGCGGCATCGCCGGCGACGCCGCCGCCGGGCGTTCCGCCGGCCTCCTCGACGGAGGTGACGTTGAAGTTGTCGTAGTGGCCGGAGGCGTACTGCTGGTCTCCGACCTGCTTCTGGAGCTGGAGGTTGACGAGGTTCACGCCGTAGGCGCGGAACTGCGAGAGGAGCATCTGCCGCGCGCCTTCCGCGCAATTCATCGCCCGGTCCCAGTGCCGCTTGGAAGCGACCGCGTCCGCCTCGCGGGTGGTGCGGTTGACCAGCGCCACGCCGATCACGGCGAAGACGATCATCAGGATCATCGCGACGAGCAGCGCCGAACCGCGGTCGTGTCTGTGGTGGACGGAGCGCATCGTGTTTCCCCTAGAAGATGAACGGATCTTTCGAGCCGAGGTTGGGAGTGGAGACGACCACCGAGCTGAAAAACCGGCGATAGCGGCCCAGGGCCACGGCAGTGAAGTCGTTGCGGTTCTCGATCCCGGTGCTGCCGGCGGCGACCGGCGGGTCCCCGAGCCACGGCGTGGGCTGGGCGACGTCCTGGCGGATCGAGCGCAGGGTGAGGCGGATGCGCACCGCGCGGATGTTCGCCGGGTGCAGCGTGAAGCGCGCGGGGTCGACGTCCGAGCTGGACTGCGCCGGAGCGGTGGCGGTCGGGTCGGGTTCCTCCAGCACACCCTCGGTGTCGCCGATCACCCAGTCGCCTCCGTTGTCCGGCGCCGCGATCCCGGTGGTGCTGGGTTTCATCAGATACGCGATCTGGAGATTCTCCACCCCGTGCGCGATGGGGATCTCGTCGGCGGCGTCGGGCGTACCGGCCCCGACGTTCTCCGCGGTGGTCCCGTTCTGGTTGTAGTCGAGCCCGCGGTCGAGCAGGAGCCAGGGGTCTCCATTCACGGTGCCGACGTGGTAGCGATACCGGTTGACGAAGAACATGCTCGACCCGGGCGATGCGTTCGAACCGGGCGCGGCGCCGGTTCCGTCGAAGCAGGGGTCGTGGCCCGCGCCGAGGTTCGCCCGGTATGGATTTCCCGCGACCGCGGCGTCGAGCGTCATCTGCAAGGCTCCCGCCGCGACCGCCTTCACGGTGGTCCCCACCCGCGCCATCGTCGGGGCGGATCCCTTGGCGCAGGCGAGGAGCAGGAGTTGCCCTTTGAGGAACGTGTCCCCTGCGTTGGCGGCCACGGTGACGTGCGTGGCGTCGAATCCCAGAAGCTGCCAGGCGTGCCCGGAGCAGGGCGCCGTCGGATCGCAGCCCTGGATCACGCTCGCCGGCGTTCCGGCCCAGTAGTAACCGGGGTCGCGCATGATGAAGACGATCTCGTCGGGACCGGAGATGGAATCGCGGCACCGGGCTGCGGCGCTCCAGGCCGGACAACTGTAGCTGCGGAAGTCGAATGCGTAGCGCGGGTCCACTCCATACCCGGCGCGGCCGATGGTCTCCTGCATGGAGAGCATCGCGTCGCGGCCGCCGTTGCTCGCCTCGCGGGAGAGATCCAGCGCCTGCATCGACCGCTGCTGGGAGAGGAAGGTGCTGGTGACCACGCCGATCACCACCAGCGCCACCGCCGCGCCGACCAGAACCTCGATGAGCGTGAACCCTTTTTGCGGCGCGCTCACAGGTTGAACCCCGACGGGTCGCACTTGTAGAAGCTGGTGGTCACCTGGCGGTACCCGAAGTTTGGCTCCTTCCAGCGCACCATCACCTGGACGAGCTTTCCCTGCGGGGTGCCGGAGCCCGTCAGATCGACGAGGAAGACGTTCCAGTAGCGCTGGTAGACGGTCTGCTCGCCGGCGGGCAGCGAGGTATCGACGGGAGAGAGGACACCTTCGTAGTTCGCGCCGAGCTGGCTGGTCAGTGCGCCGCCCGCGGCGCCGTCGGTGTAGTCGAACTTCACGGTGGCGCCGTCGACGTTGCTGGTCAGCGCGGCCGTGTTCCGCAGGTCCCAGAACTCCGCCACGTCCGCGTGATTGGTATCCGAATAGGTGCCGGTGTGCGCCGGAGACGCACCGGCCTGCGGGGTGAGACGGGTGTCCGCGTAGTCCCAGACCTGCATGTTCTGCACGAGGTCCCGCGCGAGCAGCGAGGCCTGCGCCATCCGCTTGCCCAGGTTGTTCGCGCGCATGCCCGTGACCTGAAGCCCGGCGAGGCCGAGCAGCCCGATCAGCATCACCACCGAGGCGACCATCGACTCGATCAGCGAGAAGCCGCGGTCGATCGCGCGCGGCCGGCGCAGGCTGGAGGTCATCGGATGCTCACCGCTTCCGACGCGCCCGTCGCCGCCACGATGGCGAAGTCGATGATCCCCGTCGCGCCCACGCCGCCGTCCGTCGCCGACTGGACGTCCTGGAGGCTGATCTGCTGCCCGACCGCGAGCGGCCCTCCGCTGAACCTCGCCCCGCCGGAGGGCAGGAAGGTGATCGCGCCCCGCTGGCTCGAGGAATCGCAGAAGCTGCAGTACTTGAAGTTCGGCGCCGCGCTCCCTCCGTCGACGCTGATGTCCGCCGTGCCGCCGGAGCCGCCATCCGCGAGGACGATGTTGACGTATCCGGTGGGAATTCCCGACCAAGGCTGCGGGAGCGCGGAGCCCCACCCGCCGGCGGGCCCGAAGCTGGTCGACGTCGGCAATTGCCCCGCGTAGATCAGCCGGTCGGGAGCGGGCGCCGGAGTTGCCGGATTGAACGACGCGAGCGCGAAGTTGCCGTCGACGTCCTCGACCGCCCACCAGCTGCCCGCCTGGGCGTCGACGATCACCACCGTCGGGTTCCCGCGCGCGAACGCCTCGGCGCGCGCGGTCCGCAGCGTGGCGAGGAAGTCCCCCGTCGCCGAGGAGAAGTTCCCGCGGTTCTTCATCTTGCCGAGCGCGGCCGCGGACATGCCCGCCAGGGCGCCGACGATGGCGAGCACCGTCACCATCTCCATCAAGGTGAAGCCTCTCGCTGCGCGCGCCGGGACCATGGTCCTGTTGGTAGCAAGAAGAACGCCGTTCCCAAGCCGCCGGACTCAGGCAGGACGTACCCCGGAGCACCCGGAACCGCGTCACTACTTTTTACGTCCGCGCTAGGAAGTGCAGGATTCCAGAATTCAATTCTGCAATGCTCGAATTCGGTCTTGCAATGCGGTGCAATCCCACACCGGCTCTCACGGGAAGAGCGCCGGATCGTAATCGCTCCAAATCAGCCTCGATTTTATTGCGCAGGGCGCCAGAGACGACGCGTGACGTGACCGTCGGCGCCCTGTTCCCGGTTCCCGGCGCACCGGTATCCAGGCTCCCCGCCAATGTCCGGGCCCGCGCTGCGGTGGTCCGCGCGGTGCCGTGGGGCTAATTGCACTTCGCCGGGTCGACGTGCCGGCAGAGGTGCTGATCCACCGAGAGCGGCAGCGAGTACATCAGCTCCAGCATCTCGCTGGACGTGTTCACGGTCATCTGCGTCACTTCGGAGGCGCCGGGCTGGATCTCCAGGGTGGAGAAGCGCAGCGACGTCCCGCCCGCGCCGACCGCCACTGCCGCCGCCGGCTCCGGCGGAGGAGAGAGGACGTTGCGCTGGAGGGAGCGCGCGAAGGTGGTGCCGGTGAGGAAGCTCGCGGCGCAGTTCGGGGCGCCGGTGAGCGCGTCGGCCTGGTAGAACGGCGCGACCGTCGCGCCCGAGGACGCGCAGCCCACCGCCCCGCCGGTGGGGATCAGCGTGCTCCAGATCACGCAGCCGCCGAGGATGGTGGAGCTGGTGACCGTCTTCTCGTCGATGGTGGGATAGCTCACGACCCAGCCCGCGTCGTTGCGCGACTGCGTGTTGCCGGAGACCGCGCTGGTGGTGGCGGTGGTGGCGCTCACGTTGATCAGATCCGAGAGCTGGAGCCGGTTCTGGTCGTAAGAATCCGCGTCGGCGTTGAGGGTGCCCGGCGTGTTCAGGCGCCGCGATCGCGAGGTGGGCGTGCCGGTCGAATCGGCGAGGACCGCGATCGACATGAACGAGTTCACCCCGGTGGTGCCCGAATACCCGCGGTTCGTGTTCGACATCGGGTACTTGAACGTGACCGCCTCGGTGCATGCCAGAGGCGAGCCCGTGCAGGTCTCGGAGAGTCCGGTGCCGTTCGCCGGTCCGGTGAAGCTCATCGCGGCGACGGGGCAGCTGGAGACCGTCACCGTCTCGGCGATCGAGTTGGAGTTGCAGGCGTTGGTGGTGGTGCTCTGCGTCTGCGTCGGAGAGGCGAACTTCGGCGTGCTCGACGAGGTTCCGCTCCCGCTTGCGAACCCGGTCACGTAATGGTTGGTGCCGTTGTCGTAGGTCATGGCGGTCGACACGGTGCAGCCGGCGGCGATGCAGGTCATCGGATCGTCGGCCCTGCAGTCCCCACCGCCCGTCGAGCGCACGTGCGAGCGATCGCCGCTGCCCACGAAGGCCCGGAGCCAGCCGGTCTCCTGCTGCACGGTGGTCGAAGCCACGGTGTAGATGGGCTGGTGCTTGCGCGGATCGACGGTTCCGCCGCTCGAGGTATCCGGCTCGAAAGCGCGCCCGAACGTCCAGTTGTCCATCAATCCGGTGGTCGCGTCCGCATGTCCCGGCTCGCCGAAGCGGAACGTCCAGAGCTGCCCGCCCTCGTCGCCGACCACGGCGGTGTCGAAGAACCCGTCCTGCTCGAAGACGCTCCCCCGGCCGTAGTCCACCATCGCCGCCGTCGCCGGGAAGCCGAAGCGCATGCCGAGCGCGGGATCGTTCGCGTCGGTGGAGAGCGGCTTGTACTTGGCGAGGAAGAGCGGGACGCCGGTGTAGACGTCGAGGAGGGCCGCCGCGCGCCCGCGGTTCAGGTACGGGCTGTGGCCGCCGTTGACGAACACCGCCCACCGTTCCTCGGTGTGGGTGTATCCATAGTTCGGCCTTCCCGCGACGTTCGAGGTCTGCAGCAGCACCGGCCCGATGGGCGGCGGCCGCGGCGAGAATTGTCCGAAGGTCTCTCCCCAGAGCTGCTCCTCCGGGCTGCAGGGGCCCGGGTACAGCCAGAGCATCTTCGGCGTGGTGGTGTCGGTGATGTCGAGAGAGACGAAGTGCGTTCCGCCCTGGCGCTCGCTGACGACCGCCACGGTGTGGAACTCCACGTCCTGCTTGACGAGCGCGTCGTTGGTGTACCCGGCCGTCCCCTTGTCGTTCTTCTTGCCGTCGACCCAGACGTCGCGGACCATGATGTCGCCGTCGAGATAGAACTGGTGACCGTCGCGCATCATCAGCCACAGGCGCGGCAGCTGGTCCGGCGGAATGAACGCCCACAGCTCGTTCCCGGTGCCCGCGGAGTAGATCACCTGGCGGAAGCCGACCCCGCTGTTCAGCGTAGGCGGCGTGGTGGTCGGAGTGCCCGCGTCGAACGCGTGCAGCATGCCGTCGTTCGCGCCGACCAGCACGATGCGCTGCCGGGTCTCGTGGTCCTCCCAGTACTTCTCGTACGCGTCGACGGTCTTGGTGTTCGGCGCGGTGCCGACCGTATAGGTGTCGGTCGGCGTGGGCGTCGCCATCGCCGGCGGGTTCTGGTAGCCGTAGAGCGTCGAGACGCACTGCGAGTGAAGGCCGAGGCTGCAGATGAACTGGTCGACCGGCGGATCGACCACCACCGGGGAGGAGTGGAAGATGTCGCCCATCATGTGCGCGCGGTTGATGGTCACCGAGGGGTTGGTCGCGATCTCGTTGAGGACGTTGTATCCGCGCACGTAATCGAGGATCGCCTTGATGCAGTGGTCGCGGTCGAAGGTGCTGGAGGAGCTCAGATAGGCCGCGGGAATCGGCGTGGCCATCGAGGCCTGGATCTGGGTGCAGGCGTTGGTCCCGTCGATCCCCAGGGTGTTCCCCACTGCGTCGAAGTTCGTTGGCTTCGCGCTCACCCCGTCCCAGTTGGGCAGCGCGATGGTGCTCCAGACGCTGTTCGTGCTGTCCCAGAGCGCGGTGTAGATGGTCCGGCTGCCGGCGGAGGTCGCCGTGAGCTGCGCACCCGCGTCCCACACCGGGACGGCCGGGGCGTTGTTCTTCTGCTTGTGGAACGAGCCCTTGTCGTCCTCGGTGATGATGTCGCCGTCCTTGTCCACCAGGAACACGCCATTCAGGTTGCCGTCCCCGTTCTTGTCGACGCCGGCGACGAACTCGTTGAAGAGGTCGAACCGGAAGAGGTGGCCGTCCCAGATGGCGTCCGTGGGCGATCCGGGGACGAAGCGCGGCACGTACGCCGTAGAGCCGGTGCCCACCTCCAGGGTCTGGATGGCGGTGGAGGAGAACGCCGTCGCGCGGGCGACGATGTTGACCACCGCGCTCGTGACCGCGTCCTGCAGATCCTGAGCGTTGTCGGCGCGCATCGCCGAAGTGCTCTTGCCGTACTGCGCGGCGTTGTTGAGCAGCGGGACCTTGAGCCCCACGCCGATGACGAAGGTGACGATGTCCTGGAACCCGTTGGTGGCGTCACCGTCCATGTCGTTGGTGGCGAAGAAGTTGGTGACGTCGTCCAGCAGGTTGTTGCTGGAGTTCTGCGCGTCCGTGCCGCAACCGGTCGGCGGCGCCGCGTTCCCTCCCGGCGAGCACTCGATGGTGTCGTTGCGGAAGAGCTGTGGCAGGTTGTTGTCGCCTTCCGGCGCGCCGTCGGTGATGAGCACGATCGCGTTCACCTGGCAGGAGACGCAGATGGGCTTGGTGGCATCGGTCGCGGCGGTGAATCCGGTCTTCGTCCAGATCGAGCCGAACTTGCTGTTGTAGAAGTTGTTGTTGCCGCCGAAGAACTGCCCGACGTTGAAGAGCGTCTCCGCCAGGGGCGTCCCGATCGCTCCCGGGTACTGGTTGGTGCCCCAGCTGATCGCCCGGACGGCCGCGAGAAGGTTGGTCTGCTTGGTCACCGTCGCCGCGGCCTTCCAGTCCGTCAGGCCGCAATCCGGGATCATCCCCGGGCTCGTCATGCCCGACGGCAAGAGGAACTTGCCGCCGTCGCCGCTGCGCAGACCGGTGGTCACGATGGGCTGATCGGCGTAGGCGAGGTTGTTCGGGTCGTAGTTCACCACGGCGAGGCGAACGGGTGTCGGCGTGCTCGACTGGTTGGTGATGAAGTCCGTGAGCACTTTGCGCGCGGTGATGAACTTCGGCGGGTTGAAGTTCAGCCAGTTGCCCTTGAAGACGATGTTGCCGCTGACCGCGGAGCCGACGAGATAGCTGTCGTTGGTGACCGCCGACGGTCCGATGTAGTAGCCGGCCTCGCTCAGGCACTGCTGGCACCTCTGCTGCTGGGTGATGCTCCACGCGTTCGAGCCCGAGCCGCCGCTGCCGCCGCTGCCCGCGCTGCTGCTCATCGCGCTGCAGGCCGTGGTGGGCGTGCCGGTGGCGGCGCCGCCGCCGGACTTGAAGACGGGGTCGCTCCCGTTGGCGGTGCCGGAGGGCCCGGTGGTGCTGTTCATCGCCCATTCGAACCACTTGAAGATCTTGGTGTTGTCGAAGAAGCTGGGGAACGCGGGATCCGGTGGGGCATACACCTTCGTCTTGCTGTAGGGGTTGCCGGCGCTGTCCCGAAGCGACTCGAAGAAAGTGTTCGCGTGGCAGGTGGCGAGGTTCGCCGCGCTGTCGAATCGGCTGCTGGCAGCCGCGCTCGGCGTCTTTCCCTTGCTCACCCAGGCGGAGTTGGGGAAGGGGTTGACGTCGTACGGCAACTCGTACATCGAGGTCGAGTTGTCGAGCACGAACACGATGTTCGGCAGCTGCCCCGACTGCGTGGCGAAGAAGGTGACGTCGCCCTTGTCGTCGTTGTTCACGGTGGTGGGCTGCACGCGCTGCGCCACCGCGCTGTTCGCGAGGCAGTCGCCCGGCGTGCAGGCCGCGCCCGCCAGGGTCGGCGGCGAGTCGAGCACGAAGAGGCCGATCAGGAGCGCCGGCAGGCGCAGGTGATGCAGTCGCATAGGCTCCTCACAATCCGTACTTGAACGTGAACTCCAGCTCCATGTCGCCGGCCAGCGGGTCGGTGCAGGCCACCACCACCCGATAGGCGCGACCGCCGAGCGTGGACCCCGGCACGATCACGTTGGAGATGTCGCGGTTTCGCGCGCTGGAGTTGCCCAACAGCTGCGAGGGCACCGCTTGCACCGAGTTGACCACCGCGGTGGCGTTCTGCACGCCGGCGTCCCAGTCCCTCACGTGGCCGGTATAGACACGGCGGGTGCCGCTCTCGACCTGCACGGCCTGATCGAGCGTGATCGTGGTCGGGTCGAGCCCGAAGACGCGCAGGCGACCGAGGATGTACTGCCGGCCCGCCTCGACGCAGGCGCTCTGGCTGAGGACGCGCGCATCGCGCGCCGAATCGCCCTTGCTGATGTTGGCGAGCATGAGGGTCACCGCGGTGACCACCGCCAGGACGCCGATGACGATCAGGGCGGCGAGGATGGCGCTTCCGCGCGATTTGCTTGCAGGCATCATCCGCCTCCCACGTTTCCGTTCGCGAAGACGGGCGGCAGGAAATGCGCCCGCGACAGGAGATTTTCCGGTTGCTCGGAGTCCATCAGGACGTAGCGGTGAAAGGCGTCGACCGCGCGCAGGGGCCGGTTGGCGATCGCGGGCACGGCGTCGCCCGTCTGGTCCGGCGAAGCGCGCGTCGCGCGCGCCACCACGAAGATGTTCACGTTGCGGATGTTCGCGGGGTGGCCCGTGTAGCGGTTTACGCTGTCGTAGGAGTCGTTGCGCCAGTCGGGCGCGGTCGCGGTCTCGGGCGGCGCACCGGCGACGCCAGCGCAGGATCCGAAGCTCCACCCGGCGACTGCGGCGGGCGGGGTGCATCCCGGGGCTGCCGCGGGCGTCGCGCCACCGGCGGCGAAGTTCGATCCCGCCGGCGGCTGCCCGATGTCGTACGTGAGCTGCAGATCCTCGATGCCGCGATAGAGGAGCTCCTGCGTTCCGCGGCCGCGGTCCCGGTAGAGGGAGGGCACCCCGGTGGGGTCGTTCGCCACGTAGTAGCGGACGCGCTCGACCAGGAACATCGACGCGGTGGCGAAGCAGCCGTCCGACGGCGCCGCGCTGGGGAAGTATCCGTCCGCCGCGGTGAGCACCCGCAGCGAAAGGGTGGTGGCGCCCGCCGTCGCGTCCGTATT
>DASREU010000066.1:0-4744 GCA_035651935.1 Myxococcales bacterium | reverse complement strand
CCGTTGAGGAAGGTGCCGTTCGAGGAGCCGAGGTCGCGCAGGACGTACTCCTCGCCCTCCCGATCGATCTGGCTGTGCTTGCGCGAGACCTCGCGGTCGGAGAGGCGCACCGAAGCGGTGGTGCTGCGCCCGAGCACGTTGCTCGCGCCGAGCGGATACTCGGTGGCCTCGCCGTTCGGCCCCCTGAGCGTCAGGCGCGGGCCGGACGCCGGAGAAGGCCGCGGAGGCCGCGGGGCCTCCTCGGCCGCCTCCGTGCGCGGCGCGCCGCAGGAAGGGCAGCGCCCAGCGACCGGGTCGTTCTCGCGGTAGCAGACGGCGCAGACGGTCACGAGTCCCCCCCCGTGGAGCGAGCGTACCACGCAGGCC
This sequence comes from Myxococcales bacterium, assembly GCA_035651935.1. GTDB lineage: Bacteria > Myxococcota > Myxococcia > Myxococcales > 40CM-4-68-19 > 40CM-4-68-19. Next base: position 4,378 of record DASREU010000066.1, on the reverse strand, counting down.
GCGCTTTACGAGCCTTCGGCCATCTGGTAACCGCGCCCGGTGAAGATCAAGCAGCGCCCCGAGGATTTCGTCGTGCGCGAGGGCTACCGGTTCGAGTCGGACCCGGACGGACAGGTCTGGGTGTACCGGATGGACAAGCAGAAGGTGGGAACGCTCCAGGCGCTCGAGCGGATCTCCAAAGACTTCGCGGTCCGCCGGCGCGACCTCTCCATCTGCGGCCTGAAGGACAAGCAGGGGCGCACCGAACAGCTCGTCGGCGTCCTCGGCGGAGCGCTGGGGGCGTCGGAGGTGGTGCAGAGCGGAGATCTGCGGCTGAAGCTGATCGGCCGCACCGCGCAGCCGCTCACTTCGGACAACATCACCGCCAACCGGTTCGAGGTCACCGTCCGCGATCTCTCCCCCGCGGAGGCGGCGCGCGTGCCGGAGAGCGTGGCGGAGGTGCTGCGGACGGGGGTGGTCAACTACTTCGACTCCCAGCGCTTCGGGTTCCTCAAGCACGGCCAGGGCTTTCTCGCCAAGGACCTGGTGCGCGGACAGTGGGAGGCGGCGCTGAAGGCGTTCCTCGCCACCCCGAGCGAGCTCGACCGCAGCGACGACGCGAAGGTGAAGGCGTTCTGGCGCGATCACTGGGGAGAGTGGCAGCTGCGCGCGCCGCAGGACGCCGGCAAGCGCTATGCGCCGGTGCTGCGCCGCCTGCGCGAGGACCCGAAGGACTTCCGCGGGGCCTTCCTCCACATCGACCGGCGGATCCGGATGATGGCGCTGTTCGAGCTGCAGAGCTTCGTCTGGAACGAAGGGGTGAAGCGGTACCTCGCCGCCTGCGTTCCGGCCTCGGAGCTGATCGGGCTGCGCTACCAGGCGGGCGCGCTGATGTTTCCCCGCGCCCTCAGCCGCGAGCTGCGCGACGAGCTGTGGTCGAAGACGTTCCCGCTCCTCGCCCCCGACTCGACGTTCGCGGACCCGCTGATCCGCGACAGCGCCCTCGGCGCCCTGCGCGCGCAGGGGCTGAAGCTGGAAGACCTGAAGGTCCCCGAGACGCCCCAGCTCTTCTTCAAGCACGAGGAGCGCCCCCTGTTCGTCGTTCCCGGCAGGCTGCGGGTGAACCAGCCCCGCCCCGACGAGCTCAACCGCGGCCGGACGAAGGTGAACCTCTCGTTCACGCTCCCGCCGGGCGCCTACGCGACGCTGGTGGTGCGCCGCGTGCTCTGGTTCGCGCTCGAGTCGTCCCGCGCCGAAACCCCGGTCGGACGCCCCTGGGGGCAGCCCGCTCCCGCGCAGCCGCCGGCGCGCCCGCAGCCGCCCGAGCGGACCGAACGGATCGGGTTCCGCGAGCGCCAGCGGCGAAAGAAGGCGGCGCGGTCCACCCGGCGGCAACTGGCGAAGAAGTAGCCGCCTGCTCCCTCGGCTGCCCCTTGCCGGGCCGGCGACGCGGTCCGCAGCTTAAGGGAAACCACGGGGGTCGACCATGTTGAAGGGCGTCTTGTTGGCTTGCTTATGTACGCTCGCTTTGCCCATCCAGGCAGGCGCGGGAGAGATCAGCGGACGGACGGTGGCGGCGGCGCCGCCGGAAGCGCTTCCGCAGCAGGTCTACGAGGTCGAGGGCCATCGTTCGCCGGCCGGCGTCATCGTCCGTGACGCGGTGGGCGGCGCGGCCGTCGGCGCCCTGGTGGGTGGCGGAGTGGCGGCGTACCGGAACTACGTCCAGAACGACGGCTGGGGAAACTGGCAGCGCGACGTCCTCGTCGGGGCGGGCATCGGCCTCGGCGTCGGACTGATCCTCGGCGTCGCGGACGCCGCCAGCGCGGACCGCACGTTCACCGGACCCATCTCCGATCAGCGCCAGACCGGGTTCTCGCAGTCGGTCCCGATCTACGGCGCGCACTTCTGATCGGGAGCGCCCCGCGCCCTCAGCGGATCCGCTCGGGGTGCGAATAGACCGTCATCGTCCCGTTGCGGACGAAACCGCAGAGCGTGATCCCGGCGGCGCGAGCCAGGTCCACCGCCAGCGAGCTGGCGGCGGACACGCTGGCGATCACCGGGATCTTGGCCGCCGAGGCCTTCTGCACCACCTCGTACGAAGCGCGGCCGCTCACCACCAGCAGGGCGGCCTCGTTCCCGGGGATCCGCCCGGCGAGGACCATCGCCCCCACCACCTTGTCGAGGGCGTTGTGGCGGCCGATGTCCTCGAAGGCGGCGGCGACGCGGCTCTCCTTGTCGTGGAGCGCCGCGGCGTGGATGCCGCCCGTCCTGGCGAAGTTCGGCTGCCGCGTGCGCAGTCCCTCCACCGCCCCGGAGATGGTCGCGGGGGTGATCGAGGCGCGCACGACCGGCAAGGGCGTGCACCGCTCGGTCACGTCCTCGATGCTGCGGCGCCCGCAGACGCCGCACGCAGCCGTGGTCAGCGTGCCTCGCCGGGTCGCCGACAGCCGCTCGATGTCCAGCGACAGGCCGGGGCCCGGCACGACGTCGATGGTGTTTCCGTACCCCTCCTGATCGGGCCGCCCGCAGTGCGCGACGCGGCCGACGTCGTCCCGCGACGCGATCACGCCTTCGGCGAAGAGGAACCCGACCGCCAGCTCGCGATCCGCGCCCGGCGTGCGCATGGTGATGGCCAGGGTCTCGCCCTGCGCGCGGATCTCGAGCGGCTCCTCGGCGACCACGTCGTCCTCGGCGGGCGCGAGCAGCATGCCCTCCGAGATCCGCCGGACTTCCCTGCGCGCGATGCCCTTCACAGTTCCTTCAGCTTGAGGGCGCCCTCGTCGTCCACCAGCGCCTTGAACTGCACCCCGCACCAGTTGCAGAGCACCTCGTCGTTGTTCCCGAACTCGTCGAACGGGTTGTTGGCGCTGCACGCCGGGCATTCGAACTCGGAGAACCGCCGGCGAACGCCCAGCGCCGTTCCCTTCGGCGCGTCTTCCTCGTCCTCTTCCAGCCCCGCGTCGCGGTCCCGGGTCGTCGCCATCGGTTCAGTGTAACGCCAAACTCCCGCGCCCGGGACACGTTGCCGGGCAGGCGGCGGACCCCCACCTTGGCGCGATGCTCTGGGTGCTTGCGGTTCTGCAGATCTGGGTGGCCGGCGAATCGGAGAAGGTGCGGCCCGATGCGCACCCTCCCGCCGTCCTGCGCGCCCCTCGCATCCGCCTCAGCGCCGCCGGAGGCGAGTGCGCCGGCGCCCAGATCGTGGTGCGCGGGCCCGCCCTGCGGCTCGCCGCGATGGCGCGCGGTGGCGCGCAGCTCGACCTGTACCGGGTGGGGACCATCTTCCTCGAGCAGCCGTCCGGGCCCGACGGCATGGCCGGCGAATGGCCTGACGCGCTGATCCCTGCCCGCGACAAGGTGTACGGCGAGGAGCGCACCGCCTTCCCCGTCGACGTCCCGCAGGGGCGCGCGCAAGCCATCTTCGTGGAGGCGTGCGTGCCGCGCGGCGCGGGACCCTCGCGGGTGAACGGGTCGGTGAAGCTCTCCTGGACGGGAGGCGCGCTGGAAGTGCCGGTGGAAGTCCGCGCACGCGCGTTCGATCTCCCGGCCACTCCGGCGCTCGCCACCGCGTTCGGGTTTTCCGGATATTCCGCCGCGAAAGGCCACGGCCGCGGCGTCGAGGCAGCGCGCGAGCTGACCCGGGCCTACGACCTCGCCGCCCTCCGGCGCGGGATCACGCTGTTCGGAGGGACCCAGGATCCGCCCTCGTTCAGCAAGCGCGGCGACGAGGTGAAGATCGACTGGACCGGGTACGACGCGGAGGTGGCGCCGTTCCTGAACGGCGAGGCGCTGCCCGGCGGCGCGCGCTGGACGGCGGTGGAGCTGCGCGAGCCCGGCGGGCTGTCGCGGCCGCAGCGGCGATCGTACCGGCGGCAATGGCAGGAGCACTTCCGCGAGCGGGGCTGGCTCGAGCGGCTCTTCCGCTACGTCGAAGACGAGCCCTCGCCGGACGCCTTCGCCAAGGTGGAATCCCGGGCGCGGGAGCTGCGCGAGGATGCTCCGGAAGTGAAGCGGCTCGTGACCACCGCGTGGACCGACGCTCTCCCCGACGTGAACCGGTGGACGCCCTTGCTCAACTGCGTGGGCGAGCGCAACCCGACCTGCGAGCGCGCCGCGCCGCGCGCGAAGTACCAGAGCCTGTGGTGGTACCAGAGCTGCATGTCGCACGGCTGCAGCAGCGACGGCAAACCGATCCGCGATCCCGCGTTCAAAGGATGGCCCAGCTACATGATCGACGCGCCGGCCACCGCTGCGCGCGCGATGGGCACGCTGGCGTTCGTCAACGACATCGAGGGCGAGCTCTACTTCGACACCGTGTACGCGTACCACGAGGGCGATCCGTGGAAGACGCAGTGGGCGTTCGGCGGCAACGGAGACGGCACCCTCTTCTATCCAGGCA
>DASREU010000065.1:0-5868 GCA_035651935.1 Myxococcales bacterium | reverse complement strand
TCACCACTCGACGGCTTCGACGAGCGTCGCGGCGTTGTGAAGCGCGATCCGCCGGAGGTGGCGATTGCGTTCGCGCGCCGGCAAGGTGCTGACGAAGGTCGCCGTGGTCGTCCGGAACCGGATCGGCTCCACCAGGAACGTGCAGCAGAGTCCGAACCGCGGCGCCGCCGCCGAACGCTCTCCACGGTCCGACGATGCCTCGATCCCGTCTCGCACGGGCGCTTGGATGTGTGAGCGGTATGAGCGATTCGCTCCGGGTTGCCGCTTTTCTGCCCGCTCTCCGGACGCCGCGCCGCCCGGATGGCGGCTGACGGACGTTTCGCGCGATCGCGGTGTTTTTTTCCGGCCGCGATGATCTAGCTTCCAAAAATGGCGCACGAGCTCGTCTCCACCGGCATCGAGGGCCTCGATCACATCGTTTGCGGCGGTTTGCCCGCGCGACGCTTCTACCTGGTGCAAGGCGATCCCGGCTCCGGCAAGACCACGCTGTCCATCCAGTTCCTGCTGGAGGGCGTGCGCCGCGGCGAACGCGTGCTCTACGTCTCCCTCTCGGAGACCCGCGAAGAGCTCGAGGCCATCGCCGCCTCGCACGGCTGGGACATCAAGGGCATCGCGGTGTTCGAGCTGGCGGCAGGCGTCGAGTATCTCAACCTCTCCGAGCAGAACACCCTCTTCGAGCCGTCCGAGGTCGAGCTTGCCGAGGTGACCCGCAAGCTTCTCCTCGAGTTCGCGCGGGTGAAGCCGACGCGCGTGGTGTTCGATTCCCTCTCGGAGCTCAGGCTGCTGGCCCAGAGCGCGCTGCGCTATCGCCGGCAGCTGCTCGCCCTCAAGCAGCACTTCAGCTCGCAGGGGAGCACGGTGATCATGGCAGATGACCGGACCAGCGAGGCGGGCGACGTCCAGCTCCAGAGCCTCGCACACGGCGTGATCTCGCTCGAGCAGCTCGCGCCGCTCTATGGCGCGGACCGGCGCCGGCTGCGGGTGGTGAAGATGCGCGGCGTGAACTTCCGCGGCGGATACCACGACTTCCGCATCGAGCGCGGCGGGCTCCAGGTCTACGAGCGGCTGGTCGCCTCCGAGCATCACCAGTCGTTCCAGCCCGCCGTGGTGTCGAGCGGCGCCGACGGGATCGACGAGCTTCTGGGCGGGGGGCTCGATCGCGGGACCAGCGCGCTCTTCATCGGGCCCGCGGGTTCCGGCAAGTCCGCGCTGGCCGCGCAGTACGCGCTGGCGGCGGCCAGCCGCGGCAAGGCCGCGTCGATCTATGCCTTCGACGAAGGCCTGGCGACGCTGGTCGCGCGCACCGCCTCCCTGGGCATGCCGATCGAGGAGATGATGGCGAACGGCCGCTTGCGCGTGCAGCAGATCGACCCGGCGGAGATGTCGCCGGGCGAGCTGGTCGACGCCGTCCGCGACGAGGTGGAGGCGCGGGGGACCGAGGTGATCGTGCTCGACAGCCTCAACGGGTATCTCGCTTCCATGCCCGAGGAGCAATTTCTCGTCGTGCAGCTGCACGAGCTGCTCTCGTATCTCCGCCAACGCGGTGTCCTCACCATCCTCACCGTTGCGCAGGCAGGAATGGTCGGCCAGATGACCTCGCCGGTGGATGTCAGCTACCTTGCCGATACCGTGGTGTTGCTGCGCTTCTTCGAGCTGCGCGGCGAGATTCGCAAGGCGGTCTCGGTGGTCAAGCGCCGCATCGGGCGCCACGCGCGCGACATCCGCGAGCTGGTGATGGACGACCGAGGCGTCCGGGTGGGCGAGCGCCTCTCGGCGTTCCAGGGCGTCCTCACCGGCGTGCCGCGTCTTCTTCCGGAACCGGATTGAGCGGCGAGCTCATCCTCATCCTCGCCCCCCTCGGACGCGACGGGGCGCTTGCCGAGCAGGCGCTGCGCGCCGGCGGCTTCTCCGCGCGCGCGTGCGGCAGCATCGACGAGCTCTGCGCGGAGCTGGGGAACGATGTCGGAGCGGCCGTCCTCACCGAGGAGGCGCTTTCACCCGGCGCGATCCTCCGCCTGGAAGAGGTGTTGTCGCGCCAACCCGCGTGGTCGGACCTGCCGCTGATCGTGTTCGGCGGCCGCGATCTGACGGTGGGCGAGGCCGGCAATCTCACCCTGCTCGATCGTCCGGTGCGGATGCGGACGCTGCTCAGCGCCGTGCGCACCGCCTTGCGCGCGCGCCGCAAGCAGTACCAGGTGCGCGACCTGCTGGCGGCGCTGGAGCAGTCGGTCCGCGATCGGGACCAGTTCCTCGCCATGCTCGGACACGAGCTGCGCAATCCCCTGGCGGCGCTGGTCACCGCGACCGAGATCATCAACCGCCAGGCCGGACAGGGCTTCGTGCGCGAGCGCAACGTGATCTCCCGCCAGCTGCGCCATCTCGCGCGGCTGGTGGACGACCTCCTCGACGTCTCGCGCATCACGCGCGGGCAGATCTCCATGCGGTGGGAAGACGTCGATCTCGTCGAGCTGGTCTCGCGCGTCGTCCAGGGGTTCGAGGCCGCGGCGCAGGCGCAGTCGGTGCACCTCGAGCTCGTTCCCGGGGAGAGGACGATCCTGGTGCATGCCGACGTGATCCGTCTCGAGCAGGTGGTCACCAACCTGCTCAGCAATGCGATCAAGTACACGAACGCAGGCGGGCGGGTCACGGTGACCCTCTCGCGCGGCGCCGCCGATGCGGAGCTGCGCGTGCGGGATACGGGTCTGGGCATCAGTCCCGAGATGTTGCCCCGCGTCTTCGATCTCTTCGCCCAGGCGCCTGGAACCCTGGACCGGGCGCAAGGTGGAATGGGGATCGGGCTGACGCTGGTGCAGCGGCTGGTCGCCTTGCATGGGGGCACGGTGGACGCGATCAGCCCGGGGCTGGGCAAGGGCAGCGAGTTCGTCGTCCACATCCCTCTCCTTTCGAAACCTGTGGCGCTGCCAGGGCGGGAAACCTCCGCGGAGAACGGCGCCTCCGCCCCGCGCCTCCGGCTGGTGATCGCGGAGGACAACGCCGACTCGCGCGAGCTGCTGCAGAGCGCTCTCGAGGAGATGGGGCATAGCGTGATCGCCTGCGCCGACGGGAACTCCGCCATCCAGCGCGCGCTTTCGCAAGCGCCCGACGCGATGCTGGTCGACCTCGGGCTTCCGGGCAGGGACGGCTTCGAGGTGGCCCGCGAGATCCGCGGGGCGCTCGGGGCGGCGGTGCGGCTGGTCGCGCTCACCGGGTACGGCCAATCCGCGGATCGCGAGCGCGCGCTGCAGGCAGGATTCGACGCCTTCCTGGTCAAACCCGCGAGCCTCGATGCGGTGCAGCGCGCGCTGGTCCCGTGACTGATCGGGACGGACGGACGCACGCCGAAGATTACGGCGACAGCCTCTTCGCGTTGCGCGCGAGGACGATCGTGACGAGCGACGCCAAAAGCCCCGCAGAGGCACAGAGGATCCAGGTGGCCGGACGGATCAGCCACGCCCTGAGCCGCGACAGCGGCGCAGGATCGCCGGCGGCAAGCGCGCGCGCGAACGCGGTTTCGAGCTCGCTTCGCGAAGGGTCCGTGCCCTGAAGCGTCGCCGCCCACTCGCCTTTCGCGGAGAACACGAACGTCTGGTTCGGATGATCGAAGCCTCCGCTGGTCTTCATGAAATGGAAATCCAGCCCGTCGAGGAGCCGGCGGATGGCGGCGGCGTCGTCCGAGCGCACCAGTCGCCATCCCGGCGGAAGCGCGAAGCGCTCGCGGAACTCCCGCAGATCGTTCGCCGCATCCTCGGGGTCGAAGGAGAGCACGATGACCCGGAACGGAGCGTTCGCCTCGCCGAGAGCCTTCTTCAGAAGCAGCGCCGTCAACGGGCAGGTCCCGCTGCAGCGGGTGAAGACGGGCAGGAGAAGAGCCGGAGCGCCCGCGGCGAGAACGCGCAGCTCGAGGCGAGCGTCTTGCTCGTCGGCGACGATGAGCCCGCGGGGCAGGACGCTGGCTCTTTCGGATGGCAGCAGATCGGCCGCTGCCGATCCGCCGAGCAGGAGCGATGCCGCGAGCGCTGCCTTCGTCGCCAAGGCGCTATCCCGCCGCGAGCGGATATCCCGCGCTGAGCACCTGCACGAGCGGCGGGATGTACGAGATCAGGATCGCGACGATCCCGGCGATCACCCAGGGCCGGAAATTCGTCACCACGCCCGCGGCTTCGTCGTGGTACGCGGCCGAGTCCGGCAGCGCGAAGGCATCGGCTGCGGGGACCGAGGCGGGCGCGAGCAGGCTCCGGACGAGGACGTAGAAGAAGAGCAGGACCGACAGACCCATCAGGCACCCGCCGACAGCGCCCGCGTACTCGCCGATCACCCAGTCGGGGCGGTACGCGTCGGAGGTCGAATCGAGGAAGGACATCCCCAGATTCGTCCGGCGCGGGACGCCACGAAGGCCGCCGTAGAAGAGGCCGGCCGAGAACGTGAACGTGCCGAGCGTCCACAGGTACGGCACCGCGACCGCCGCACGCGGCGCGGCGACGTTCTTTCCCAGGAGCCCGGCGCACAGGTACAGGCTCATCCCCAGGATGGCGAGGAAGGTCGGCCCGGCGACCGTCAAGTGGAAGTGCGCCGGAATCCACGCGGTGTTGTGGACCAGGGAGGCCATTCCGTAGGAGGCATTGATGATGCCGGTGATCCCGCCGAGGACGAAGATCACCAGGCCCATGAACAGGTAGGGAAAGAGCCAGCGCTGCGGATCGAAGTGCGGCAGCCGGGCCCACCAGGCGAAGAGGCCTTTTCCGCCGTTCTGGCGGGCGCCGTACTCGAGCGACGCCGCGAGCGTGAATGCGGTGACCAGGCTGGGAACGGCGACCAGAAAGGTGAGCGACGCGTGCAGCGCCTTGTAGCCGGAGGAGATGGCCGGCTCGGTGAACTGGTGGTGCAGGCCGAGCGGCGAGGAGAGCACGATGAACGCCATGAAGACGAAGCGGCCGTAGAAGTCGCTGTAGAGCTTCCCGCCCGCGAGCCGCGGCATGATCGTGTAGTACATGACGTACGCCGGCAGCAGCCAGAAGTAGACCAGCGGGTGCCCGAAGAACCAGAACAACAGGCGCGAGAGGACGACGTTCACTCCCGGCGTCCACCCCAGGGACCAGGGGATGAGCTGGACGATCACTTCGTACGCGACGGGCAGCGTGCAGATCTGCCAGATGATGAAGGCGGAGAACATGCCGACCGCGGCGAGCGGAGTCTTGCGGCCAGGATGGCTCTTTCGCCAGCGCAGGTACCCCGGGATCCAGGACCAGAACGAGACCCACGAGCCGACGACGAGGAACACCACCCCGAAGTAGAAGAGCGGGTGCGCCTTCATCGGGGCGTAGAAGGTGTAGAGCACGTTCGCCCGGCCGGTGAAGATCGGGTACGCGGCCACGAGCGTCCCGCCCACCATCAGGACGAAGCCTGTCCATGCGCCGGTCTTCGAGACGCCGTGGTCCAGGTACTGGCTGATCACCGCGTGGCCGAAGGCGACGGCGAAGAAGGTGGTGAGGACGATGGCGTTGATCACGCCGTGCGCGGTGAGGCCCTGGTAGTAGCCGATGCCGCCGAAGCTGACGTCCTGGATGATCCCGGCGCGATAGAGCACCTGCAGGACGCCGTGGTAGACGCCGAACAGGGTGAGGAGGAGCGGCAGCAGGAGCTCGATCAGGATGATCGCGCGCAGGTCCTTCTGGATCATGGCGTGACCTCGATCACTCCGACCATGTCCTGGTGACCGAGCCCGCAGTACTCGTGGCAGATCACCTGGTACTTTCCCGCCTTCTCGAAGTGAGCCTGCCCGTAGGTGACGGCATTCGGGAGCGCCATCAGATTCACGTCGGTGCCGTCGATGTAGAAGCCGTGCACGACGTCCTGGCTGGTCAGGTAGAA
>DASREU010000064.1:0-2615 GCA_035651935.1 Myxococcales bacterium | reverse complement strand
GCCGTACCGCGACCTCGAGCTCCACCGGACCGATGCCGTGCTGCTCGACTCGGTGATCGCCGCCCGCTACGGGCTCACCAAGCCGGACCTGGAGCTCGCGGACCCGGACGTCGCGCGCGGCTCGTACGTGATCGGGATGCGCAAAGGCGACGACGATCTCGCGGCCGCTGTAAACAGCGCGCTCGCCGAGCTCGGCGGCTCCGGCGAGCTGCGGCGGATCTACACCCGCTGGCACCTCCCCGAGCTGCCCTCGACGCCGGCGCCTGCCGTCAGCGCGTCGGACGAGTCGCCGCGGGCGACGTTCGACGCGGCGCAGGTCCTGCTGTTCGTGCAGAGCGCCGGGGTGACGCTGGTCCTGTCGCTGCTCGCGATGGCGCTGGCCGTCCCGCTCGGCCTGCTCCTCGCGCTGGCGCGGCTGTACGCGCGCAGACCGATCCGCTTCGTCGCGCACGCGTATGTCGAGTTGTTCCGCGGGACGCCGGTGCTCCTGCAGCTCTACATCCTCTATTACGGGATCGCGCCCCTCGTGCACCTCTCCGCGCTCGCGGCGGCGATCCTCGGCCTGGGCCTGAACTACGGCGCGTACGAGGCGGAAGTGCACCGGGCCGCGCTGCAGGCGGTCCCGGAGGGGCAGGCCGAAGCGGCGGCGGCGCTGGGCTTGTCGCGCGGGCAGGCGCTCCGGCTCGTGCTCTTGCCGCAGGCGCTGCGGACGGCGCTGCCGGCGATGACGAACGACCTGATCGCGCTCCTCAAGGACAGCTCGCTCGTGTCCGTCATCACGGTGGTGGAGCTGACGAAGCAGATGACCATCACCGCCGTGGACGTGCGCTCCTGGGCGCTGCCCGGCGCGCTTTGCGCCGGCCTCTACTTCGCGATGAGCTACCCTCTGGCGCGGGTCGCGGCGCGGCTCGAAGCGCGGCTGGAAGCGGCGGGCGAAGAGCCGGTGATGGCGGTGGCGGCTTGATCCTCCGCGTCAAGGGCCTGGAGAAGTCGCACGGCGCGAGGCGCGTGCTGCGCGGGATCGACGCGGAGGTCGCGCGCGGCGAGACCATCGCGCTGGTCGGACCCTCCGGCGGCGGCAAGAGCACCTTCCTCCGCTGTCTGAACGGGCTCACTCCGTTCGATGCCGGGATCGTAGAGGTCGCCGGGTTGACGCTGGCACCCCGAACCCGCCCGGACGCCCCGGCGCTGCGGCCGCTGCGAGCCCGGGTGGGAATGGTGTTCCAGGGCTTCCACCTGTTCCCTCACCTGACGGCGCTGCAGAATCTCATGTTGGCGCCCTCGCACGTACGCCGCGAGCCGCCCGATCAGGTCGAGCAGCGCGCCCGGGCGCTGCTGGCAAAGGTGGGCCTCGCCGATCGCGACAACGCCAGGCCGGCGCAGCTCTCCGGCGGCCAGCAGCAGCGCGTCGCCATCGCCCGGGCGCTCGCGATGCAACCCGAGCTCCTGCTCCTCGACGAGCCCACCAGCGCCCTCGATCCGGAGATGCGCTCCGAAGTCCTCGGCGTCCTCCGCGACCTCGCCGGCACCTGCACCATGCTCGTCGTCACCCACGAGATGTCCTTCGCCCGCAACGTCGCCACCCGCATCTGGGTCTTCGACGACGGCAAGCTCGTCGAAGACGGCCCTCCCTCCCAGGTCACCGAACACCCCCGCACTGACCGCGCCCGCGCCTTCTTCCGCTCCACCCCCTGAATTTCGGGGACACATACGGAAATCCGGGGACACGATACACGTTCTTTTTTTTGCGCGTCCCGAGCTCGGCGCATCGCGGCGTGCCGGCGAACGAGGGTCTCGTTCGCTGACGCAAAAAAAGAAATGAGTATTGTGTCCCCGGATTAGCGGGTGTTGGCGTTTTGGTCGAAGCGGATCTTCCAGACCTTCCAGAGGGCTTCGAGGACGATGGAGCGGGTCATCTTGCTCTGGCCGACGCGGCGGTCGGTGAAGGTGATGGGGACCTCGACGACGCGGAAGCCGCGGCGGAGGGCACGGTAGGTCAGCTCGATCTGGAAGGCGTAGCCGGTGGAGCGGACGGAGTCGAGGTCGAGGCTTTCCAGCACCTTGCGGCGGAAGCATTTGAAGCCGCCGGTCAGGTCGCGGACGGGGACGCCGAGGATGGTGCGGGCGTACAGGCTGCCGCCGCGGCTCAGCGCGCGGCGTCCGAGGCCCCAGTTGACGGTGTTGCCGCCGGGGACGTAGCGGCTGCCCAGCACCAGGTCGGCGTCTGTGCCGAGCAACAGAGGCAGCGCCGCCGGGTCGTGCGAGAAGTCCGCGTCCATCTCCAGCACCCGCCCGTATCCGCGCGCGAGCGCCTCGGCGAAGCCGGCGAGGTACGCGCGCCCGAGGCCCTCCTTGCGTCCGCGATGCAGCACGCGCACGCGCGGCTCCCGGGCAGCCAGCGCATCCGCGAGCAGCCCGGTCCCGTCGGGCGAGTTGTCGTCCACCACCAGCACGTCGACGATCGGCGAGGCCTCGAGGATCGCCGGGACGATCCGCGGCAGGTTCTCCCGCTCGTCGTACGTCGGGACGATGACGCAAGCCCGGTCCTGGTTCACGCGACGGGCGCCTCCAGGAGCGCCAGCACCTCTTCCGCCGCCCTCCGGGCCGCGCCGGGC
>DASREU010000063.1:0-11096 GCA_035651935.1 Myxococcales bacterium | reverse complement strand
GGCGAGCACCAGCGGCCGCGGAATCGACAGGTGCGGGAACTGGCCTGCCGGCAGGTCCGCCGGGAGGAGCCTCGCGTACTCGCCGTCGCCGAGCGGCTCGTACCCGCGCGCGGTGTAGCGAAGGCCCGCTGCCATGATCTCCAGCCCGCGCAACGCGCCGTCGTTGAACGACTGATCGCCCCGGCCGCCCACGTCGAGCGCGAGCCCGATGGTGTGCGCTGCCTGCTTCTTCCTGCAGCCCAGGATGGCGACGAGGCAGAGGCCCAGGGCGGCAATCCGCTTCACGCAGCCCACTCTATCAGGGGCGCTTCACCACGCGGCCGCCCTTCACCACCAGCGAGACCCGCTCCACCGCCGAAGGGTCCTGGAGAACGTTCCCCGGCACCGCGATGACGTCGGCGAGGAAGCCGGGCGCGAGCTTGCCGATGCGGTCTTCCATCTGCAGCAACCGCGCATCGACCACGGTCGCCGCCTGCAGCGCCTGCGCCGCGGGGAGACCGTTCTTCACCATCAGCGTGACCTCGTGCGCATTGAACCCGTGGTGGGAAACTCCGCTGTCGGTCCCCATCCCGATGCGGACCCCGAGCCTCACCGCCGTCTGGAAGGTCCGGTACAGCGAGCCGGCGGCGGCGAACGCCTTCTCCGCGATCGCGGGAGGAAGCTTGTGCTCCTTCGCCCGCCGCTCCACGTCTTCCACCGCCATCAGCGTGGGGATGAACACCACACCCTTGCGCTTCATCTCCGCGAGCGTGTCCGGCTGGAGGAACGAGCCGTGCTCGATGGAGTCCACTCCGGCGGCGATGGCGATCTTCGCCGCCTCGTCGCCGTGGCAATGTGCCGCCGCCTTCTTTTTCCAGGCATGCGCCTCGGAAACGATCGCCGCGGCCTCGTCGGGCGTGAGCTGCGGGACGTCGACCGGGTCGCTGAGCGAGAGCACGCCGCCGGAGACCATGAACTTGATCACGTCGGCCCCGTACTTGAGCTGCCAGCGGACCGCGTCGCGGCACTGATCCGCGCCGGAGCAGATCCCTTCGGGGATGCCGCGGGTGCTGAGATGCGAAGGCGGAGCGGGAGACCCATCCGCGTGGCCGCCCCGGCTGCCGATCGGATGCTCCGCGATCAGGAGCCGCGGACCGTCGGCGAACCCGAGCTCGATCCCGCGCTTGAGGCCGAGATCGGTCAGATCGTTCGCGCCCAGCACGCGCGCGGTGGTGATGCCGCCGAGGAGCGTTCGCCGCGCATAGAGGTGCGCGGTCAACGCCTGCTCGGTGGGGAACTGCATCACCCGCTCGACGAACGCCTTGGCGAAGTCGTCCTGCGACTCGCCGGTGAGGTGCACGTGGGCGTCGATCAACCCCGGAAGCAGCGTCGCGTCTCCCAGATCGATCAGCTGCGCGTCCGCCGGCGCCTGCACCCCATGCCCGGCGGCGACGATGTGGTCGCCGTCGATCACCACCGTCGCATCCTCGATCAGCGTTCCCGCCGCCGCGTCGAACAGGTGCGCCGCGTGCAGGGCGAGCTTCGCGGGCGGTTTCGCAGGCGCTCCATTGCGCACCACCTGACCCGCCTTCATCACGAAGGAGACCTTCTGCACCGCGGCGATGTCCTGGAGCGGATCCCCGGGGACCGCGATCACGTCGGCGAGCAGGCCCGCCTCCAGCGATCCGGCCTCCACTCCGACCAGCTGGGCGGCGCTGATGGTGGCGGTCTGGAGCGCGTGCGCGGGCGAGAGGCCCCACCGCACCAGCCAGACCAGCTGCTCGGGGTTGGTCTTCCCGTGCTGGCCGACCCCCGCGTCGCTGCCGAACGCGATACGCACCCCGATCTTCTGCGCATTCCGGATCATCTCCGGCCAGGCCTTGCCGGCGGCGATCCACTTCTGCTGGATCGCGGGTGGATACGTCCTCGTGTTCGCCGTTCCCCCCGGGTCGAAGACGGGACCGGGGATGAGGAACACTCCCTTGCGCTGCATCAGCGCGAGCGTGTCCGGCTTGAGGAACGTCCCGTGCTCGATGGAATCGACGCCGGCCTGGATCGCCCGCTTCGCGGGCGCGTCGCCATGGCAGTGCGCCGCGGCCTTGCGCCCCCAGGCGTGCGCCTCCTGGACGATGGCGTCCATCTCCGCCTGGGTGAGCTGCGAATTGTCCACCGGGTCGCCCAGCGAGAGGACGCCTCCGGAGGCCATGAACTTGATCACCGACGCGCCGTACTTGATCTGCCAGCGCACCGCCGCGCGGCACTCGTCCGGGCCGTTGCACACCCCGCGCTCCACGCCGGCGGGCGGCACGCGGTCGGGCGGAAATGGATCGAGGTCGGCGTGGCCGCCGCGGGATCCGATGGCGTTGACGGCGATGATCATCCGCGGCCCCGGCACCGCGCCGCTCTCGATGGCGTTGCGCAACCCGACGTCGAGGAACTCCGCCGACCCGAGATCGCGCACGGTGGTGAATCCGGCGTCGAGCGTCCGGCGCGCGAACTCGGCCGCGTACTGAGCCTGCTCCGTGGGCCAGCGGAGGATGCTGTCCATGGTGTCGCGGTACCAGTTGGGGCCCGATTCCGCGGTGAGGTGGGTGTGCGCGTCGATCAGCCCGGGGAGCAGCGTGGCGTCGCCCAGATCGATCACCTCGGCGCCAGCCGGAGCCGCGCCGCCGACCTGCGCGATGCGATCACCGTTCACGACGACGAGCCCTGGACGCACGACAGTTCCACTGCGGGCGTCGAAGAGGCGCGCCGCCTTGACCGCGATGGGGCTTACGGCGAGGAGCGCGACGATCAGGAACATGAAAACCTCCGGTCCGGCGCTCGTATCACACCGGACCGGAGGCTTTCGACTGCTGTGCTGGTCGTGCCGGAGTGCTGCTAGCCGGCGTCGGGAGAGCCGCTGCTCATCCCACCCGAGCTGCCGGTGGTGCTGCCCGACGTGCCCGAACCGCTCCCGGAGCTGCCGGTCCCGGACGTGCCCGAACCGATGCTGCTGCCGGTGCCCGAGCTGCCGGTCCCGACGCTGCTGCCGGTCCCCGAGCTGCCCGACCCGATGCTGCTGCCCGTGCCCGAGCTGCCGGTGGTGCTGCCCGGCGAGCTCGCGGACGATCCGGTCGTCGCCGAGTTGTCAGTCGGAGATCCCGTCGTCGCCGAGTTGTCGGTCGGAGACCCGGTCGTCGCGCTGCCGGAGGATCCGGTCGTCGTCCCGCCCACGCTCCCGGACGTCCCGCTGCTCGTGTCCGGCGGCGAGGTGGGGCTCGTCGACGTCGCGCTGCCGGTCCCGACCCCTGTGCCCGAGCCTGGAGTTCCGGCGGACGTGCTCGACCCCGGGCTGCCCATGCTGCCCGAGCTGTTCGCGCTGCCCGAGGTGCCTGCGCTTCCGGAGCTGCCGGAACTACCGCCGCCTGTCTGTGCCAGGGCGCCAGCCGCCGTCAACGCGGCCGCCGCCAGAATCGTCGTTGCCAATTTACCGATGCTCATTCAGACAACCTCCTTTGAGCCCGGACGGTGATCACGCGAGGCGCGCATGGGAACCCGCGGAAATCCACGGACACATGCAAGGCGCGATCGATCAGTCCCGCGCCCGCTCGTACTGCGGGGGCCAGTGCACCTGCACGCCCAGCTGTCGCGCAGCCGAGAGAGGCCAGTAGGGATCACGCAAGAGCTGTCGCGCGAGGATCACCACGTCCGCCTGCCCGCTGCGAAGGACGTGATCGGCCTGTTCGGGCGCCCGGATCATCCCGACGGCGCCGGTCCTGATCTTCGCTTCGCGCCGGATCCGCTCGGCGAAGGCCGTCTGGTACCCCGGGCCGACGGGGATCTTCACGCCGGGCACCATGCCGCCGGACGAGCAGTCGATCAGATCGACCTCCAGCCTGGCGAGCCGCCGGGCCAGCTCGACCGATTGCTCGACGTCCCATCCACCGTCCGCCCAGTCCGTCGCCGAGATCCGGACGAACAGCGGCCCCGCCCAGCGCTCGCGCACCGCCCGCGTCACTTCCATCAGCGCGCGGACGCGGTTGTCGAAGCTCCCGCCGTACGCGTCGGTCCGGCGATTCGAGAGCGGCGAGAGGAATTCATGCAGCAGGTACCCGTGCGCCGCGTGCAGCTCCAGCACCCGGAAGCCCGCCTGCTGCGCCCGCGTGGCCGCGTCTGCGAACGCCTTCGCGATCCGCGCGATCCCCGCCGCGTCGAGAGCCTCCGGCACGGGATCGTCGGGCCGGAAGGGAACCGCGCTCGGCGCGTAGATCGGCCTGAACCCGCCGTCCTCGCCCGGACGCAGCGCGCGGCTTCCCTTCCACGGCTGCTGCGTCGAGCCCTTGCGCCCGGAGTGGGCGAGCTGCATTCCGGCGACGGCGCCTTGCCTGTCGATGAACCGGACGATCCGCGCCAGCTCCGGGACGTGGTCGTCCTTCCAGATGCCCAGGTCCTGGGGCGAGATCCGTCCCTCCGGCGTCACCGCCGCCGCCTCGGTGAAGACCAGCGCCGCTCCGCCGACGGCGCGCGAGCCGAGGTGGACGAAGTGCCACTCGTTCGCGAAGCCGTCTTCGCTCGAGTACTGGCACATGGGCGAGACGACGATCCGGTTGCGCAGCGTGACATCGCGAAGCTGGAGTGACTCGAAGAGCATGCCGCCTACGATGACGCCGCCGGCGCGGCGGTTCGATCGAGCAGTCCGGCGAGGTCCTGCGGCTCGGTGACGGGGAGCTGGCAGGCGCCTTTGAGGCAGACGTAAGCCGCCGTCTTTCCCGACCGCGCCGGGCGATCCTCCGCCAGGGGAGTCGCGGGGGGCGTTCCTTCGCGGTGCCGGATCAGCACCTGCGACGGCGCGAATCGCTTGCGGACGATGTCGAGCAGCTCGCGATCGCTGCCGTCCGCGGGCCGGACCAGCACCACCTCTCGCGGAACGGAGAGGAGGAAGTCGACCGCGAGCAGCATCTCGCCGAGCGCGGCTGGAGCTCCGGCGAGCAGCGCACCCGCCGATCGCAGGAGCTTTTCCGCCTGCTCCCGGAACTCCGCTTCGCCGGTCAGCGCCAAAAGCCGCAGCAACGTCAGCGCCGCGACCGAGTTCCCGGTGGGCTCCGCGCCGTCGTAGGCGGGCTTCTCGCGCGCGAGCAGGACCTCGTGATCGTCGGCCGTGCGGTAGAAGCCGCCGTCCGGATGGGCGAAGCGGCGCGAGAGCTGAAGGTGCAGCGCGCGCGCCGCGTCGAGCCACCGCTTCTCTCCCGAGGCCTCGTAGAGGTCGACCAGCCCGGCGGCGAGGAAGGCATGATCCTCCAGCATCCCGCGGTGCGTGCCGGTGCGAAGCAGGACTCCAGTGGCGAAGTGCGCGCGCAGCAGCGCATCCGCGGCGCGGGCGGCGGTCTCGAGGTAGTCCTTGCGCGCGAAGGCGAGCCCCGCGCGCGCCAACGCCGAGATCATCAGCCCGTTCCAGGCGGTGAGGATCTTGGTGTCGGTGAGGGGAGGCGGCCGCTGCGAGCGCGCCTTGTAGAGGAGAGGGCGCACGCGATTCAGAAACGCCAGCTCTTCCGGATCGGGCAGGTGATCGAGCGAGAGCACGTTCTTGCCCTCGAAGTTCCCCTCTTCCGACGCCCCGAACAGCGAGGCCGCGCGCGCTCCGTCCTGCTCTCCCAGGGTCTCCCTCAGCTGGCGGGGCGTCCAGACGAAGAACGTCCCTTCCTCGCCCTCGCTGTCGGCGTCGGTCGCCGACCAGAACGCTCCCGACGGATCGGTCATCTCGCGCGCGACGTAGTCGAGGACCTCGCCCGCGATCCGCTGGAAGAAGGGCTCCTGCGTCGCCTGCCAGCCCTCGACATAGGCGATGGCGAGCAGCGCATTGTCGTAGAGCATCTTCTCGAAGTGGGGAACCAGCCAGTGCGCGTCGGTCGAGTAGCGGTGGAATCCGCCGCCGACCTGATCGTAGATCCCGCCGAGCGCCATCTTCTCCAGCGTGAGCCTCGCCATCGCCAGCGCCTGCTCGTCTCCGGTCCGCTTCCAGTAGCGCAGCAGGAAGCGGACGTTCATGCTCGAGGGGAACTTCGGCGCGCGCCGCACACCGCCCTGTTGCGGATCGAAGACCTGCGCGTAGTAGGTCATGGCGCCGTGCAGGACGTCGATCGCGGGCAGGCCGGTCGGAGCGTCCGCCGCGAGGCTCTGCTGCACCGCCTGCGCGATCTGCCCCGCCGACTGCGTCGCCCGCTGCCGCTCTTCGCGCCAGACGCGGTCGATCTCGAGGAGGATGGTGCGAAACCCCGCGCGCGCGCCGCGGTCGCCATCCCGCGCCGGGAAGTAGGTGCCGGCGAAGAACGGCTTCGCGTCGGCGGTGAGGAAGACGCTCATCGGCCAGCCCCCGTGCTGGGTGAGCATCTGCACCGCCTGCATGTAGATGGCGTCCACGTCGGGGCGCTCCTCGCGGTCCACCTTCACCGCGACGAACCGCTCGTTGAGGATCTGCGCGATGTCGGGCGCCTCGAACGACTCCTCCTCCATCACATGGCACCAGTGGCAGGTCGCGTACCCGATGCTGAGGAAAACGGGCCGGTCGAGCGCGCGTGCCGCCGCGAACGCGTCGTCGCCCCACGGGCGCCAGTCGACCGGGTTGTGCGCATGCTGCAGGAGATAGGGCGAGCTCTCCAGCGCGAGCCGGTTCGTCCACCGCGGCGATCCGTCCTCGCGCAGGTGGTGCGTGCGAAACTCCTTCCGCCGGGCGACGGCTTCGCGAAGCCGGGCTGCGACGTCCTGCGGAAAGGGCTGCGCCCCGGGTCCAGGCTCGATGATCACGGAGGGCGTTCTACGCCTCGCGCACCGGGGTGGAAACCAGGCCGGGCGCCGAAACGTACAGCAGCCGGCCGCACCTGGGGCACTCGTGCAGGCGGTGCGCCGCCGTCACGTCGGCGCGCTGGAAGCCCTCGGCCGCGTCGGGGGCCTGCACCAGCCAGAGCACCTGCACGGGAGTGCCCGCCCTCCCGATCGAGAAGGTCGTCCCGCAACGGCACTGCAGATCGGTGGTCATGCCGGCAAGATTGACGCTCCGCAGCGGTTCGGCCACCCTGCCGCCCGATGCGCGCCTACGATCTGATCCGCAAGAAGCGAGACGGCGGCGCGCTCACCGGCGAGGAGCTCGGGTTCATCGTCCGCGGCGCGACCAGCGGCGAGATCGCCGACGAGCAGCTCGCGGCTTTCCTCATGGCCGTGTTCTTCCGCGGCCTGGACGTGAAGACCGAGCTGCCACAATGGCTCCAGGCGATGCTGCACTCGGGCGAGGTGCTCGACCTCTCCCGGATCGCCGGGCGGAAGGTCGACAAGCACTCGACCGGCGGGGTCGGCGACAAGATCTCGATCCCCCTGGCGCCGCTCGCCGCAGTCTGCGGCGTCCGGGTGCCGATGGTCTCCGGCCGCGGCCTCGGCCACACTGGCGGGACCCTCGACAAGCTGGAGAGCATCCCCGGCTTCCGCGTCGATCTGCCGGTGGAGCGCTTCATCGATCTGGTCGATCGGCTGGGGGTGTGCCTGATCGGCCAGACCGCGCGGATCGCTCCCGCGGATCGCAAGCTCTACGCGCTGCGCGACGCGACGGCGACGGTGGAGTCCGTCCCGCTGATCGCCTCCAGCATCCTCAGCAAGAAGCTCGCCGAAGGGATCGACGCCCTGGTGCTGGACGTGAAGGTCGGCCGGGGGGCGTTCATGAAGACCGCCGGCGAGGCGCGCCTCCTGGCGCGCACCATGGTCGATCTCTGCCGGTCGCTCGGCCGCGACTGCGTCGCGCTGCTCACCGCCATGGACGCTCCACTGGGGAACGCCATCGGAAATGCGGTCGAGGTGCGCGAGTCGATCGACGTGCTGCGCAACGCCGGTCCGCCGGACGTGCGCGAGCTGACCCTGCTCCTCGGCGTCGAGATGCTCCGGCTCTGCGGCGTCGATGCGGCGGAGGCCCGCTCGCGACTGGAGGCGGCGCTGGCGAGCGGCAGCGCCTTGCGCCGGTTCGCGGAAGTGATCGACGCGCAGGGCGGTGACGCGCGGGTTTTGGACGACCCGGGGCGTCTGCCGCAGCCGCGCTGCCGCCGCGAGGTCCGCGCATCGCGATCCGGCGTGCTCACCGGCCTCGACGCGCAGGAGGTCGGCCTCGCGGCCGTGGAGCTCGGCGCGGGCCGGGCGCGGAGAGAGGATGCCGTCGATCCCGCGGCCGGCCTTCTCCTTCGCAAGCGCGTGGGCGAAGAGGTGCGCGCCGGAGAGCCGCTCGCGGACCTGCACGCCGCGAGCGAGGGGCGTCTCGACGCCGGCGAGGCTCGCTGGCATGCCGCGGTCACCATCGGGGACGTTCCCCCGGCGGCGGCTCCGCTGGTCCTCGAGCGCCTGGCATAGGAGACTGGCACCGATGCGGATCCTCTATGGCGTCGTCGGCGAAGGCATGGGGCACGCCATCCGCTCCCGCGTGGTGCTCGACGAGCTGGTGCTGCGGCACGACGTGCAGGTGGTGGTCTCCGGCCGCGCGCACGACTACCTGGCGAGGCGCGCCGGGGGAGGCGGCTCCGACGCTGCGGAGGCGAAGGGAGGCGGAGGCCACCTCGAAGTGAAGAAGATCTGGGGCTTCACCATCGTCACCGAGGACAACGAGGTGCGGAACTTCCGCACGCTCCTCCAGAACCTGAAGGGCGCGCTCACCGGGGGGTGGCCGCAGAACATCAAGACGTACTTCGAGATCGCCGATCGCTTCCGGCCGGACGTGGTGATCAGCGATTTCGAGAGCTGGAGCTATCTGTACGGCGTCAACCACGCGCTGCCGGTGATCTCCGTCGACAACATGCAGATCATCAACCGCTGCCGCCATGACCGCGAGCTGATCGCCGGGCACGAGGCCTCCTTCCAGCTCGCCAAGGGGATCGTCAAGGCCAAGGTGCCCGGCGCGTACCACTACCTGATCACCACCTTCTTCCGCCCGGAGATCCGCAAGCCGCGGACCACGCTGCACCCGCCGATCCTGCGCCCGGAGATTCTCGCGGCCCGCACCGAGAAGGGAAGGCACCTGCTCGTCTACCAGACCTACACCGGCAACGAGGGCCTGCCCGAGCTGCTGCGGCGCACCGGGATCGAATGCCGGATCTATGGCCTGCGGCGGGACCTGCGCGAGGATCAGCGGGAGGACAACCTCCTCTATCGCCCGTTCAGCGAGGAGGGCTTCATCGACGATCTGCGCACCTGCCGCGCTGTGATCGCCAGCGGCGGCTTCACCTTGATGGGCGAGGCGGTCTACCTGCACAAGCCGATGCTCGCCGAGCCCGTCGCCCGGCAGTTCGAGCAGATCCTGAACGCGCGGTATCTGGAGAAGGAGGGCTACGGGCTGTGCGCCGAGCAGATCACCGAAGGGAGCCTCAACGACTTCCTCGGGCGGCTGCCCGGGTTCGAGGAGAATCTCTCCCGCTACTCGCAGGACGGGAACGAGGACCTGCTGGCGAAGCTGGAGTCGGTGATGGAAGCCGCGGTCAAGGGCGTCCCGGCGGAAGCGGAGACCTAGGCGCGGCTCGCGAAGGCGCGCGCTCTATTGCGCCTCGGTGGCGATCGCCAGCCTCTGCACCCCGACCACCTTGGCCGCCTCCATCACTTCCACCACCCGGCCGTGGGAGACCCCCGCGTCGGCCTGGATGATCACCTGCGAATCCGGAGAGTCGCGCAACAGCTTCTGGAACCGTTCCCTGAGCGCGCCGAGGTCGATCGCCTTGCCCTCGGCGACGACGGTCCCGTCCTTCAGCACCGCCACCGGGAAGTCGCGCGCCTGCGCCTGCAGCTCCTTGGCGGCCCCCTTCGGGAGGTCCACGCGAACGCCGGTGCCGCCGCCCTGCGCCTGCTCGACGACGATGCTGCTGCCGACCATGAAGATGATCAGCAGCACGAGGAAGATGTCGGTGAGCGGCGTGATGTTGATGTCGCTGAAGACGGAGGGGCCGAACTCCTCCTCGTCCTGGTGATGCGAGCGGCTGGGTCCGGAGATCGCCATCTCAGGCGTGGCCCTGGGCGATGGCGGGGCGGCCTTCCGGCTGCGCCGAGGGCGCGGAGCGGGGGGCCTGCATCGCGGCGGAGATCTCCGCGGCGTGATCGACCACCACTTCCGCCAGCTCGTCGGCCCGGAGCGTGAGGTCGAACGCCTCGCGGGAGATCCGCGCCTGGAAGACGTTGAAGAGGATCACCGCCTCGACCGCCACCGCGATGCCGCCGGCGGTGGTGATCAGCGCCTCGGAGATCGCCGGCGCCACCACCGCGAAGCCGCTCTGCCCGGTGAGCCCGATCTGGCGGAACGACCCGAGGATGCCCACCACCGTGCCGAACAGTCCGACGAACGGCATCACCGCTCCCAGCGTGCCGAGCACCCAGAGCGGGGCTCGCAAGGCCTGGATCACCTCGCGGCGCGCGCGGTCCACTGCGTCGGCGATGCGCTCCTGCCGGTTCGCGCGATCGAACGCGGCGCGGTACAGGGCCACGGTGGCGATGTGCGAGCGGTCGCATTCGTGGAGCGCGATCGCCGCGTCGCCCCGGAGCAGCGCGCGCACGATCTGCTCGTGCAGTTCCCGGGCCTTGTTGGTGAAGCCGCGCAGGAACAGCGCCCGCTCGACGCCGATGATCACCGCCGCGACCGATCCGGCGAGGATGATCAGCTTGGTGGCGACCATCACCGCCCCGCCGGACTTCAGCATCTCGAGCAGTTCGTGCATGGGACCTGTTTAACACGCGGATTGTCGGCCGCCTTCCGGCTGCCGTGGTAGAGGACGGCCGATGGCATCGTGGACCGGGCTGGCGCTCGACTGCGCGAAGGTTGCGCGGCAGGCGCTCGGCCTTTCGCAGGCGGAATCGCCGCTCGCGGTGGTGCTCGGATCCGGTCTCGGCGCGCTCGCCGAGGCGCTGGAGGGGAGTCTCGCCGTCCCGTTCACCGCGCTGCCCGGCTTTCCCCCCGCGACGGTTCCGGGTCACAAGGGCCGGCTGGTGTATGGAAAGCTCGCACAGACTCCAGTCCTTGCTCTGCAGGGGCGGATCCACGGGTACGAGGGCCACGACCCGGCGGTGGTGGCGTTTCCGGCCCGCGTGCTCGGCGTCCTGGGAGCGCGCGCGCTGGTGCTGACCAATGC